>CAZDHV010000473.1:0-1514 GCA_964505335.1 uncultured Saprospiraceae bacterium | reverse complement strand
CAGTGCAAGAGGCAATGGCCTTGGTCAAGGACATGAGGGACAACTACAATATCTTTTGCTCTATTGTAGTGTATCCAGTTATCCCACGAGGTATGATCCTCCTAAGACTTATACCTACGGCAGGGCATACATTTGACGATATCGACAAGACCTTAGACGCATTTTCCGCTATAGCTGACAAGCTCAAGGAAGGGGCTTATAAGACCGCTACGAGCGAATTTGTCACGATATAGTATGATGTGACATGGTAAGTAAACCGATCATCGGTGGCATCCAACAGGTAGGTATTGGCAATCCCGATACTTATAAGTTATGGTCGTGGTATCGCAAAGCATTTTTTGTTGACATCCCTATTTTCGATGATGCGGCTACTGCGGAGCTCATGCTACGATACACAGGTGGCGAGCCCAGAGAACGTCATGCCGTTCTTGCCATGAGTATGCAAGGTGGTGGCGGACTTGAGATCTGGCAATATACGGAGCGCAAGCCCGAAGCTATTACTTATGAAGCAGCCCTTGGTGATCTTGGCTTATTCATGGCTAAGATCAAGAGCAAAGATGTCAGCAAGACCTATAGTCACCTCAAGAAGATAAATGTCAAACTTCTATCCGAACCTGTTCTAGGACCTGATGGTATGGAGCATTTCTATTGTTTAGATCCTTATAATAACATTGTTGAGGTAGTCCATGCCGATGAGTGGTTTACTAAGACTCAAGCGAGCACTGGAGGCATCTATGGGTGTACAATTGGAGTATCTGACATTGACCTATCTCTCAAGTTCTATAAAGATGTATTGGGTTATGATCAGATCATCTATGACTCAACGGGTGTGCAAGATGATTATAAAACCTTAGCGGGTGGAGGAGAATCATATCGTAGAGTACTCATCGGTCATAGCCAGAAAAGGCAAGGACCTTTCAGTCAGTGGATCGGAGGCAGTCAGTTAGAACTTGTACAGGCTAAAGATAGAACGCCCAAGAAGCTATTTGAGGGAAGATTCTGGGGTGACATGGGATATATCCATCTGTGCTATGATATCCAAGGTATGGAGGCCATGAAAGCACGCTGCGAAGCAGCGGGGCATCCATTCACCGTCGATAGTAGCGATAGTTTTGATATGGGCGAAGCGGCTGGACATTTCTCATATATCGAGGACCCCGATGGCACCTTGATAGAATTCGTCGAAGCCCATAAAATCCCAATCCTCAAAAAGTTAGGTTGGTATCTCGATCTCCGCAAGCGTGATCCTGCCAAACCACTTCCGAAATGGATGCTCAAGGCACTAAGCCTAAATCGGAAGAAAGATTAAGTCCTCAATAGCAGTACATCGAGTAACTTGTAATAAGTTAATCCAGAATATTACCATTAAGATTTAATCAGATGAACTTAACCAATCAGATCTATCCCACTCAGGAGCAATTGGGCGCATTACTCGGAGGGCAAGCTCTTGAGGACTCTGTTACTATGCTAAACATCATAAAATATAAAGCTGAAGAAGTAGATGGTCAACCCGC
>CAZDHV010000472.1:0-1543 GCA_964505335.1 uncultured Saprospiraceae bacterium | reverse complement strand
TCTAAGTGGTTGGTGCCTATCAAGGATAGCTGGCAATGGAGATTTGTGGGATAGGTTGACTTGTTTTCTAAGAGTATATAGATGACTCATGCATTCACCTCTAAAAATTAGTTAATCATTTGATCCATACTCCTCATATACCCGCTCTATCTCATTCCGCTCAATCTCCACACCCAATTCAAATAACTGCTTCGCCTCAGATGTACTGAGCGAGTTAAATAGCTCAAAACTTCCAGTGATGATATCCAACCCAATCTGAAAAGCGTTGACATCTGTTTGTGCATAGACAGAACTCTTCTCCATTCTCTTGATTAACTGAGTGAGAAGGCTAATAATCTTAGTGACCAACTGTCTATCTTGTATGATTTCAAAGAGAGCTTTAGACTCATTGATGAAATCCATCACATCAGTCTTGGGTAATGCTGCAATTAGACTTTTCAGTTCATGCTGAGAAATAGGTATTTGCGGATCTCTGCTCAGTGCCTCTTTCGCTAGCCTCTCCTCGAAGGTATTAGCCTTCTTAAATGACCGTAATGCCTTTATCGCAGCATTGAGAATTTTAGGTAAGTGTCTACCAAATTTAAAGAGGACCCTACTAGAGTCAAGCAATATGGCTAATAGACTTTTGGGATTTTTGATATGTTGATCCAGACTGTCAAAAGCCCTGTCGAGTTCTTTGCGTTTCTGAACTGGAGGATAGATATAATCAAGGAAAAAATTTCGAAAGAGCTCTATCCGATGTGGATCAAGAGAAGCTGGTATATCGTATTTCGCTGATAAATAGTCATATTGATATCTGTCATTAATCAGCAATCGATACGCCTCGATAACCCCTGCTTTAATTTCTTCCTTGTTATAGGCCATTACCAAGTATCAATTGTTCTATTAGGATTACGTTCTATCTTGTTTCTAGCCAGAGCAGCACAGATCCACTTACGAGTATCAGCAGGATCGATCACTTCGTCAAATTCAAACATGCTCGCTGCATGTATCGCTTTGCCACGCTGATAAGATCGATCCACTAGTTTGTCAAAGAGTGCCTCTTGATCTTCATCAGTTTCAGTAGCTTCTAATTCCTTTTTATAACCAAGCTTAACAGCACCTTCGAGACCCATGGCGCCAAATTCTGCGCTCGGCCATGCCAAGGACAGTAGTGGTTCATGTGTACTGCCGCCACACATCGCCATGGCTCCTAGCCCGTAGGCCTTGCGTAAGAATATGGTAATAATAGGCACCTTGAGAGATGCTCCAGTAATATATAGTCTTGATGATCGACGGACTAAACCTTCTAATTCCGTATCGGGCCCTACCATGAATCCAGGGGCATCACACAGCGATAGTACGGGTAATCCAAAGGCATCACAGAGTTGCATGAATCGAGAGGCTTTATCAGCAGCAATACTATCTACAGCGCCACCGAGATGTCTGGTACTGTTAGCGATTAATCCATAAGGCTTCCCTTCAATACGACAAAGTCCTGTAACCATGTTTCTACCATATCCTCCACGCAGTTCTAAAAAGGAGCCTGTGTCAACCAATGCAT
>CAZDHV010000471.1:0-1543 GCA_964505335.1 uncultured Saprospiraceae bacterium | reverse complement strand
CCTCTCAGTCATTGAGCATTACGCTTGCACAGCTGTACCAATATCAAAAGTGACAAAAACGTCGATGGGAAAATAAGTATGAGTAAGGCATGCAAATCATGTTATAAAAGAGCACCTAAAACTTAAGGCTGCCAATGCAACGAAGTCGAAGAAATATCTATCCTTGGGTAACAAGTCAACAGCGGATAAGATCAAGCTATTTTCGGTATTTATCGTTTAGCCCTAATCTCTGCATGATAATCGGAATCGATTTAGCTATTCGAGATTTCTTAGTGGCTTCTCTCTTAGCACTATTGATATGTTCGTGATAATCCTTTTGACGACCCGGAGTAAGGCTGTCAAATGCTGCCTTGAGGGATAAGTCTTGGTTGAGCGCTTCAATCAGCTCAGGGGATTCCACAAGTGGCTTTTTGGTGATGATCACTTTCTTTCCCGCTTTTTCATTTTCTATAGCTTCATTGAGATAGCTCATGATGAGGTCATGGTCTATTTCTGCCTTGTCATACATGCGCCATTGCCTCATGGCTTGGGTTTTACCCTCTTGTGCATTGACGAGTTTGTTGTGAGGGTCTGATAATATAGCCCCCTGATAAAACCATAAACCGAAATAGTCCTTGAAGGAAGCAAGGCCAACCACATTCTTCTTCTTCAAAGTGTAGCACGGAAAGAGCCATTTGATCTGTTCATCCAATCCTGTAGACAGTATTAATTCACGAAGATGCACCAGTTCTTCCTGCCAGTTTTCCTCATCAGCTATATACGCATCGACACTTTCGGGCTTCTTCATTTTGAGTCAGATTTATAATCTAAAATACGGGATTCAACCAAAGTTCGATTTTTATATATTAAATTTATTCCATATGAAAAACATAGCAGTTCTCGGCTTAGGCAAAGTAGGTACTCTGGTGGCAGTATTACTGCAGCGTAAGTATCAAGTAACAGGAATTGACAAAGACACACCACATTACGAGTTTGATTTGCCATTCGATCTGGTTACAGGTGATGTCAGTGATGTTGACTGGCTGACAGCTGAACTCAAGAAGAATGATGCCGTCGTCTCCGCACTACCATATTTTTTAAACAAGCAGGTCGCGCAAGTAGCCCACGATATAGGTATCCATTATTTTGATTTAACGGAGGACGTAGAGACGACGAATTATATTAGAGATCTGGCCAAGACATCTAAAAGTGTCATGGCACCGCAATGCGGGCTTGCACCAGGATTTATTGGTATCGTTGGTGCGGATTTGGCGACCCGATTCGAGAAGCTTCGTGATATGGAACTCAGAGTAGGGGCATTGCCACGTTATCCTAATGGATTACTGGCATACTCCTTTACCTGGTCGCCAGCAGGCGTGATCAATGAATATCTCAATGATGCCGAAGTGATACATAATGGCGTTCGTAAGATGGTGCCTTCTCTAGATGGTATTGAATATATCAATATCGAAGGCCAAGAATTTGAGGCATTTAGCACATCGGGAGGTTTAGGCACGATGTGCGAAACCTATGAAGGGCAGCTCGACACGCTTAACTATAAGAC
>CAZDHV010000470.1:0-1551 GCA_964505335.1 uncultured Saprospiraceae bacterium | reverse complement strand
ACTTACAAGCGTGTTGATGACCCTACCGGGCCATCGCATCATACGATTTGGTAGAGATAAAATGATGATCTCGATCATTGGATAAAAAGCTATGGGTCTCATACAACTACATACTGTTATAAAGGCCCCAATTGAACGATGTTTTGACCTGTCAACTAGTATCGACTTGCATAAGTTATCTGCGTCAAGTACTTCTGAACAGGCTGTTGCAGGAGTAATGAATGGCCTTATTAAGCTCGATGAAACAGTTACTTGGCGGGCCAAGCACTTTGGGCTATGGCATACCATGCAGGTTCAGATCACACTGTATCAGAGACCGCAATTATTCGTCGATGAGATGATTTCTGGATCGTTCAAATTCATGAAGCATGAACATGAGTTTATTGAAAAGACCGACCATTGCTTGATGATTGATTCTTTCGACTTTTCATCGCCCTTTGGATATCTAGGTAAGCTCGTAGATAAGACGATCTTGAACAGATACTTAACCAATTTTCTAAGGGCCCGAAATAGTGTCATTAAGGAGTTCGCCGAGACCGATAAGTGGAAGGATGTTCTTTTAAGCAAATAGACGATTTGATAGATTGCCCAGTTAAACTATCGATATTGAGCAAACCCCGATAGGGATGAAATAGTCATAGCTGCGAATTGATAATTCGCAGCAAGGTGACATACAATCAGTTCTTTTGGCGAATTTTTTGACCAAAAAATATGACAAAAGCATTTCCAGTATTTAATGTATAAACCATAATCTGCAGTAATTATTGATTCAATAGCTTGAATAGCCCTATCACATATCAATTCACCGCCACCATATGGAAACATGGCGATGGCGGTGGCTGGTACTTTGTATCATTACCTACTGAGTTAAGCGCAGAGATCAGGACAAGTCTTAAATGGCAGGAAGAAGGGTGGGGAAGAATGAAGGCCATAGCAGTAATCAGAGATACACTGTGGGAAACCGCCATATGGTTTGATAACAAGCGAAACACCTACCTCTTGCCGCTCAAAGCAGCCATTAGAAGAGCCGAATCACTCGAAATCAATGATTCAGTTGAGTTGACTATTAAGATCTAAAGCGAGAGTTACATGGACTATGGCACTGCTTACTCATGTCCGATGGCTACATTCCACAGCCTCACCTGATACGATGTTATTACGCCATTGATTACATATGGGTCTCGCTGAGCAAAATCCTCAATCTCTTCCTGATGCTCCGTTTTAAATATCAACAATGCGCCTTCTGCAGGATCGTCGTAGGCGCCGCCGTAGATCAATTTTCCTGCTTTATGATATGGTGTAATATGTTCAAAGTGTAAGCCTCTGACCGGCTCTCGCTTTTGCATATAATCATCAGCAAGCTGATAAGATAGGGTAAAGTACGGCATTATATATTCAGATTATTTATTATATGTTGTGCTGCATATCTACCACTATACATGGCAGCATTGAGACTTCCCATCATAAGGTGATCACCACAATTATAGATGCCTTTATCGAGCTCAATTTTATCTGGTGTCAGCTCATACTGTATGTCTGATAGATCTGGTA
>CAZDHV010000469.1:0-1562 GCA_964505335.1 uncultured Saprospiraceae bacterium | reverse complement strand
CGCACTAATGTACACGTAACAACGTGGCCATCCTTGGTATAGGCATCGAGGTTACCATTACTGCGGGGGATATAGTATTCACCCTGTTCACTGTTTCTCACATAGATTTTATCTCCTTGTTGATACAGTTCTTCGGTTACGACTTGGCCGCCTTGATAGCTTACACGATTAAACGTTTTTCCGCCGCTCTCATACATTTGTATTTGCCCTTCAGTGCCATTAAGAGCAAAGTTCCATATGCCAAGCGTTCTATCTATGGTAGTGTTCGTGCTTGGTGTATTGGAAGATGAATTGTCTGGAACGTTGCCATTGATGATATCATCTAATGATGGAAGCCCATGTTCAGACGTATTGTTTTGCGGCTGCTGATTTTGTGAGGGAAAAGAAGTTTGACTATTGTTTGCTATGGTGCTGCCCTTTTCTTGTCTGTAGAAGATTTTACTGACGATCTTCCACTCATTATCAATCTTGAGTAGATGCATATAATCCATAAAAGAGAAGGTCGGATACTCGATCTCGATGTGTGCACTCGCTGAGTTACCAGAGATATCTATGGACTTGATCCTTGTAATCCGATCTTGTCGAGGTCCAGGTGTCATATTTTCACTGAAGAACTCGAGTGCATTGGTTTCTTGATAGCCATCAGCTGTGATGTACTTCATGGTCGCATGTCTATGAAATGCGTTAGCCAGTTGGTAATAGTTGTTATTCGTGCCTCCCTCAGTATAATAGGTCAGCGCTTCTTCGACAAGATCATAGTCGCTCGCTTGAGCCGAGCCGAAAGAAGGAAAGAGTAGGATGATCGCAGCTATTTTGACAAATCTCTGAAGCATGGTTAGTTATGTTTAGATCTCTAAGTTAAGAATAAGAATGTCTCTTTGCTTTCGGAACATTACATGCTTGATGGTACAGCATTATCTTGTCTCATCAAGAATCGTTCTGAGAGTAGAATCATTAGTGACTAAACATAAATCTGCTTAGAATAAATTCCTTTATACTCTACAAATATTTCCTTAACCATTCTTAAGAGCCTTATCTGCCTCTTTCAACAGATCTTGCAGACTGGTCTTGTCACTACCATTCTGCTGTGGAGTAGAGCGAGGATTGTTGTTAGACGGTGTGGTCGTCGTCCTTTGCTCTAACTGCTGCTTAAGCTGATCTATCAGGACATTCTGACGATGGATAGTCTCTTCTTGTTCTGATATTTTATCAGCTTGTTCATTGACCTTCTCTATGAGTTGATCAAACTTTTCACTTAAGGTATCATCAGACTTCTCAGATCCTCCATAATCAAAGGTAGACGGTGAGTCAATGCCACTATTGTTATTATTATCAGATGAACTGACATCTTCGATTTTGCCTTTTATATCGTCCCACTTGCCCGAATCCATGAGGTACTTAGAGCCGAAATAGGCGATTGGCACAAATATGATTAGGAAGAATAAAAATCGAGCGCATCCAGTAGCTTTATACTTAGCCATGTATCAGTAGTTTAATAGTTCTAAGATATAACGATGTGCAATTAATAAGGCTTTTATTTTCTACAGTATGATTCTTAAATT
>CAZDHV010000468.1:0-1573 GCA_964505335.1 uncultured Saprospiraceae bacterium | reverse complement strand
TGCATCTACTATAAAAAAGGGATGATTAGACTATTATTGCTTGCCGCACTCAGCGCACAGCTCTACAGCTGTCATCATATCACGGAAGAATTACCAACTGATGTACAGTATACGCTGGAAGTCGATTACGACGAAAGCACAGTCGACATATCATCACCAATGACTCAGGAACCTTCACAACACAAGAACAAAATCCTAAAGAGTCCGAGCAAAATCATTAAACATGGGGCCATCCGACTCCAAGTGCAAGACCTACATGCCGCAAAGGATAGGATAGATAGAATTGTAGCCCGATACCATGCCTACTATGAAAACGAAGAATATCAATCCCAATCAAATCAGCTCACCTATACGCTTAAAATAAGAATACCCAGTGCGCAGTTCGATTCATTAATAGAAGGTGTTGAACATGGCATCGGTGAGATAAAATCAAAAAACATCAATATCCAAGATGTATCTGAAGAATACACTGACCATAAAATTAGGTTAGAGAATAAGATTGCCTATCTAAACAAGTACAAGGAAATCCTAAAGAAAGCTAAATCGGTCAAAGACATCCTCGAGGTACAGGATAATATCAGGTATATAGAAGTAGAGATTGAAAGCAAAAAAGGTAGACTCAAATATTTGAATGATCAGATTAGCTACTCCTCCCTCCAACTATCAGTATATCAAGACACCTCCATTGACAGTGTAAATAGCTTAGGTTTTGGTTCAAGATTATTTGATGCAATCGATTATGGCATGAGCTTATTTGCTGAATTCGTATTTGGAATCGTCAGTTTATGGCCATTTATAGTAGTTTTATTTGTAGTCTTCATCTTCCGTAAATCAGTTTTTTTAAGTTTTAAAAAGGCATAATTCGATATAGCACAAATCGAGCTAAAGCCCAATAAAATCAGGCACTTCAGCCATTCTACTTCCGACTCGCCACAAGACTAATTCTGTATTGCCAGCAATTTTCTTTTATTCCCAAAGCAACCATATCTAAGGTTGATAGCATTATATCAACAACGGGACGAGAATAGAACATAAAATCTCTAACCCATCAGTTAGCATATTTAAAAACACACTATGAAAAATGTAATAAAATTTTTCGCCTTTGCACTTCTCTTGATACTTATGAGCTGTGGAGAAGACGAACCTGAGCCAATGGCAGCGCCGATTGATCCGTCAAGAGCATGCCTAGAAGAGCACCCACTAGTTGGAGAGTCAGGCAACTTAAGGATAAGTAGCCTCTATGGTATCAGCGGAACCGTGGTAATCCTCAACGATTGTCAAGCAGAAATCAGAGATTTTTTCTATAACGGCCTAGGCCCAGCAGTGGCTATCTATGGCGCAAGAGACGGCGATTTTAACAATGGACTTGGACTAACAGATCCTATCCAAGGTCAACAATTTAATGGAGTAACACTACCACTTAATTTACCTGATGATTTGACATTCGACGACATCAATAGTTTTAGCGTTTGGTGCTTCGAGTTTGATGTAGACTTTAGTTCTGTCAGATTTTAATAAAGATCTAACAGCTCAGACTGTCCTACCTACAGTTGTTTAATGAGCTTATTTAGGT
>CAZDHV010000467.1:0-1583 GCA_964505335.1 uncultured Saprospiraceae bacterium | reverse complement strand
TATATTTACGGTATGGATTGTTGTGAGACGTGAGTTTTGTGATCACCATAACCATATGGTAACTAATGAGACTTGATTTGATGTAGTGGTTTTTGAAGGCTACAAGTGTCATTAAGAGTAGCAGTTTTTATGAAAATGAATAAAATGAAAAAGGAATCACTCAAAGTATTAGCACTGATAGCAGGTATGGCACTTTCGGCAGTAGGATTTAGCCAGACAGCAATAAACATAGAGTTGGAACAATCCGAGAAATCCGGTAGTCAGCAATGTGTTAGTCTGAAGATGTCAGACCCTGGATCTGCAGATCATAGTTTATCAAGTCAGAATTACAGAATCTACTATGGTGCTGATAATCTCAAGCTCAATGAGGAATCTCTAATATCAGAATTACCAGAAAGTCTATATCAGATGCGCCTAGTGCAGCATGTAAATGGAGTGGATGCAAGCGGTAGGGGAGATTTAAATTTTGAGAGCAATTTGGGCTTCATCAATTTTGCGATTGTGCATTCTAACTTAAAGCAATCGGGCACGACGATTTCATCAGAAGGAATCAAGGTGGCGTCGATGTGTTTTGAAGTAGAGGATTTTGATAAAGAGATAGCGGTAGTATTTGCTCGTGAAGCAGTAACATCCAGTTACGGCAGAGCATATGTTGATATCTCCACCCAGAATAGTAAGCAAGACCTACTTCCAACTACAGTGAATCAGTATGATGATCTTATCATAAGATAAGCTTGGCATTGTATTTGATATTATGAAAAAACGTAATATGTTATTATGAAAACGATAGCTTCATTTATTCTCAGTCTAACTCTTGGTGTAACATTGCTAACCGCTCAGAGCCAAGTGGATCTACGGATCCTACAAGTATCTCAACAGAATGACAAGGCTTGTTATGATCTCGAGATTCGCTCTCCTCATAACGAACAAATAAATCTTGCTGGGCAGAATTATAGGATGTTCTATAATGCAGATCAAGCATCAGTAATAGAAGAAAGTATTAAAAACTATAGCTCCCTTCAATCTTATGGAGACTTAGAGGTGATTAGTACGAAGCAAAATGACATCGGATTTTTATCCCTGTCTGTTGACGCTCGTATTAATAATGACCACACGATGATCGTTCCTCAGGATGGCTCATGGATAGCAGTCGCAAGTGCATGCTTTAATAGTGTATCCGGTGATTCTTACGATTTAGTTTGGGCAAGCCGGCTAACTCAAGATTTTGCAAGTGCACATGTGGCACTATCTAAGTGGAGAGTAGATGATGAGCAGGAAGTAGTCGAACCTAATCTATTGATAGATCACCTAGGACAAGACTTTAGCGCCAGCGAAGGTCTTGTGGATATAAGTGTATATCCTAATCCAGCAGCTGATTACATTAATATCGAGTTAGACGGACAGAGCGGAGCAAATAGGATACTAATTACAGACGGCATTGGTCGTCAAGTGGCTTATGAATCTCTCAATAATCAAGATAAACTTAGGTACGACCTAAGTAACTGGCCAAGTGGGCGCTATACAGTAGATGTGTTAGATATTGATGGCGCAGTCATTAATTCTAAGAGCGTTATCAAGACTTT
>CAZDHV010000466.1:0-1587 GCA_964505335.1 uncultured Saprospiraceae bacterium | reverse complement strand
GTTGATACGTGATGAAGACATTCATCCAAAGTAGGTAGGGAGAAACCAACACAAATCGGTTTTTGGGATGGCCTTCCCTACTCTTAATCTAAGATTACAACTTTTTCTATTTTATCCCCGGCTCTGATGTCATCAATTACATCAAGACCGTCTGTCACTTTACCAAAACAAGTATGGTTGCGATCGAGATGGGAGGTATTATTACGACTATGGCAGATAAAAAATTGTGATCCACCTGTATTTCTTCCTGCATGTGCCATGGACAACACCCCTCTTTCGTGATGTTGATTGTCACCGTCTAGCTCACAATCGATCTGATATCCTGGACCGCCAGCACCTGTACCATTAGGACAACCGCCTTGAATTACAAAGTCTGGAATCACTCGATGAAAAGTAAGTCCATCGTAGTAACCCTTCTGAGCAAGATCAACGAAATTCTTCACAGTATTAGGAGCATCATCATTATAAAATGACACTTTCATCAATCCTTTTTCAGTATGTATTTCGGCAGTCATAGTGCTGTTCTTTATAAAGTGCGAATTAACAATAAATATATCTACGAATGGAATTATTTCTGCGTGATTTTCGCTAAAAACTGACTTATAGAAAACCTTTTGCTGTCATGGAATTTTTGATCTTTATAACATGAGACTTATTACAATACTATTTATCCTCAGTGCATGTGTGTCATATGGACAGACAGATCTATCAATCAACACTCAAGTCTATCCTACTGGCATCATACCAGGTATTCAGATTGATCAATTTATAGGTAATGACAAAGCAGTCCTGCTCCGTCTGGGCTATCAATTCATCGACCACAGAGATCAAGGAGTCCAAGACGATGAGGTGGGCGATGGGTTTGGGTTCACTCTCGGATTCAGAAAGTACTTTGCAGATCGAAATAGCAAATTCTATTTCTCCATTAAGAGTGACGTATGGTTTAACACCATAGATTGGACTACTGGATCAGAAAGTGGCACTACGGATATTACCGTCATTCAACCTACGGTAGAGATCGGCTATCAGTTCTTAGGGCAGTCAGGATTTTTTATATCTCCATCCATAGCCTTAGGTGCTGAGTGGAATGTATCTACAAGAGGAGAACCTACTGGTCAGGGCGCCATATTGCTTGTTGGGGTGCAAGTGGGTAAGCGTTTCTAATAATAGGAACCGTGGGTGAGCGACATTACTCCAGGGTCCGATTCGGCGTTTCTGACATACTCTTGCCATTAGTCTCCCCTGCGTAAAGCCCTATTAATAAAACAACAAGTTCATGATGCCATAGAATAGATCATCGACTTCATCAGATTCGATACTTATGTTAGTGAATATAATACGGCCGAGACCTGTTCTTGGCTCGAAGTACATGACGGTTGCTACTCCAAAGTCGTTACCGCCGTGACCTACGCAGCACGAGATAGACAGGTCCCAACCGAGGCCTCCTTCTATTTCAAACAATTCTGATTGGCTTCTAAACATCTCGTCATAGCTCGATTGAGTCAATAGCTTGCCCCGTCCAGCATATCCTTTAATAGCTTCTTGAAGAAACTTGGTCAGATCAATGATGTTGATATGGAGCCCTCC
>CAZDHV010000465.1:0-1608 GCA_964505335.1 uncultured Saprospiraceae bacterium | reverse complement strand
TGACTCTAAATTTTACGTTGAGCTCACGGGTGGAGTGTCACGAGTTACTTCTGGGTTAGGATTGGCAGGACCAGAATTTCAATCAAATTCGCCAGGAAACCCAACTAACTTAGCCGAAATAGCAAGTGAATTAAATAGGAGGCGAGCTGCCGAGACCAAACTGTTCTCATTTACAGGAGATCTCAAACTCGGTTATAAGATCAATGAAAACATAAGTGTTCAGACTGGATTGTCCTATGTACAATTGGCCAAGAGTTCGGCATCTACTCTTGAATTTTCTAGACAGGTAGAGGTTGATGATGTTCTCATTCGGGAGATTACTACAGTGGACGGCGTTATGCAAGTTTTTGGCACAGCAACCGTAACTGAAAATGTCACCCAGCGTGTCAACAGAATTAATAGGTTCAACCAACTATTGTTACCAGTATCTGTACTCTATCGTAATACTCTCGACAGGATCTATTACGATGTCGAAGTCGGCGGGGCCATCAGTCTTTCTCAAAATTATAGTGGATTTATACACCCATCTGATGTGGAGGAGTACTCAATTACTGATGATGTAGATGGTTTATATAGAGATGGCAGCAACTCATACCTGATATTAGGTGGAGGTATTGGTGTTCCATTTAGCGAACGAATAGAGTTAATCAGTCGTTTGAATTATTACCAACATCTCAATGAAATAAGTAGTGCAGACTACGGAATTGACGAAAAACTATCATTCTTAAAACTTCAAATCGGTTTAAGACATAACTTTTAGAAACAGACGATATCATGTACAAAATCATTAGTATCACATCACTTGTTTTAATCTTGGTCTTGCAGTCTGTAAATGCCCAGAGTATCGATAAAGTCACATTTATCACGCCTCAAGTGAATGCTACATCAGGAAGCCAAATCTGCTTGCCTCTTGAAGTAGCCAACTTCGACGAAGTCATAGCGGTACAATTTGGTATTAAGTTCAATCCATCAGTGCTGGCCTTCAGTCATGCGGAGAGCGTTGATCTTCCAGATATGAAATTTGGCACTACACAAGCTGCCAATGGAGAGTTACGTGCACTTTGGGTCGATCCAGAGAGTCTGTCTTCTGGTGTTCAAGATGGTTCAACAATCGCTGAACTGTGCTTCAATGTAATTGGCGAGATCCAAGAGAGTACAATCATTAATATAACTGGTTTGGAAAATCTACCTGTAGAACTCGTCAAAGGCGATCTAAGCATGGTGCCTTATGAGACTCGCATGGGTACCATAAATATCGATTTCAGTGGTAGCGATCCTATCGATGTCCCGCTAATCGATAATCCTTTCGCAATCGAGATTACAGATCAACAGCTAAGGGCAAACCAAGCGTATACGATACCGATCAACATCGCACATCCTGATGGTTTAGTTGGTATCTCAGCACAATTCACTATAGACCACGCTACAGTGAGCGATTTGCGACATGACTACGGTCAAGATAAGCTGCAGACGTATTCACCAGATGCCCAGCGACTTAATCTGCTCTATATGGATCTCGACAATTCTGCTCCACTCGCATTTGCATTAGAAGTGATTCCTACTCGTAATATTCCATTAAGCGAAGTATTATCAATAGGAACAGGAGTC
>CAZDHV010000464.1:0-1616 GCA_964505335.1 uncultured Saprospiraceae bacterium | reverse complement strand
AACATCTGTATATCTATCACTGTGATAGATACATCCCCTATATAAACCGCAAATAGCCGTGTCACAACGAATAAGGTACGGTTAATCACAGAACACACCCACGATCCAAGAGACATAGCCAATAATATAAATATACCGCCAAGCGGCCTAATGCTCAAATTGTCATCCTCGATCTCACAATGAAATATAAGAATCAAGAAAACCACTCAGTTTATATCCTCTCTGAGGACCAATGCTTTATTGATTAGTAAGAACGGTTAATAGTAGAGCCCTGGCATACCTGTATAACCATGACAAAACTGACCTATTACATATTGATTATGATGGATGAGCTTAAGCTATTATGAGCGCTTATGAATCGATAGAATAGTTGCGATTCTCTTGATTTCGTTTTGCAACGACCACTGAGAAGTACACTATACTGAGAGCAGATACAATACAGATAGCAATAGTTGACCAGTTCTGATAATTAGATATTTGGCTGGCATGAAGGACATAAACCAAACTGATCGCCATAAATAGTATCCTGAAGACTTCAAGAGAGCTAGACCAAGTTTTGGATTCCAAAATACCACCCCAACTGATAATCATCAAGAACAGCCCTACTGACAATAATATACGATGCCAGTAGACTAATGGTAACGCTAGATTGATTGTGAACACTACGAAGAGTAATCCTAATATCACCTGGGAGATGAGATAGCTCTTTGACTTTACCATCTGAGTACTTTCAAACTTCGTTTGTTCGGACTTATTATACCCGATTCGCCCATTGTTAAAATAGGGTTCTAAGTCTCTCGGTCTCCACCCGATTGGCATAAACCAGATTTTGAATTTATCCAATAGGTAGTCGGTTTCTTTAGCATCAATAATGTTCATTTCTTAAGGGTCTCCAACAACGTCGTATCTGTGGGCTTCAACAGCCGTTTGCTGGGCATGACAAGCATATCATTGTTAGCGGGGCAGCTCGTATTATTATAGCGTCTTGGTATAGTTTACACCTTCACATTCTAATCATAATTCCTTAGTTGCTATAGACTTCTTTATCTTCTCTCTTTGCTTATCATGTTGCCAAATGTGTAACTCAATCAATGCAAACCACTCCTTTGTATTAATATCACCAAACATTGGGTGATAGTGTTTATCCTTCTTTGTACTTGTTTCTAAGATATCCCTCAGATCATTAACTTCTTTTATGAATGCTGAGAAATCATCGAGCAGCTCATGTTTATCTCTTTTGACAGGCGTGAAGGCTTCAACTAAGGGTTGGGGAAACTCTTCCATCTTCATGTGTACATTCTTCCTATATCCTATATTAAAAATGGCTATTCCATACTTGTTTTTCCTCTTTTTCCGTTTGGCATATTCCGTGACACTCTTCTTCATGTTTGGAATTTGATAACTTCTTGCAACTCTCATTACATGGTCATATACTTCTGACATGGCCCATGTTTTTTCAGTAGGCCTCATATGAATAACCTCCTCTTCCAACATTCTTAAATCCTCTAACCATTCATTGGCTTTGTTATTAAAGCGATCAAGTAATTTATTTGTATTCATCTTGTTCCATTTAAGCCGTCTATTAATTGAATTATGAGAATTTAGTTGAAGATTCC
>CAZDHV010000463.1:0-1619 GCA_964505335.1 uncultured Saprospiraceae bacterium | reverse complement strand
CGAGAGACGTCCGATCACAAAACGAGGCTCGCCATTGAAGCTGAAAAAGAACTAGCAAATGAGGCTGTGAAAAGGAAGGTCCAAGAGTTGAAAGGAAGGACGACTCTAACCAGAGGTTTTTTCAGAGAGTCGAGTTTGATTGATGGATAGTAGTATTCTATTTGCACCTATTGTAGAATCTATATTTAGAATTAATTCTTGTTGAATTACAAAAAGGGCTTTGTACACACGTATGCTAAGCCCTTTTTAGTCAATGCACTCTTATTTAGAAGATTAATCCACTCAAATATCATTTCTATCTAGAATAGTAGTGTTCATGATGATTATATTGGTACTATATGAATCGCCTCTTGTCAAGATACGGTCCGTGGGCTATTGTAGCAGGAGCCTCCGAAGGCTTGGGGGCCGCTTATGCCAGACGGCTTGCGAGTGATGGATTTAACTTAATACTTATAGCTCGTCGCAAGGTAGAATTAGAGTCCTTAGCGCAGGAGCTGCGAGAACAATATCAAATCGATACAAGCGTCAAAGTCCTGGATCTACGATATACAGATATATTGGTCCAGTATATTGAGCAAATCCGAGCAGATATTGGACTAGTCATATACAATGCGGCTTATGCCCCACTAGGATACTTTGCGGAAACTTCGATTGAGGACTTGCAGCTTGTCGCAGATGTAAATGTTCGATCGGTCCTTATATTTACTAAAGTGATTACCGATCGATATCTCTCTCAAGCCCGCCCAGGTGGAGTTGTCCTAATGTCCTCACTCTCTGGTGGACAAGGAACACCACGTCTTGCGAGTTATGCTGCTTCTAAATCATTTAACACCATACTTGCAGAAGGCCTGTGGCATGAATTAAAAGATGATGACATAGACATTATCGCAAGTGTCGCCGGTGCAATACGTACTCCGGGTTATGCCGAACGCAGCTCAACTAAAGATGCACCAGGCACTCTTGATCCGGAGGAAGTAGTTGTCAAGACACTACAAAAACTTGGTAAGAGACCAATAGTTATTCCGGGAAGAATAAATGCTATAGGTAGATTTGTGATGACCCGACTATTACCTAAGTCACTTGCGATTCAGATGATGCATAACAATACCAAATCTCTCAGATGAATATAATTACTGGACTTCTTACACCTCTTGTTGTGATCGGTTTGATCACCATATTGCATTACATCCTGCCAGGTAGATGGATAACTGGATATGTCCAACATGAACAAACAGGAGCAAAACTGCGCTATCGATTGAATGCTTTGCTAGTTCTAATAGCTTCAGTAGGGCTATGGTACGCATTGGGCTATTATGAGATCATCGAATTTACTTGGTTGTACCGACACCGCTGGTGGAGTCTGATTGGAGCTCTTATAATAGGTCTTGTCTATAGCCTTGTTATGACCCTATCCTACCCAAACGTTACTGATTCATTTATTAAGGATTATTACTTCGGTCGAGGCTTCAATCCTCAGATACAAGATGGTCGGATGGATCATAAGATGTGGCTGTACATGATTGGTGCTGTATTGTTGGTGTTGCATTGCTTGAGTTTTACAACGCAACACATCATTATGTATGGATCTTCAATCAATCCTGGGATTATACTTTCGACGG
>CAZDHV010000462.1:0-1623 GCA_964505335.1 uncultured Saprospiraceae bacterium | reverse complement strand
ATGGTCTCGAGTAGTCGGGACATAGATTTTGTCAATTAGTTCTTGATACTCGGTACGAGGATTACTCTGTGCAGTAATGCCGCCACCACTATAATAGTACATGTTATTCTGATGATCCATCTGTATCATCCTGATCATTACGCCGGTCCTGAGATTCGTGCCGTCATAATAGCCACAGACTCCGGTGTAATACTTTCGTGGAGCTGCCTCCACAGCCTTGATGATCTCCAGGGTCTTACGCTTAGGGGCACCAGTGATGCTACCCGCTGGTAACATCTGAAATAAAATATCTCCAAGATGTCCGCTGAGCGGTCCGGTGAGCTGACCGGTGATCTCGCTGCTCACTTGTAAGAGTTCCTTCTCCTGACTGATAACTCGATCGATATACCTGAATCTCTTGACTCTTACCTGCGTGCATACCTGACTCAGGTCATTTCGAAGTAAATCTACCACCGTGCTATGCTCTGCCAGCTCTTTTGGATCGTTCAAGAGTCTTTGTGAAGCATTGGGAAGCCTTGCGTCAATGGTTCCCTTCATTGGATAGGTCGACACTTGTCCATCGATGATATCTATGAATCGCTCTGGAGAGAAAAAAACGAATTGATTAGGAATGAATGCCTTAAACTTGGCCTCACTCATCAGGTAAATGTCTCTCATGCTTAGATTCGTCTGAATCAACGTCGGAAACGCTAAATTAAGCAGATAGCTATCTCCTCGTCTCAGGTGCAGTATGACTTGATCAAATGCCGCTTCATATTCCTCATAAGGAATCGGATAAGAATCAAAGTAAGCCGGTGATAAGCCATCTAATTCATTAGTTGGCTCATTCTTATATCCTAAAAAGTCAAAATAGATTTGATCCCTTGTGGGATCTTCTGAAATGATAATCTGTTCTTGATCAAAGTCTATGAAGAACACAAAAGGCTTAGCCTGAGCGCTGAGCTCATTCATCATCGCCATTGCGTTTTTCTGATCTACCTTCACCATCTAATATCTCAAAGGACGAAACAACAGGCGTTAGTTCCTACAAATAGAAATTTAGCTCAATAATATGAGAAACAAATAGACCGAAATTTAGCAGCATCCACCACCTGGTGTACAGACGGCTCCTCCTTCGATAATTGGAATCACATTACTCTTGGCACCAGCTTTCTTACCAAATACAGTGATACTGAAGATCCCCGTAGTTCCATTCTTGAAGCTGTCGATTTCCTCTTGATTCATGTAGTCTTGCAGGATGTCATCAGGGATAATAATAGCTTTCTCTTTTTGTACAGTCACTCCATCAAATCCTGCTTCTGCTATTTCAGATAGGTAGTCTGATTTTTGGATAGCACCAGATACACAACCCGCATACATCTCAGCGGCTTGAGTAAGCTCTGTCGGCAGATCACCCTCCAATACGATATCAGATATGCTAAAGTGGCCACCAGGTTTAAGTACCCGGTGTATCTCATGAAATATCTTGTCCTTAGTAGGTAGTAGATTGAGTACGCAATTGCTGACCACGACATCTACTGTTCCTTCTGTTACAGGCATATTCTCAATGTCCCCCTGTCTAAATTCCACATTATTGAATCCATTGACTGCAGCATTCTTACGAGCAAGATTGATCATCTCTGG
>CAZDHV010000461.1:0-1644 GCA_964505335.1 uncultured Saprospiraceae bacterium | reverse complement strand
AGCCTTATTTTTGTGCTCAAATACACAGTTGTGAAAAAGACCCACTTGATAGCACTTATAGTAATGTTAGTTGGCGGCACAGCACTTGTCCTATCGTCTAAAGATCTCAGCACCTATGCCACATTTGAGATTGCCACTAAGTCCAAGTCTAAATCAAAGATCGTGGGTCAATTATCCCTGACTGATCCTATCACCTACGATCCTGAAGTAAATGCCAACGAGTTCAGCTTTTACATGGTTGATCAAGACGGTACTAAGAAGAAAGTAATCGTTCAGGAGGCAATTAAGAGAGACTTTGAGAAATCTGAACAGATTGTGGCCACTGGTCGCATGAATGAAGCCGGGGTGTTTGAAGCTTCAGAAGTATTGCTCAAGTGCCCGTCCAAGTATAAAGATGAAGAGTTAGCCCTTAGGAATACCGCTGGATAGACTCAATGGAAGAAATCAAATATATCGGGGAGTCACTTTGGTTAGGACAGCTCGGTCACTTTCTCTTAATCCTTAGCTTTGTAGGCTCACTTTTCAGCGCGTTCAGCTACTACAATAATGTAAAGTCAGACAACAAAATCTGGCGTAATATGGGTCGTATTGGATATATAATCCACGGCATCTCTCTGTTTATTGCAATCGGATTGATCTTTTATGCGATGGTCTATCAGATGTTTGAGTACCATTATGTATGGCGCACAGTCTCTGATGTATTGCCAATGCAGTACATACTCTCTGCTTTTTGGGCGGATCAAGAAGGAAGCTTTATGCTCTGGATGTTCTGGCATGTGGTACTAGGATTTGTACTGATTAGAACTGCAGGTAAATGGGAGTCTTCTGTCTTGACTACATTGGCTCTTATTCAGGCTGGAATCGGTAGCATGCTACTCGGTTTGTACCTACCCTTTGGAGAGGAGATGTCTATAGGTAGTAGTCCGTTTATACTGCTAAGAGATGTCATGGAAGCCCCGATCTTCAGCAATGCAGATTACCTAACACTCATAAAAGGCAAAGGCCTTAACCCACTGCTACAGAACTACTGGATGACTATTCATCCGCCGGTCCTTTTTCTGGGTTTTGCATCGCTTGCGATTCCGTTTTCTTTTGCCATAGCCGGTCTATCTATTAGAGACCACAAAAGTGCAATGACGTCCGTTATGAGATGGGCGTTGTTTTCAGGGTTCATATTTGGTTTGGGTATCTTAATGGGGTCAGCATGGGCTTATGAGGCACTTACTTTTGGCGGATACTGGGCATGGGATCCTGTTGAAAATTCATCCTTGGCACCATGGCTCTTGATGATAGCTGGCATACATACCAACCTAATCACCAATAGCACTGGTCATGCCTATAGGTCTACTTATATCTACTATATCCTGTCATTTGTATTTGTAGTATATAGCACCTTTCTAACACGGAGTGGTATTCTCGGAGAAACATCAGTTCATGCCTTTACAACCATGGGCTTAGAAACTCAGCTCGGAGCATTTATGGGGTTATTTATCCTATTAGGTGTTTTCAAGTATCTATACAACATGCGATCCATTCCGACTAAAGAGAAAGAGGAAGAATTGTTTAGTCGAGAATTTTGGATGTTCATTGGTGCGTTAGTCCTACTTTTTTCCACACTTCTGATGACGATTTCTACATCGCTCC
>CAZDHV010000460.1:0-1660 GCA_964505335.1 uncultured Saprospiraceae bacterium | reverse complement strand
CGTAACCTATTCCAGTCTCCATCTTTAACGCCTTGCATAAACATATCCACTTTATCGGGCATCTCGGTCATCAATAGACTATCAAAAGCTGCCCATCCAATCATTGGGTAACCATCTCTCCTCTCACCAAATTGGTCTAAGGTCTGGGGCTCAATAATTGGCTCGATAGTATCAATGTTTTCAACCAATAAAGTTGATGGCGAGCTTTCATTTGAGTTGACAAGATCAACTATTCTCCCATTTATGCCTACCATTCCTCGCTCTACATCAACCAATGGTAGCGTATCGGCTACTGCAATTTTTGATTCTACTATTTTGGGAAAAGTATCTGTTCTGTATTCTGTTTGATGATTAGGAATATAGGCAACATTATTCTCATGAACGGACATCGGGTCATCGGATTCAGCTAATCCTATAGGCATCTTTGCAGGTGTCGGAATAGCACGTCCTCGAGCAGTTTTGAGATTATCTGATAGTTGAGAGTTGGCATGATCAGCGGCACTTATTATCGCTTGTGTTGACAGGCCAATGTCAGATTCTGGTGTATTAGAAACTACATGAACCAGTGCTTCGTCACTCGATTTTGCTAATTGCTTATCCTTTAGATGGATTCGGTCAACTTTAGAATCAGAAATGTCAACTTCTTGAACGCCGTGAGAGATGAGTGCATGAATTGCTGTGTCTTCTATTGACTCAACGGATATATCTTCTGGTGCAAGGATTATTGCAAGGTTATCATCGCTGGTTGGAGTTGCTATTTGGTGGGAATAAGCATTACTATCTAACGAGAGTTTTTCATCTGGTTTTAGGAAGAAAAAGACCCCTGCGACGAGGACTATGCTGGCCGCAACAGCATATTTCCAAAGCTTGAATACTTTAGGTTTTGTCTCCCTCTTCAAGCGTTTTTCTAGGCGAGCTTGTAGTGCTTGTCGATCTGCACCATGATAGAGCTCGATCCCTTCTAAGGCATCTCTAAGAAATGGATCATCGAGTGCTTCTCGCTCGATCTGATGCTGATCATCACGGGTCAGCTTTCCCATGAGCAATGCATAGTATAGTTTAAGCCACTTACTGTTCATGATATTCGGCCTTTTTGGAGGTCATACAATTCTTAATATTCCGTCGACCATTCTGGATAGCAGATCTCACTTGAGCATAACTGATCGATAGCTGGGTAGCAATTTCTTGGTAGCTTTTTTTCTCATAGTAGAAGTACTTCACGCACTGCTGTTGAGTATCACTCAGTGTGAGCATACAAGCTTCCATAATTTGTAGGTCTTCTTCTTTATTCACATCATTAGGATGAAATATTTCGGCGGAATACATGCGCTCAGCATCATTTTTTCGCTCAGCGAAGCGCTTATCTTTTCTCAGTTTCTCTAGGCAATGATTGACGCTGATCCTATAGACCCATGCGCTAAAGTTGTTGATTTCGTATTTGAGGACTTTGTCTTTTAGGCTGAGATATATATCTATGACGGCATCTTCAGCAAGAGTGGTTTCTTGCAGGTATTTGAGGCATGTTCCATAAATGAGTGTCATATAGGGACGATATAGATCACTCAGGTATTTTTGGTCTTGCGATTGCCTATATTTTTCGATGTTTTCTGCTTCTGTCAAAGTTTTTTACAGGATTCATTTATGCAATTGCTGTCATCTT
>CAZDHV010000459.1:0-1672 GCA_964505335.1 uncultured Saprospiraceae bacterium | reverse complement strand
CAAGATTTTTGTCGCCTACTTTTCATTAACACTTTTTTAGATTGTTATTAACGACCCTTTTGGCAACGCCTACAGTCTTAGATGTATATAATTATATATAAAAACACATTAGTTATGATTGCATTTATGTATTTCTTGGTGGTAGTCGCAGGTGCATTATTAGGCTACAAGGTGGATAGAGACTTCTTATATGCACCAGTTAGAAGCAATCGATGACCTTAACTGTGTCAGCTTACTTACAATTTTTATAATAAACGTAGGGTATATGTAGAGTATAGTTGTCATGAGTGTAGACAGAATGTAACTCCCTCTGTCACTCATTATTAAACCAGAACAACCACTCGACATGTTAATTATTAAAATTGCCATGCTAGTCACAGGACTTTTCCTAGGATTTAAGATCGACAGAGATTTTAGCAATTTCCGAACTCAGCGAAAAGTCAAAATAGCAGCGGATCAGGATAAATAAAACTATATCCCATATCTTTTTTCACTAAATCATTCTTTACGACCTTATGAGGTCCTAACTCTTGTCTAAACATCGGTTTTTCGATACCGAGTTTTTCACACTGAGCATTATAAAAATCAATCTTAACGGGATGTCTGTCAGCGCAGACATTATAGACCTTCTGATTAACTTGATCTGATTCAATGATCAATTTGCTGAGGGCAATACAATCATCGAGGTGAACCATATTGACAGGATTAAGCCCATTGGGTAGATCTTTTTTGCCACTGAACCAGCGACCTGGTTCGCGGTTGGGCCCTGCAAGTCCAGACAGTCTTAGGATCACCCATTTATCAAAACGATTACGAACTAGTGATTCGGCTGCGACCAGTGCAAGTCCAGACCTTTTGCTGGCCACGGGTTCTAACTCTTCAGTCTGCAGCTGATGATTATCGGGGTACACACCCGTCGAACTAACAAATATTACTCTTGTGCTTTTATGGAGCGCTGAGATAAGCGTAGCTATTTCTTGTGGATAGCGAGTTTCTATTTGTGCTATTCTACGACGAGGAGGAATATTGATATAGGCGATATCACAATCGAAGATTGATTGATCTGAAACAGAGAGTTGTGAACCTTCAAGCTTTAAGAGAGTAGCTGAGATGCCAGCTCCAGTGAGCACATCGATTTTTTCGGTAGATGTAGTGGTTCCCTTGACAATCCAATTATCCTCAACCATTTGTTTGGCAAGGGGTAGTCCTAACCAGCCACAGCCTATAATAGAAATTTTCTTACTCACTTCTTTGGTTAAAATTCAGCAAAAGTCTTTGCCTTATTCAACTGCTTCCAGATCATCTTCGTGTATTTCTCTGGCCATATCCGCTGGATGAGCTGTCCTTGCTTAGCATCAGATCCTACGATCACCCTGCTTTTTTTCCGTTTGATATGGTCTATTATGATATCGGCAGCCTTGGCTGGCGGAAGGGTGAGCATAGTATTAGCTTCATCAGGATTGCCAAATTCTCCAATGTTATCGATCTGGCGTGAGTCATTGGCGATATTAGTGGCAACGCCTCCGGGATGTACCGTATGTATAATCAGATGGGGAGCATCTTTAATCATTTCCATTCGCAGAGATTCAGTGAATCCACGGATGGCAAACTTAGTTGTACAATACGCTGCTTGATAAGCGATACCGACTAAGCCAAATAGGCTAGAGATATT
>CAZDHV010000458.1:0-1684 GCA_964505335.1 uncultured Saprospiraceae bacterium | reverse complement strand
TGGAGTCCAAATATTGAGGGGTTAAGATGGTTATTTGATAAAGTCATTGCTCCATCTGATAGCGCTTTTCGCATGGTCCTCGCTGGTAGAAATTTTGAGGCTGCCAAACTAGCTATTCCTTCTCAAAGGAATATCAAGATCTTGGGAGAGATAGAAGATGTTAGTGAATTTTGGAATCAAGTTGATGTATTAATGGTGCCCTTGTTTTCAGGTAGTGGCACAAGAGTGAAAATAATCGAGGCTTTTACTCATCAAAAGCTGGTGTTGACCACATCCATTGGTATTGAGGGCATCCCGGCTAATGATGGTGAGCACGCTGTCATACGAGATCGAGAGGACGACTGGGCTCGTGCAATTGATAAAATAATAGACGACTGGCCTGCCTATAATGAGCTACAACGAAATGGGCGCAAGCTAGCTGAGAAGCACTATGAATATCGGCAAGTGGGGAAGACTGCGATGGAAATCTATCAGCAGCTGACATCAACTGATCCAAATCAGGTGTAAGAAGAACTATATTCGCATGCGCAAATAAAGGTGATTGCTTGAAACTTGTTGTACTAACATCTCGATTTCCATATCCTCTTGATAAAGGTGATAAGGTCAGATCCTTTCATCAGATTAAAGAATTGTCAAAGCAGTTCGAAGTATACCTCATATCTATTTGTGAGGAAGAGGTTACAGATTCACAGAAACAAGCTTTGGCACCTTACTGCAAGTCCATAGACGTACAGCTGCTTCCAGAGAATAAGCGCTATCTAAATCTCCTGTCTGGACTCTTCGGGAATATGCCGTGGCAGGTAAGATATTTCTATGATCAGGAGATTTCTAAGCATATTGACATGATGATAGATGAGATCCAACCTGATCACATCTATGTTCAACTGATCAGAATGGCCCCATATGTGTCCAATAGCACGTACCCAAAGAGTATCGATTATATGGATGCCATGGGTCTTAATATGGGCTTAGTAGGTCTCAGTCAATTGAAGCGAGTACCAATGCTCAACAAGATGGAACTCAAGAAATGTGTCGCCTATGAACAAGAGGTCTATCCTTTGTTTGATAGGCATTACATCATCTCACATCGTGATCGTAAAGCTATAATTCGGAGCGATGAGCAAGAGATGTCAGTGGTGTCAAATGGTGTCGATACAGACTTTTTTAGTTTTAGCGGGCGCAGTGAAGGTGGGTTTGATGCAGGCTTTGTTGGTAATCTCGGATATGTGCACAACGATAAGGCTGCTCATTATCTAATAGATGAAATTATGCCTCTTATGGCCGATGATTTCAGAATTCTGATAGCAGGTGCAAGGCCTTCGCAGTGGCTGAACATTAAGCAGCGACAGAACATAACGATCTCTCCCTATGCTGAGGATATACGGGATCATTATAGACAGATTAAAGTACTCGTTGCACCGATCTTTTCCGGTTCTGGTCAGCAAAATAAGATCCTGGAGGCCATGGCCTTGGGCATACCCTGCATTACTACTTCATTTGTTAATCAATCGCTCGGTGCTGAGCCCGGCGAGGAAATATTAATCGCCGACGATCCGAGACGCTTCACTGGTGAGATGTTGGCGCTGAAGACGGATAAAGACCTCTATACTAAGTTGTCTTACGCTGGTAGACAGATGGTAGTAGATCGATTCAACTGGTCCGCCGTGACTCAACCATTGATAGA
>CAZDHV010000457.1:0-1695 GCA_964505335.1 uncultured Saprospiraceae bacterium | reverse complement strand
GGGACTATTGCTGTGTTCGGATATCTCATAATATCAGCTGCAGTGACGGCTTATCTTGTCAAGTTTGATTTAGAGCTGATAAAGAATGTTACGGGTGAAACCGCAATAAGAGAAGCGTAGAGGCCTTTTATTCGTTTGAAAATGAAACTGCACCTTCAATTATCATAATGCCACATTCTCTTTCGTTGGCCTTTGCATTTAAGGTTTCCACGGACTCCTGAGATTTGGTGAAATCAAGAGTGCCACTTTGGGGCTTTGAGGTCATTCTACCCAGAGCCCAGTGCATAATGTCGCTAAGAACAACGAGAGGGCTGTAATAATCTTTATAGCGAAGTAGTTATGAGATCATGGAGCTACTTGGAATGCCAGAACAAGAGACGAACGAGAGTAGCGGGCAAAAGAAAAGCCCTTTACTCGAGGGCCATTCTTAAGGATTTTTTAAATCCAGTTTAGTCTAAATCGTAAGTGAGGTAATACCTCGTATGTCTTTAAAAATGAGTCTTAATTCATTTTCGATGAGACAAATATACAATTGTTTGTAAAAGAAAAGGAAATCTGAAAAGAAAATTCATATTAGATTAAATCTAATATCAAAACGACCAAAAATTTGGGTCTTGTGAGCTGGATTAGCAGCCTTGGAATAGGGGCAAAATGAAAGCGGCCCTACATAGTAGAGCCGCTTTAAATACTGAGAACAGACTATCTCTTGCACTAAACATAAACACCTTTTAACCTATGCGTTAGACAAGCCTGAATTCACTTGATCATATTATGCTGATTGTTTTTTTAAGATCTTGTGAATATGATTTTTTCTGTAATGATTTCTGCATTTGGACCATTGGTTACCTCAATGAGATAGGCTCCAGAAGTATAGCTTGATAGCTCAATGGTAGCCTCTATATTACCGGCAACATCTTTTGATTGTAGTAATGAACCATTAATGTCACGCAGTGCTACTACCGCATCCGAGTTAAAGCCTTGAGCGTTCCGAACTCTTACGTAATCGGCTGTAGGGTTCGGTCCTATCGTAATCTCAACATCTTCCAGAACAGGAGCCTCAGATGCTTGAGCATATAGATCGTTAAATTCATTCTTATTGGTAACAGCTACCTCATCAGTATCTACCCACTCTGCTACAATAGCATATGCGCTCGTGTAATTTTTTGTTCTGTCTTTTCGGGCCCAAGTCGCAACTAAGGGCTTTTCAGTATTCTCGATACTGAAGTCTAATGTCGCCACGGTCACCCACTTATCTTGAGGAGTGATTGTTGAACCTCCAACAGTAAGATCAGATAACTCTATATATAAGTTGATGAAGCCTAAATCCTTGTCATAGGATAATTCACCTACACGTGAGGCATCAAAGCCTTCAACATGCTCTATGATAGCGGCATTGTAATAACTTGATAAGGGTAATACTGTTTGTGCATTCTGATCATTCAGCTTCATGTTTGAGGCGTCATAATAGAATCTGTAGTATTGGTCAGCCAAATTTAAAGCAACATCGTCTGCTTTAATCTGTATGCTGACTGTGGTGTTGTCATCATCCAAATTGTATTCCTCAGCGATCAACCTATATGAAAGGTCATTCTGAGAAGTACCTACTGCTATACTGCAGCACAGGATAAGGATTAATGAGAATAAATTTCTCATAGGGGTATTCGTTTACAAAAGGTTAAAAAGGTTACTACAAAT
>CAZDHV010000456.1:0-1702 GCA_964505335.1 uncultured Saprospiraceae bacterium | reverse complement strand
CGCCTTCATAGAGCTCGGACCGTTGCTTCTTAAATTTCTCAGACCGGATGTAATCATCAAATCCTGTTAAGGTGTCAATAATTCCATTAGGGGAAATCTCAATGATGCGGTTGCAAACTGTGTCTAACAACTGGTGATCATGAGAGGTCATGACCAAGTTGCCTGGAAATTCTGTTAGCGCATTATTGAGTGCAGTAATGGACTCGAGATCCAAGTGGTTAGTAGGTTCGTCGAGTAATAAGAAGTTGGGATTCTTAAGCATGATCTTGGAGAGCATACATCGCACTTTTTCGCCTCCAGAGAGCACGCCAGACTTCTTAAATACCTCTTCGCCTGAAAACAACATCCGACCTAAGAAGCTCCTGATAAACTGCTCATCTTTCTCCTCAGAGTACTGGCGGAGCCAATCCATGAGTTCGATATTCTGCTCAGCACTGAAGAATTCATGATTCTCATTGGGTAGATAAGCCGATGTGATCGTCTGTCCCCATTCTACTGTGCCACTATCGGCTTCGGATTTGCCAGAGAGCACCTCATAGAATGCCGTGATGGCCGATGAATCTTTGCTAAGCAAGGCAATTTTTTCGTTGTGGTTGACAACGATCTCTACATCTTTAAAAAAGAAACTTCCTTGATCATTCTTCTTGCTAAGACCTGTTACTCGCAGCATTTGATCGCCGGGATCTCGCTCTGGCTTGAAGTGTATGAAGGGATACTTACGTGTAGAGGGCTTGATTTCGTCGATTTTGAGCTTTTCGAGTGCTTTCTTTCTACTGGTGGCCTGCTTGGATTTAGATGCATTAGCTGAGAAGCGCTGGATAAATTCTGTCATCTCCTTGCGCTTCTGCTCCATCTTCTTATTCTTGTTGGCGAGCTGTTGCGCCATCAGCTGGCTCGATTGATACCAGAAGGTGTAGTTACCACTATAGATATTGATCTGGCTCCTGTCGATATCGACCATATGTGTGCAGACCATATCGAGGAAGTACCTGTCGTGCGAGACCACGATGACGAGGTTCTTGAATTCTGCCAGAAAATCCGACAACCACGTGGCTGTGACGGCATCGAGGTCGTTAGTAGGCTCATCGAGCAATAGGATGTCTGGCTCACCGAATAGTGCCTGTGCTAAGAGGACCTTTACCTTCTGTGCACCGGTGAGGTCCTTCATCAGACCATAGTGGAGGTCTTCAGATATGCCCATATTGCTGAGTAGCCCTGCAGCATCGCTTTCAGCTTCCCAGCCGCCCATCTCGCCATATTTGTTTTCAAGCTCAGCCGCTTTCAATCCATCAGCCTCACTGGCATTTGGGTCCATGTAGATGGCATTCTTTTCAGTCATAATGTTATACATCTCCTCATGGCCCATCATCACGGTATTCAACACTTGCTCCTCCTCAAAGCCAAAGTGATTCTGACTGAGGACCGCCATACGCTTGCCTGGATCGATACTTACGCCACCTTGATTAGGATCTAACTCACCAGAGAGAATCTTTAGAAATGTAGACTTCCCTGCACCATTGGCGCCAATGACGCCATAGCAGTTACCATTGGTAAACTTGATGTTGACATCATCAAACAATACTCTCTTGCCAAACTGTAAACCTAAATCTGATACTGTAATCATGAATAATCTTTGTTGAGATATAAGCAGTCTTAAAAACGCTGCAAAAGTACTGTACTATTTGGACTGGTGGCAGAAAAA
>CAZDHV010000455.1:0-1730 GCA_964505335.1 uncultured Saprospiraceae bacterium | reverse complement strand
ATATCAAAAATCCTTAGTGAGAGGCATAGAAATCGGCATCGTGCAAGTCGTGCTTATCAGCATAACTATTAGGTCGTGCAACGAGACGTAGCGAGACTTGCTCAAGATTAGAACCAGCTGGGTTTGTCGTTTTGATTAGAATCTGTTCAGCGCTCACTCCGTTGTATTGCAGGGTTTTAAGGATCTCATGCAATCTATCGAGCGATGAGCAGTGATTAGCTATGGACAGCTCAATAACATGATCCGTCGAACCGAGGGTGCGATAGGCCACGATCAAAAGCTTATCGATATCTTCTCCCTCCAAGTGGTCCGACGAATTCTCAAATGTTATGATAAATTGATTGGTACTAAGTGGCTCTTCAGTACGTTGGTTTCTTTTAGTTGTATCCTGCCCGTCTGTTACATGATAAGCAGATAAGCCTATTTGCAAAAGCAGCAAGACAGAGATCGTTGCGTATTTCATGATATGTCGTTTTAGTTATTCAAAATGAGGTAGTTATACATCTCATTTCGATGGTATAAATAACCTAAGAATAGTGCTTAGAGGAACTTAGGTATTCACCTATTTACGCTTAGGGTAAACCTGTAAAATCGTGAATGAATCCGATGAATTTCCGTGATGGAGCTACTTACTAAGTCTATAAAAGGTCAATCCGACTCCGATGAAGAAGATGATGACAACGTGGTAATGTTCCTTTAACCAGGTGAGATTTGATAGGACTTGATCGGCAGCAAAATATCCGAGTGCTCCATATCCGAGCGTCCATGTCAGACATGCCGTAAAGCATATTAAGCCAAATCGAGTCAGTGAAATAGAAGACAATCCTAGTGCGACCACTGTAGCCGTGGAGAGACCATAAACGAATCTGTGGAATGCCAAAAATATCGGTCGCCTGCTGATCCAATTACTAGCCGTTTCTATTTTTTCTTTTGATTTAGGATTGCGCTTAAAATAAGTCCTGCCGCCATATCTCGCTGTCAGAAATATGGCCATGTCCCTGGTAAATCCACCGAGGAATGCTGCTATCATCACACCCAAAATCTTGATATGTCCCAAGGTGCCGGCAACTATAGCAGATAGATAGGCGAACTCTCCCTCCAAGGTAGTCGCAACATATACCGCCAGATAACCCCATTCTGCTAAGAATTCATCCATCCTCTATGGGTTTGCGGTGGGAGACATCATTTTCAAGTAGAAACTGGAATACTCCTTCTTCATATTCTACCTGAAACAATCCAACATTATGATGACCATAATTTTCCATTTCTCTGAGATGCTGACCTTTCATCAGGCACATCAGGCATCTAAGCGTCCGCCCATGAGAGCATATTAGGATTTTCTCTTGGCTAAGTGTCTTTATGTAGTTGATAAATCGATTACACCTGTCTGCCAATTCCTGGGCAGACTCAGCACCCTCTAAGCGAGCATCATAATTCCCTTTTTGCCATTGCGTAATCATATTATCATAGGCTTGCTTCATCTGAAGGTTACCAGATTTACCTTCATGAACGCCCCAAGAGATTTCATTGATGTCAGCATGAGCCTCATAATCGATACCGAGCTGCTCTACAAATGGCTGAACAGTTTGGATGGATCTCTTCAACTTAGAACTGATCACCAGCTCAAAGCCCTGATCCTTATAGTAGTCATAGAACTGTCGAGCCTGCATCAGACCCATATCGTTAAGCTCACTATCAACACCACTCCCTTGGACAATATGTTTTTTATT
>CAZDHV010000454.1:0-1737 GCA_964505335.1 uncultured Saprospiraceae bacterium | reverse complement strand
AATAATCTTGTGCTGCAGATGAACTGATAAAAAATATGACTGCGATAAGACTGAATAAAGACTTCATACCAAGGACGATTGTTTGAGATATAACGGCATGGATATTAAGAAAGTAACATCCATCCTAATACAATAACGAAATCTTAAGTGCTATAATTATCCGAGATCAATTTCTGATAGTCTGGTCTATCCGAAGCAAGCTTATGAACATACTTGTCAGTGACTTTTCCCTTGTGGAGCGTAAATACCCCGGGCATTTGAAAGCCATCACCGATGTATGTGGAGAACATGTTGCTCTTGTTTTTCATCGCCGTCTCAAATGTTTTGAGCCAAACTTGCAGGCCGAATAATTGATTGAACTTTCCTTTAATTAAACCGAACTGGGCATAGAGCTTGCAACTTGGATCGGAGATATGAAGAACACTGGTATATCCAAATTGAGTAAAATAATCATCCCCTTGTTGGGTCGTAGCCATGTGGACGAAGCATAGTGTAAAGCCTTTAGATTCAATTCCTTCTCTCAGCATATTGAGCTCTTTGAGGGCTTGCTGACAAAACACACAGCCAAAACGTCTTAGAAAAACTAAAAGGACAGGTCCCTCTTCTGTCAGAGATAAGAGATCCTGTCCGTTGTTAATCTTAACATTGTCTAAAGCGATTACGCTTGTATCTAGCATAAAGGCGAAACCTTTTTTATTATGAAAGGTTCATGGAATCGAATGTATTCATCACCTTCTTAACATGATCTGCAGATTGATGCATTAATGCTATCTCATCATCGTTTAATCCTATTTCTATGACTTTACCAATTCCATTTTTATTAAGTGTTACCGGAACCCCTAAATAAACGTCATTGAGGCCATACTGCCCTTCCATTTTCACACAACATGGATATATTCTGTTTTCATTCTTGACTATCGCCTCTACCATCTGTGCGGCAGCTGCGCCAGGAGCATACCATGCAGATGTACCCATCAATTTGACGAGTTCTCCTCCCCCTTTCTTAGTGCGTTGTACGATTGCTTCTATTTTGTCCGCAGCAAGCAGCTCTGTTAGTGGAATACCCGCCACTGTAGTATATCTCGGGAGTGGCACCATTGTATCTCCATGTCCACCTAATAAGAGAGCTTGTATGTCTTTAGGAGAAACATTAAGCTCCGTAGCCAAGAATGCTCTATATCTAGCCGTATCTAATATACCAGCCATTCCAAATACTCGTGAACTGTCAAAACCACTCGCACTATGAGCGGCATATGTCATCACATCGAGCGGATTCGAAACGATGATAATGATAGGATTATCGGATTTAGATAATACTGAACCGACTACAGAGGTAACAATTTTAGCATTGGTAGAGATCAAGTCATCACGGCTCATACCTGGTCTACGAGGAATACCTGCAGTGATTACTACGATATCTGATCCAGCAGTATCGTCATAGTTCTCAGTACCCGTCAGACGAGTGCTATAATAATCAATAGGTGCTTGTTGCCAGCTATCTAGTGCTTTTCCTCTTGCCATGTCTCCTTTAAGATCAAGAAGCACGACTTCATTAACGATATCTTTATGTGCTAATACATTAGCCACTGTTGAGCCCACGTTCCCAGCTCCGACTACGGTTACTTTCATTATAGAGTTATTAAGTTTATGTATACAAAGATATATTATAACAGAGTTGTTGCGGCTATGTTGCATACGAAATATCCATTATACGTAATTCACATACTGAATAGCGCA
>CAZDHV010000453.1:0-1755 GCA_964505335.1 uncultured Saprospiraceae bacterium | reverse complement strand
AAATACATGTTCCGTCGCTCCATGAAAGAAGAGAAGACATCCCCGTACTCGTCAGACATTTTACTAAAAATGTAAGTAGCTCATATGATCTCGAAGAGCCGGCTATTGCCAATGAAGCAATGGATTGGCTGTCAAATCAAACCTACCCTGGAAATATTCGTCAGTTGAGAAACATAGTACAGCGGACAGTGCTTCTATCTATTGACAAGAAGATATTGAGCATCAGAGATTTTCAAGATAATATGGTTTCAGCTGTTAGAAGGACTAACACATTGGCGCTGCCTAATATCGGTGAAGTTACACTCGATGAGCTTGAAAAACGCATGATCCAGAAGGCGCTGGCTTATCACAATCATTCAATCAGTAAGACTGCGAGATCGTTGGGCCTAACTAGGAGTAGCCTATATCGGCGAATGGAAAAGTACAATGTCAAATAACTTATTCCTCAGATCAGATGTCTATCAAATATCAATACCTCCTTTTCATTTTATTGATACATGCTATAATAGCGGGTCTGGCATATTATGTCCTTGCGGATAAGAAGTGGTACTTCTTATTATCTGAGGTGGGAATCTTATTGTCCTTGTCACTGAGCTACCGGATCTACATCAATTTTATAAAGCCCATAGAGCTCATGCAGTCCGGGGTAGATGCGATAAAAGACGAGGATTTTAATGTCAAATTTTTAAAAACCAGCAGTGGCGATATTAATGGTCTCATAGATGTATTTAACCAAATGATAGAAAAACTGAGACTCGAGCGAGTCAAAACCCAAGAGCAGTCTTTCTTTCTTGAGTCTATCATTCAGGCTTCTCCGATTGCAATGATACTGCTCAGCTATGACGAGTATATTACTGATATGAACCCAGCAGCAGAACAAATTCTGTCCCTAAATCATACGGATTGTGAATATCCATTGTCCACTATCAAAAGCGATATTATAAGCCAAATTCTAAAAATACCAATGGGTCAAAATGAGTTGATCTCATTAGATAATGTCAATAGATACAGATGTCAAGTTAACAGCGTGATTCATAAGGGCTTCAAACGAAAATTTATCATGATAGAAGAGCTATCAAAAGAGCTCCTCGAAAGCGAAAAACTGGCGTATGGTAAGGTAATTAGGATGATGGCGCATGAGGTCAATAATAGTATGGGTGCGGTCAACTCCATCATAGATTCTGTTGTCGAGTTTGGCCTGCAGGATGAGGCGGATCAAGAGCTTTCTGATTCTCTTATGATCGCTAGGAGAAGAAACGATGATCTTGCACAATTCGTAAAGAACTTCGCTAATGTGGTACGTCTACCAGATCCCTTAATACAAGAAGTTAATTTGGGCGAGCTCCTGATCAGAGTAAAGTCGATCATGGCCTCTCAAGCTTCTAAACTTGATATCGCTATCAATCTGGTAGTGCCGACAGCTCCACTTATCATGCGATGTGATCAAAGCCAGATTCAGCAGATACTCATTAATGCCGTCAAGAACTCTATAGAGTCAATTGGTGATACTGGACAGATTACTCTCATCGCTAGTCAAGAATCACCTCATCTCTCCGTTATCGATAATGGTCCAGGCATCTCTGATGAAGAACAGGGGCACCTGTTCACTCCTTTTTATTCAACTAAACCTGATGGGCAAGGTATTGGGCTTATTTTAATACGTGACATATTGCTTAATCATGAAGCAACGTTTCAACTGTACACAGACAAAGAGGCGGCAGAGACTAGATTGGAGATTAGTTTTTGAGGACTGAC
>CAZDHV010000452.1:0-1764 GCA_964505335.1 uncultured Saprospiraceae bacterium | reverse complement strand
TCAAATCAATACTCCCTGAGTCAGGCGGTCCTAATTTGGAACTTAAGGCTCTTGCCCCATCAGATCTGCCTGTGATTGTTACTCGTCCAGAGTTCATGAGACGGATGATGGAAATGCAAAATCTGCAAAGCATGGGAAGTAGTGATATGCCCGAAATCTTTAACGTCGTAGTCAATACTAACAATCCTCTTGTTGCCGAAAAGCTTAGTAAGATGCGCTCGGCCGATAAAAAAGAAAAGTTCGCGAGCTATCTCTATGACTTGGCAAGGCTTAATCAAGGCATGCTAAAGGGAGAGGAGATGTCCAAGTTCATTAAGAATAGCTTAGAGTTCGTGAGCTAAATACCTTATACACGTAGCAGTCCCATCCTATTAAGATTGCGGGATTGGAATAAATAGAGACACTTATTTTACGAGTAGAGTCTACTGAGGCTCTACTCGATTTTGTTTTCTACTCCTCGCTTAAATCTTAATTGAATTTCTTAATCACATATCTATATTGTCACCCCGTCGGGGTTTTAATGGTGATGAAGCCATGACGGCACTATAGGATAGTCTAAAAGAAGAAGGAGAAAGATTTAAGGGTTGATATAGAAAAAGCTTGGCGACTTTGCGTCTTAGCGAGAAAAGATCGCACGCAGAAGCGCAAAGGAGGAAGAGTAAGGCTTTTTCTGCTCGGCTGAGGTACCCGGGACAAAACTTAAAACGATGTTCTCTTTTTCCATGTCGCAGGAGGTACGACAGAGATATCTATTGAGTTGATACCAAACAAAAAAAGGGCTAAACATTGAACGTTTAGCCCTTTTATAATTTTCATTGATAGTAGTTACTTCAGCACAGATAATCTGTTATTTGCAACAACATTGTTAACCTCGTCTTTCACTTCGATTACGTAGTTACCTGCTGGCACATCAGTCATGAATACTTGGGTATTAGTTGATCCAGCATCGAGATCTACTCTCTTTGATACTTGACCTTTCATGTTGATGAATCTTAATTCAGCATTTGATGTAAGCGGTTGTCCAAATGAAATATTTACAAACTCTGTAGTTGGGTTAGGCCCAAACTCAAACGTCATAATATCTAACTCTTCTGCTCCCTCGTACGTGAAGTCAAGGTCGTGATATTCATTGACGTTAAGAGAAGCAATTTTTCGTGGTGATACCCACTCTGCCATTTCTACAAAAGCTGTAGCGTACTCTTCACTTCTATCTTCACGTCCCCAAACTAACTGCATATCATCTATGTCATCAGTAATAGTGAAGTTTAAAGTAGCTACTGTTGTCCACTCGTCTCCTGCGTTAATCGTAACTCCACCGTCAACTTGATCCAAAAGATCTATCGAGAAGTTTGAAAAACCCATATTATCATCGAAGTCAAGAGCTCCAATGCCTGAGGCTTTTACATTTTCCACAGTATTAGTAAAAAGGATATCCGTGTACTTCCCAACTGGCAACTTGGTATCGCTCAACTCTTCATTGAGTGTTAATACATCTGTGTTGTAGAAGATACGGTAATTCTGCCCAGCCAATACCAAAGCGTCATCTGTTGACTTCAGTTGAATATTGACGTATGCTGTTTGTGTATTTTGGTCTATTATCGGTGTCGAAAATCTGATATCGATAGCATTGTTTGCTTGTACTCCGGATATCAGCATAAGGTAAGTAAGTGCCGTAGCAAGAAAAAGAGATAAAGACTTCATTTTTAATCCAATTGAATATGTTTAGACAAACATGTTCCTGCGAACATCTAGGTCTATAAAAAG
>CAZDHV010000451.1:0-1785 GCA_964505335.1 uncultured Saprospiraceae bacterium | reverse complement strand
TCGAAGGTGCGACCCTCTACCACTCTATTGAAGCTGACATTAAACTTATTATATACTTCACCAAAATTGGACTTGAGTTCCAGCACAGTGCTGTTAGTCGTATTGTTATGTCGGAATCCTTGATTGCCAAAATTAAAAATGGCCTGACTCCATTCGAGATTGTCAGCGAAGCCCGTTACGAAATTATTCCTGAGTGTCAGTTTATGCTTATCGTTAATGAGATAATCAAATCTCAAGAAGAACTTACTGCTCTGGATGATATTGCTGGCGCTCTCAAATGCACCTGGATCGTAATCAAAGTTATCGAGGAGGTGAGTTCTAATCTGTTGTACTTCTTCTACTGAAATATTAGACCCTAAGGATCCGGGACTATTTACAAGAGGAATATCAGATCGAGCGAACTCTGCATTGGCGAAGTAGAATAGTTTGTCCTTAATCAGTGGTCCGCCACTGTTGAACCCTACCTGATAGTCAGAAAACTGGGGAACCTCTATGTCATCGCCATTAAGTCTCCTACCTGTTGTCGCTCTATTATTGATAAAACCGAAGATGCTATTCTTAAACTCATTGGTGCCATTCTTAGTAATGACATTAATACTGGCACCATTGAAGTTGCCGATACTCACATCAAATGGTGTTGTCTTAGTAGACAACTCTTTGATCGCACCAAACCCAATGGGCTGTGTCTTAGCAAGACTACCAGGTGTTCCATTAGCTTGAGATCCCGCTGCTCCACTGGCAGGCTCTTGAAAGCCAATTATATCATTGGTAGCTACACCGTCTATATTGAGGTTATTGAAGCGATTACTTGCTCCTTGAAACGAATTGAGGTTATTCTCTGGATTGGTCCGCTGTAACTCTTGTATACTTCTAAAAATCGTGGGCGTCTGCTTTATCCGCTCCTCGGTAAGATACTGCTCTGACTCCGCTGTAGCTCTTTCGCCGATTACAGTCACCTCACCCAGATCTATTCCTGATTCTACCATCATAATATCATGAATAGTTTCCTTACCCAATTGTATTTGGATGCTGTTATTCAGATAAGTATCAAATCCTAAAAACCGAACCTCAAGAGTGTAGGTTGCAGGAGTAATGTTCAGAAACTTGTAGTTGCCTGATATCTGGCTTGTAGTGAATAGTTTCTCATTGGTGCTGAGATTAACAAGTGTTAAGGTAGCGGACGGAACTTCTTCTCCATCTGTTGAAACTACAATCCCAGAGAGATTCCCCGTAGTCTCCTGAGCAATTATCACACCTGCAAAAAAGATCACGAAAAACACCGCACTTAACAATCGCATAATATTCAGTTAACAATGACTTAATATTGCTGAGGTGCGAATATGAATGAATTAATGACATAGATGTTGAACAAAATGTCAACTTTTTGGTCATAGCAGGGACTAATCAACGACACTCAGGCCTTGTTTAACTTATGCGACGGGATCGAGAAAATTAGCAAGGCGATTACTTGGTGTAATACTTCTTGATGTTTCGCATTCTTAATTTGAGGACTCCAGTTATGGCCTCCTTGACGATGCCCATATGCATCTTAGAAGTGCCGAGCTCACGATCTTTAAATATGATCGGTACTTCGCCCACTTTAAAGCCAAGCTTCCAAGCAATATATTTCATTTCAATCTGAAAGGCGTATCCCTTCAGCCCGACCTTGTCAAGATTGATGGCATTTAAGAATCTGCTTGAATAGCATATAAATCCTGCCGTGGCATCCTTAATAGGCATGAACGTGATTAAGCGCACATAAAGCGATCCGGCCTTGGAGATAAG
>CAZDHV010000450.1:0-1792 GCA_964505335.1 uncultured Saprospiraceae bacterium | reverse complement strand
GTGCAGAGATTTCAATGGGCAGCAGTCCATTGGGAGTAACGATCTATCCATTTCAGGGGGATTTAATCCCATAATCAAAGCATAAAAGACAATGTGCACATGGTATACAATCTATCCATTTCAAGGGGTTTTAACCCCTTGTTCATAATGGCCTGTTACTCAACCCGTCCAACATCGCCTTATATCAGACAATGCCACAACTTGGTGCGCACTGAATTATCGATAATACAGTACATTGGGAATTGCAGAATCCCATTTATAAAAACATCAAATCCAAGACATGCAGATAAGACCCTATTCAGCTCAACTCAAGTCACGCTCGATTATCAAGAGTCTATCAATTCTATGTACCCTTGTAGCCATGATAGTCATGGCACTTCCACAAGTGAGTGCTCAAGAGGATCAAGATCCAGCTCTGCTCACCATTGATCGCATCTATGCGTCATCAGAGTTCAATCAGGAGCGCATGACACCTATACAATGGACCGACAATGGCCAGTCATACGTAATCGTAGAGCGCAGTGAGGAAGGGAATGAACTCATCAAATATCAAACTGCTACTCAAGAGCGACAGGTTTATCTTTCTGCTGATCAATTAACCCCATCCACTTATGATAAAGCGTTGAGAGTTAGTTCATTTACCCTGTCAGCAGATGCTTCTAAGGCATTGATTTTTACCAATACCAGCAGAGTATGGAGGACCAATACTAAGGGCGACTACTGGGTGTATGACTTTGATAATAATCAGCTGAGTCAACTCGGCGTATCATTCCCATCGTCCTCGCTGATGTTCGCTAAGTTTTCTGCAGATAACAAATACGTAGCCTACGTGCAGGACTTCAATATATACATAGAGGAATTTACAACAGGGGCGATTACACAGTTGACTCATGATGGTACAGGAGATATCATCAATGGCACCTTTGATTGGGTATATGAGGAGGAGTTTGGCTGCCGTGATGGTTTTAGGTGGAGTCCTTCTGGTCAACACATCGCTTATTGGCAACTTGATGCATCCGATATTCGGACCTTTTACATGATCAACAATACGGATTCGATCTACTCGCAGCTGATTCCGCTACAATATCCTAAGGTCGGTGAAGATCCGTCATCGTGCACGGTATCTTATATCGATATCGGCACTGGCGACATCAAGAATATCAGCATTCCGGGAGATCCATACCAACATTATATCCCTGCCATGCAATGGATCTCTGCCGATCGACTCCTCATCCAACAACTCAATAGAAAGCAAAACCATCTCAAGGTGTGGCTCTACAATCTATCGAGCAACGAGCTCAACATTGTATATGAAGAGCATGAAGCGACTTGGGTCGACTTAAGCTACCCCGACGCTACCGCCAGCAACTGGGGCGACAACGATCTCGTACTCATCGACGATGGGAGCTCGTTCTTGCGAATGACGGAGAATGATGACTATCGACATGTCTACAGAGTGAACATCCAGGATGGCACCAAGACGCTATTGACACCTGGCAACTACGATGTAGCTTCATGGTCGGTTGCAACCGATGACAGATTATACTTCTCGGCATCACCAGATAATCCAACCCAGCGATACCTGTATAGTGTAGATCTGACTGGCAAGGGGGACACCACCCTACTTAGCCCTACAAGTTATAGTGGGGTAAACAGATATAACATCTCTCCTGATGGACAGTATGCATGGCATAGTCACTCGGACGTTCTAACTCCTAATACCGTAAGATTAGTCACCCTACCCGATCATCGGGTGATCGCTAATCACGTTACTAACGAGTCTTTCATCGAC
>CAZDHV010000449.1:0-1794 GCA_964505335.1 uncultured Saprospiraceae bacterium | reverse complement strand
TCTGTTATTTCTTTGAGTATAATCGCCATTGACAGAAGAAAAGAAAAAGAAGTTTGATCTCGGGCTATTTAGCCGGATAGTATCGCTTGCGAGCCCTTATAGGTTCCTGTTTTTGTCTACCATACTATTGGCAATCATATTGGCGCCGGTATCTATGTTGCGGCCTTATTTGGTATCAGTGATGGTCGATGACTATATCCTTCCTAAGGACATGCCTGGATTATATCAGATCGCTGTGATCTTTGTCGTCGTGATATTGCTCACCTCGGGTCTGAGATACCTTATGATCTATTACAGTTCTTTACTGGGACAATATGTGATTCGCGATCTTCGGATTGATGTCTTCAGACATATCTTGTCTTTAAGATTGAGGTTTTTTGATCAGACTCCAATCGGACGTGTAACGACACGAACTATTAATGATATCGAGACAATCAATACCGTTTTTACTCAAGGCATCATTACTATGGTGGCTGATTTGCTGAGCATATTCGCTGTAATCGGGATCATGTTTGCTACTAGTTGGCAACTGACTCTATTAGTGCTTATGACACTACCACTCTTAATGATAGCTACATACATCTTTAAAGAAAAGGTAAAAGTGGCTTTTGAAAAAGTTCGTAATCAGCTATCCAATATGAATGCTTTCCTCCAGGAGCGCATCACTGGTATGAATATCATACAAATCTTTAATGCCGAAAAGCAGGAGATGGATAAGTTTAAAAAGATCAATCGGAAGTATACTCAAGCCAACTTAGATGCAATCAATTACTATGCGGTGTTCTTTCCTACAGTAGAATTTATTAACTACCTGGCACTTGCAGTGCTTGTTTATATAGGAGCAAGATATGTGATCAGCGATACAGTTTCGATTGGAGCGCTACTGGCCTTTCCATGGTATGTAGATTTGCTATTTAGGCCAGTTAGATTACTAGCTGATAAATTTAATACCCTCCAGATGGGTATGGTCGCGGCAGATCGAGTATTTGACGTGATGGACAGCCGTGAGCAGATTAATGATAACGGATACAGAGAGGTGACTGATCTTAAAGGAGACATCTCATACTCTGATGTGTCATTTGCATATGATGGCAAGAACAATGTAGTGTCAGACATCAACTTTAAGGTCAATGCAGGAGAGACACTGGCAGTCGTGGGAAGTACAGGATCTGGTAAGAGTACACTCATAAATCTGCTTAGTAGATTTTATGATATAGAGCATGGTGAGATTGCTGTGGATGGCCAAGACATCAGAACATATAAGCTCAACCAGTTGCGATCAAGGATGGCTATTGTACTTCAAGACGTATTCTTGTTTTATGGGTCGGTATTAGAAAATATTACGCTGAATGATCCCAATATCACTATGGATCGAGTCTTGCAGGCTTCTAAGGCGATCGGTGCTGATAGCTACATCCAGAAACTCTCTGACGGGTATGACCATATGATTATGGAGCGTGGTGCAAATCTATCTGTTGGTCAGCGGCAATTGATTTCATTTGTAAGAGCCTTAGTATTTGATCCAGACATCTTAATCTTAGATGAGGCGACTTCTTCCATTGATACCGAGACTGAAGAAGTGATTCAATATGCTATCGAAAAACTGATCGAAAAGAGGACTTCTATTATTATTGCTCACAGATTGTCGACCATCAGGCACGCTGATGCCATCCTTGTCATGGATCATGGCAAAGTGGTGGAGCATGGACATCATAACGAATTGGTCCAGATTGCCGACGGGAGATACAAGGAGCTCTATGATATGCAGTTCAGTAATGAGATGGCAGAATAATT
>CAZDHV010000448.1:0-1796 GCA_964505335.1 uncultured Saprospiraceae bacterium | reverse complement strand
CTAGGTTGGAGTGATTGACTTGATTAGTTGCACCATAGCAACAAATTAAAAAGATAGATAGTACTACTAATAATAGTCGGCCCATTGCAAATCTTCTTTTTGTTTAATACCTACATCTTACTAACCGCAACCCGCACACTCTTAGATATTGGTGTCTGGCTATCTCGGGCATATTCATGGATCGGGATGAGCGGATTAGTTTCTGGGAAGTAGCTCGCCAGATTGCCCACGGGGATATCATATGGCACTGCTAAGAAGTTTTGCACTTCACGGATCTGGCCGTCATAGTTAGATTGCAATCGGATCTTATCCTGAGCCTTGAGACCAAGGCGCTCCATATCGACAGGATTAATCATCACGATGCGGCGCTCGCCATAGATGCCTCGATAGCGATCATCCAAACCATATATCGTCGTATTAAACTGGTCGTGCGATCTGATTGTCATCATCAACAACTCTCCATCTTGAAGTCCATGATCTGGCAACTCACATACGGTAAACTGCGCTCTGCCATCAGGTAACTTAGAAAAGTCTCCTACTCTCGCATTATTAGGTAGATAGAACTCCTTGCCATCTGCTGTACGCTCATTGTAATCTGTGAAGCCACTCACCACCTTAGAAAGATCTGACCGAATAGCTCCATAATCTGTGGCATAGTTCACCCATGGAATATGATCACTATCGCCAAAACACGCCTGTCCTAATGTGGAAATGATCGTCGGCTCACTCATCAATTTGTTACTTATAGGCTCGAGAGCGCCCTTTGATGGCTGAACTTTACCCATACTATTCTCGACGGTTACATATCGTGTCTGCCCCTTGGATTTATCCAGTTCTGATCGTCCTAAAGTCGGCAATATCAATCCTACCTTGCCAGGATGCAGATGAGTACGGTTAAGCTTGGTAGAGACATGTACGGTTAGTTCGCAGGACTCGACAGCATCTACGGTATAGTGCGTATCAGAAGCGGCAGTGATGAAGTTCCCTCCCAAGGTCATGAATACCTTGCCTTTTCCTTCGTGCATGGCGACAATAGACTCTACTACATCTACACCGTGCTTTGCCGGTGGCTCGAAGCCATAGACTTCTGCGATCGCCTTGCGTTGAGCTGGATTGATCTTATGATTGATGCCTACCGTCCGATCTCCTTGGACATTGCTATGTCCCCGAACTGGACAGGTGCCAGCGCCAGTCTTGCCGATAGCGCCCTTCATCAGAAGCAGGTTGACACATTCATGGATATTGTCGATGCCATTCTTATGTTGCGTCAGACCCATCGCCCAGCAGATGATGATCCGTTTTGCGGGCTTTAGGATCTCCATTGATGCATCAAATGACTCTTGCGACACGCCCGATCTGTCGATGAGCTCTGCTAACTCATGAGTTGCCAAATCTGCCTTGACGTTGTCAAAGCCGCTTGTCTTCTCATTAATGAAGTTCTGATCGAGGTGTTGATCATTTGACAGGAGTTCCTTTTGCATGGCTTTAAGGAGAGCGACATCTTCATTAATCCTAACCTTGAGGTATACATCCGTTATCATGGTACCTTGGCCGAGCATATCCGATACCCGCTGTGGATTTCGAAAACGCTTCAATCCTGCTTCCTCCAGAGGATTGATGGTGATGACCTTAGCTCCTTTTTCTTTAGCCTTTTGAAGCGCTGTCAGCATCCGAGGATGATTGGTGCCTGGATTCTGGCCCAAGATCATGATGACCTCAGCTTTATCCAGGTCATCGAGCGTTACTGATCCCTTTCCGATTCCTAGTGATCGTGACAAGGCTACTCCCGAACTTTC
>CAZDHV010000447.1:0-1803 GCA_964505335.1 uncultured Saprospiraceae bacterium | reverse complement strand
TGATCAGAATGGCTCACCCATATCAATCCTTTCATACGATATAGCCCTTCTGCCTGAAATGCCAAGAACCCTAGTACCCTGACGTGTAACATCGTATAATCAAATGGTTGATCAAATACGATCATATGTGATACCACACCATCTGTATGATCATGATGGTGGTGCTCGTGGGGTTTAGTAACAGGCCACGATGTTACCGACTCTGCCTTTGTCGGATTAAATATGCCTTCATCCAGATCGGTATTGTGAGCAGTCTGCTCGATAGAGGGGAAGCCATCTTTTGAGCCTTGGATTATCTCAGCCAGAGGGTTTAGCCCATTGAGCAGCTCTTTCAGTTTATTGATATGATCTATCGAGACCAAATCTATCTTATTCACGATCAGTACATCACTATATGTAATCTGATGTATTGCCTCTTCAGTAAGTCTTAACTGATCTTCAACTTGCTCCGCATCTACCAAACAGATTATCCTATTCAATGGAAACTGCTTCTTAATACTATAATTGTTGAGAAAAGGATCTGCAAGCCCTCGGGGATCGGCGACTCCTGTAGCTTCTATGATGACCTCATCATATTCTTCACGACGTTGATGCAGCGTATTGAGGATGTCATAGAGATTTTCATTCAGGGTGCAACATAGACATCCGTTGTTCAATTCAATAATACCATCCTCCGCCCTGAGTATTAATTCGCTATCGATACTCTCCTTGCCATACTCATTTTCTATGATGGCATACTTTTTATTCGGATTCCGCTGCAGCAAATCATTGAGAAAAGTTGTCTTGCCCGCTCCTAAAAAACCAGTAAGAATAGTAACTGGTCGTATCATTTCGTTACTCATACTCGATTATTCAACACATACATCATCCTCACACCGGCAGTATTTTAAATTGTACAGATGCAGCGTGACTAATAGTCCGGCAGGTATATACTTGATCATTGGAGACAAGGGTAGGAGATGTAAAGATTCGTTGACTATTACTATTGCGAGGAATGCCCATGACAGATACAAAGCCTGAGCTATCCATCCAGAAGTGGTGGATCTAGTCGTAGCACGTATCGCAAAAAAAGTCACTACCAAAAAAAGATAATCTATAGCACTCCACCAGCCTGGACTGATCTCTGAGCAAGTCAAGGAGCTTGATGCCTGAACAACAAATAGCACTGGTGTCAAAAGACAATGTATAATGCATAAGCCGCTGGCTGCTGCTCCTAGATAATCCGAATTAAAAATCGATTTCGTCATGAAGTTTTGTCCCCCTTTCATCATTCAATTACTGATGCTTGTGTGAGGATATAATTAAAGTGCTCAATATCCGACTTGTTCAAACTTAATCGTCCTCTTACACGAACTTTCTGATCAGTCTGCACTCCTCGTAGCTTCTGATCTAATTGCAACTCGACTATTGAGTCAGGACCAGCAGCCCCACAGAAAAAGCAGGCAGAATAAGGATACTTGGAAAGGACAAAAAAGTTTTCGTCTATGTCAATGACAATCAAATAACCCTCTATACTGACCTCCTGTCGCTCGTAAAGCTTGATAAAATCTCCGAAAGAAGGAATCAACCAATAGGTATCAGATTCCTCGAGATATTGTTCTTCAAAGGTAACATCACTCAGTATATCCCATGATAAGTCTGACTGAGCCATTGACGACCCTGCATATAGGAATAGAACCAAAAAAAGTGTGATCCGAAACGCCTTCAACGACCCTCGCCCCATTATATCTAGTGCTCTCATAAGACTCAGGATAAAGGTGATCAATCTTTTGCAATTAAATGCAACATAGTTGCATTTAATTT
>CAZDHV010000446.1:0-1811 GCA_964505335.1 uncultured Saprospiraceae bacterium | reverse complement strand
CAGCCTTCACGAGATCGTATAACAGGGTGATCAAGCGCTGTCAATTCTCTTCCTAATGCCTTGTGTTCTTCAAGATTGCGTCTAATTGTTTCTTCGTCCTCACAGTGAGTTGCAATCAGCATTTTGCATTGAGCAAATACCTCATCGAGAGCTCGTTCATTATCTACGAGCATATTGCCCGTACTACTGCCCATGAAGATCTTCACACCACAGACTTGCTCAGGATCAGTCTTCAGGACTTCTTTGAGGTTGTCATTAGTGACGCCCATGTAGAATGAATAGTTTGTGATCGAAGACGCTGCAGCAGCAACGTACTTTTTAGCAAGCTCCGGTTGTGTGACTGCTGGTGGCTTAGTATTGGGCATTTCCATATAGGACGTAACACCTCCAGCGAGTGCCGCTCTCGACTCTGTGTACAGGTTGGCTTTATGCGTCAAACCCGGCTGCCTGAAGTGAACCTGGTCATCAATTATCCCAGGCATCACCCACTTGTCGCTGGCGTCAATTACCTTAGCACTGTCATCAGAAATGTCATTACCAACCTTTATGATTCGATCATTTTCTATTAGTAGATCTCTGACGGCTGACTCACCTCGATTTATCACCAATCCATTCTTAATTAATACTTTCGCCATTACTATTATTATATAGCGGCAAGATAAGCTTATGGACATAAAAATTGGAATATTAGGCGGAGGGCAATTAGGGAAGATGTTAATCCAAGCTGGTAGTAGATTAGGCTTGGACATCACCTTAATGGATAGCAGTAGCAAGAGCCCTGGTGGCTTAGTATGCCCATCATTTGTCACTGGAGATATCACAGATCTCGATGATGTGAAGAAGTTTGGCAGTCATTATGATGTCTTAGGTATAGAAATAGAACGGGTCAATACTGAAGCGCTAACAGCCCTTGAGCAGTCATCTGTCCAAGTATATCCTCAACCTCACATAATCTCTCTGATCCAAGATAAAGGCCTACAGAAGCAATTTTACGAAGATCATGGGTTCAAATCGAGTAGATTCAAAAACTACGATCATGCGGATACACTTCTCTCGGATATTAAGGAAGGTATCTGGGACTATCCTTTTATACAGAAAGCTAGGACAGGAGGATACGACGGACGAGGAGTGCAATCAATATCCTCTCAAGAAGAACTCCTCAAAAATGGCTTCAAAACCAATTTTCTCATAGAAGAGAAAGTTGATATAGCTAAAGAAATTGCCATTATCAGTTGCAGAAGTACTTCTGGTGAAATAGTGACCTATGATCCTGTTGAAATGGTCTTTGACCAGGAGCAAAACATCTTGAGTTATCAACAGTGCCCAGCAGATATTACTGTAGAACAGTTTAACAAGATAAAATCACTCGCCTACCAACTCACCGAACAACTTGAAATCGTTGGATTGTTGGCCATCGAATTGTTCCTTACCAATAAGGGGGGCATCTTGATCAACGAAGTAGCACCAAGGCCGCATAACAGTGGGCATCATACGATTGAATCAACAGTATGCTCTCAGTATGAAAATCATCTGAGAGCAATACTTGGTCTACCCCTGGGAAGCACAGCGTTAACACATCAATCTATTCTCTTAAATCTTCTTGGAGACCCTGGAGAAACAGGCCCCGTAGTTTATGAAGGTCTGTCAGAGACGCTATCGATCTCAGGGGTTTATCCTCATATTTATGGTAAGACCGACACGAAGCCCTACCGCAAAATGGGGCATGTAACGATTGTCGGCGATAATATGCCAGACTTAATTACTAAATATGAACGGGTCAAAAGTATCTTGCACGCCAAAGCAAAGAAATA
>CAZDHV010000445.1:0-1814 GCA_964505335.1 uncultured Saprospiraceae bacterium | reverse complement strand
AGGATGCCGTGCTGATACTTAGCCGATATGCTCTCCTGATCGATCTCATCAGAGATGTGGAAACTCCTCTTGAAGGTGGTATAGCTAAACTCTTTGCGATTCCACGTGCCACCAGTTTTATCATCTGCTTCCTCTAATTCTGCAGAGATGGTCAACTGATCGTTGTCCAATTCTATGTTGAACTGTTTTTTAGTCAATCCGGGTGCTGCCAGCTCAATCGTGTAGTCGTCGTCCGACTGTATGATGTTGACCGAAGGCACGGTGTTGACAAAATCTGTTCCGATAAAATCCGATAGGCTATGGCCGAATAGATTGTCTAACAAGTTGTCTGCATTTACAGACTTAAAATCTTTATAGGGTCTATACTTTACTAGTGTCATGTTATTCTGTATTTATGTGTGACTTTAATTAAATGGGTTTACGCTATTTCAATTGATCTGGCCGGTTGAGGTATTGCTTCCTCTTTTTTGAAGAGCTCCAGCTTGAGGATGCCCGACTTGAAGTTGGCCTTCACCTGCTCTGTATCGATGTCCTCAGGAAGTGCGAATGATTTCTTGAATCCCGCATAGTTGAACTCTCTCAGTCTATAGCTTGTCGTGCCTTCCTGCTCATCAGACGCATCCTGCTTTCCTTCAATCATCAAGGTGTCTTGATCAATTGTGATGTTGACATCCTTCTTGCTAAATCCTGGAAGTGCAATCTGTAATACGGTGCGATCATCATAAGTGATGACGTTGACCGCTGGATTGGTGAATGACTGCTTAGACTCTGCCTTCTTATAGACATCGCCAACAGCCGTATTAAAAAACTCATTGATTAGGTTGCCAAAGATTGGCTGCGAGTTAACTCGTACTCTTGGTCTTCTTGCTGTGTAATTCATATGATATATACTTTATGTTTTTAAAAGTGATTTTTATCAAAATCTGACGCCAACCATAGATCAAGGGATGTGCCATGCCAGTTTTGGGGCCGTTTTGGCAGGAATGTGCAAATGCACAATGCCAAAATGACAGCAATTATCAAACATATACTGACAAATTGACACCTTGCATGCTTGTGCCCAATAAGAGACATGATAGTTTTGGGATTCCTTTCGCCATATTTGATGATTAAACTGGATCAGTATTAGTGGCACAAGCATTAGAGATTATATATCGAGATGACAAGTTCGTTGCCATCAATAAACCTCATGGCCTCATCGTCCATCCGACACCAATGGCCCGAGATGCAACAGAATCTGCATTGTTCACCTTGAAACATCAGATAGGGGCGTATCTCTACACTGCGCATCGTATCGACCGCAAGACATCGGGTGTATTAGTATTTGCACTAGAGAAAGAGGCATTAAGGCAGATCAGATACCAGTTTGACAACCATCTGGTCCAGAAGACATACATCGCTATCGTCCGTGGCCACTTTCAATCGGAAGAATTAGAATTAGATCATTCCTTGATTAATGAAAATGGTGTAGAGCAAGAGGCTGTCACGACATTCAGGTTACTGGGACAATCTGAGATTCCCATATCATCAGGGCGCTATGACAGCTCCCGATATTCCATCATCGAGTGCGCACCTAAGACCGGGCGGTTCCATCAGATCCGCAAACATCTCGCCCATCTCAGACATCCCATCATCGGCGATCGCCCTCATGGATGTAACAAGCAAAATCGATTCTTTAAAGCTCAATGGAATATGACAAGTATGCTATTGCATGCAAGGCAGCTATCCTTTACCATAGAAGGAGAATCCTACCAGTTTGACGCCAGCTATTCAGATGTCTATAGGCAGATAGCCACACAGTTGGGATTAAGTTC
>CAZDHV010000444.1:0-1814 GCA_964505335.1 uncultured Saprospiraceae bacterium | reverse complement strand
GGAGGTGGGTTTGTTGTTACACTGCTAAAGGCACTTGGTAAAGTGCTCACAACAGATTGGGATAAGGAAAAATTCTCTGCGGTCTCGGTTCTGAATCTTTTCAAATGGCCTCTAATATTCTTTGTCTTACTATGCTTGTTTATTGCTTATGGGATACCATACGCAGAGCAGATACAATAAGTCCTTGATCTATCTTCTGAGTTACTCGATCTAAAAACATTGCCTGCTCTCTATAGCATTTCTCATCTTCGTTATGCCATTGATTGACAGAAGCTAAGGCCATATTTGTATTGTGAATTATCATTTTGAATTACAACTCATCAGACTTAAGCGCTGGTTTGACTATATAGGCATCCACCCTATTGTCGGTGTCGTAATAGCCAGCCTACTATTCATCGTTGGGGCACAACTGTTGTTTTACAAGACATCATATGCCGCCTATATCTTGATTGCCTTGGGCATGAGCATCATTCTGAAATTGAGTGATACTGGCCGCAATGAAATGATACATCTGTTGTATGGTCAGGCAAAGTCTCGCCAGATCAGAGCATATGAGAATCTGATCGTTGCATCCCCATTTGTGCTCTACTTATTGTACGAGGCGCAGTGGTGGATGGCTTTAGTGATGTTAGTGCTTTCTGTAGGCAGTGCACTCATGAGATTCAAGCAAGGCATTAGTTGGGCGATACCCACACCATATCGAAGATTAGTTTTTGAGTATACCATAGGATTCCGGAAGAACTTATGGCTAATTGTCCTCTTCTATTTTGTTTTTGGTCAATCTATAGCTGTACAAAATTTCAACCTCAGCATGGTTTGTTTGATCTCCCTAAGCCTATTAGGAATGTCATTTTTAATGAGGAACGAGCATCACTATTTTATCTGGATCTATACCAAGTCGGTTCGATCTTTCTTGCTACATAAACTGAAAATCTCATTTATAGCAGTTTCTGTCCTTATACTACCCGTTGTAGCAATCATGCTCTATACCTATACAGAGCAGCGGTTCCTCATATTGATCGCATATCTCATTGGTCTATGTTATCAAGGTTTTGGCATATTGACTAAGTACTCTTCTTATCCTCGTGAGTTATCTCTTGTAAAAGCAATTGTTTTCATTATTAGCCTAATGTGCCCACCGCTTATGGCGATATTATCCATAAGATATTTTCGTCTAGCTGAGAATAAACTGATACCCCTACTATCATGATTGAGATTATGGACCTGCATAAGAGCTATGGCTCTAAATCGGTATTAGAGGGAATCAATTACTCCTTCGACCCAGGCAATATTTATGGCGTGGTAGGTAAAAACGGCGCTGGCAAAACAACCTTGTTTAAATGCATCGCAGGTCTACTATCTTATGATGGAGAGATCTCTTATGGCAGAGATGGGTCAAATGCGAAGCTCGGATTCCTCTATACTAATCCTATCACGATGAGCTTTATCACTGGATGGGAATATCTTAAACTCCACTGTACGGCTCGAGGTATTCAGCGAGAAGATTATGAGGAACAAAATATGTTTGAGTTACCCTTACATGAATATATCGAGCACTACTCGACGGGCATGCTTAAAAAGCTCGCCTTCATGGCCTTACTCCTGCAAAAGAACGACATCTACATCCTCGACGAACCATTTAATGGTGTTGACATACAGAGCAATATCATCCTCTCCGCTGTTATCCAAAAGCTTAAGTCAGCAGGTAAAACAGTCCTCATTTCTTCGCATATCTTCTCCTCCCTTCAGGAGAACTGTGATGAGATCTGTGTCTTGAATAATGGAACATTAGAAGAGACGGTGCAAAAGGAAGA
>CAZDHV010000443.1:0-1815 GCA_964505335.1 uncultured Saprospiraceae bacterium | reverse complement strand
ATCCGGAGCGCTTCGATAACTATTCGATACATCGCAAGGACATCCTGATAGATTTCTCTAAGAACCGATTATCTGATCGGGCCATGACTGCTCTGATGGAATTGGCTGCAGAACTTGATCTGGACAAAGGTATCAAGTCTATGTTTGATGGAGACATGATCAATGTCACTGAGCGACGAGCGGTACTTCATACTGCCCTACGTAATAGATCCGAGAGACCGATCCATTTTGATGGTCAAGACGTGATGCCAGAGGTGCGCAAGGTGTTAGAACAGATGCAGTCATTCTGTGAGCATATCCATAATGGAACCAAGAGAGGATACACCGATAAAACCTTTACTCATGTGGTCAACATAGGTATCGGAGGATCTGATCTCGGGCCAGTGATGGTGACCGAGGCCTTGAAGCCATACGCTGTCGAGGGCATTCAGACTTACTTCGTCTCTAACGTTGATGGTACCCATATCGCCGAGACCCTTAAGAAAGTAAATCCAGAGACAACCCTATTCATAATCGCCAGCAAGTCATTTACCACGCAGGAAACGATGCGAAATGCACATACTGCGAGAGATTGGTTCTTAGGTAGTGGGGCACAACATAAGGATGTCGCTAAACATTTCATCGCACTATCCACTAATATTCCAGGTGTTACAGAATTTGGCATTGACGAACGAAATATATTCCAATTTTGGAATTGGGTTGGCGGGAGATACAGCCTCTCATCAGCCATAGGGTTGTCGATCGCATTGACGATTGGTTTTGATGCTTTTATGGAGTTGCTGGATGGATTGCATGATATGGATGAGCATTTTCGGACTTCTCCATATGAAAGTAATATACCTGTCATCCTAGCGCTAATAGGCATCTGGTATAACAACTTCTATGAGGTGGAAAGTGAAGCCATCTTGCCTTATGATCAGTATTTACATCGATTCGCCGCATACTTCCAACAAGCTAATATGGAGTCCAACGGTAAGGTAGTTGATCGCAATGGTGATCAAGTGTCCTATCAGACAGGACCTATCATCTGGGGAGAGCCAGGCACCAATGGTCAGCACGCATTCTATCAATTGATCCATCAAGGCACTAAGATTATACCGTGTGATTTTATCGCTGCTGCGCAGTCTCATAATCCTCTTGCGGATCATCATGATATGTTGATGTCCAATTTCTTTGCTCAGACAGAAGCGCTCATGCAAGGCAAGTCACGGGCAGATGTGATAGCAGACTTCGAGTCAAAAGGGGCTAAGGAAAAAGATTATCAGGACATCGTACCCTTCAAGATATTTGAAGGAAATCGACCAAGCAATTCAATACTAGTTAAGAAATTGACACCCTATACCCTTGGGCAGCTCATCGCCATGTATGAACACAAGATCTTTGTACAAGGATACATCTGGAATATTTACAGCTTTGATCAGTGGGGCGTACAATTGGGTAAGGAATTGGCTAAGAAGATATTACCTGAATTGTCTCAAGCAGAAGATGTAGATACCCATGACTCCTCTACCAATGGCTTGATCAATGCATATCTCTCGATGAGCCAGCGTAATCAACTTGAAGGTATATACCCACTCAAAGGCACCATCCAAAACTATGCATGGGGAGGCCATGAATACATACCTAAGTTACTTGGTCAAAGCAATGCAGACAAGGAACCACATGCAGAATATTGGATTGGTGTACATCCTAGGGGGAGGGCGCAGATTTCTGTCAATAAATCGTGGGACTACCTCGATGAATATACCTCTATACCCTACTTGCTAAAGATTCTCGACGTGCGCAAGATGCTCTCGATCCAGTCTCACCCTAACA
>CAZDHV010000442.1:0-1838 GCA_964505335.1 uncultured Saprospiraceae bacterium | reverse complement strand
AAAACGATAATAACCACATTAATAGTTACACTCAGCTCTATCATTATGGCACAAAACACATCAAGTCCTATTCAAACTATTGAGGTTTCAGGCGAACATACCATGATCGTTGAACCAGATGAAGTACACTTCACAATCAACTTTGAAGAATACTGGGAAGAAGAATTTGAGGGAAAGAAATGGGAAGACTATAAAACGAAAGTTGATATTGTTTCCATCGAAAATGACCTCATCAATGAGCTTAAAGCCCAAGGGATTGACCTGAATCAGATTACGCTCAAGCAGTCTGGCAATCACTGGAGACATAGAGGTAAGGACTTCTTGATTAGCAAAAGCATCGACTTGAAACTATCAGATGTCGCTAGCACGAACGAGCTCAGCAATACGCTTAAAACCCGTGGGATTAAGAGCATGAACATTACGAAACTGGTGAATCACAATATTGATCAACATAAGATATCCGCACAAAAAGAAGCATTGCGGTCAGCAAAACAAAAGGCGCTGGCTCTTGCTGAAGTGTATGATCAAAAGCTTGGTCGGCCGCTCAGCATAATTGAAATAGATCAAAATGCCGGAATAAAGCCCCTTGTTCAAGCAGAAGGACGAGCACTCAAAGCCTCATATAATGATACTGGAGCTCCCGCTGTAGACTATGAAAACTTTAGAGAAATCACAGTAAAAGTGGCAGTGCGAGTTGCATTTGAAATGCATCCATAATTCAATACACGGCGTACTTAATTTTAACCATTTTAGAGCTTCTTCAAATGATAGACTTATAAATAATTAAAAATTTCATATGCAAATTATTTTCATGTATTGATATATTTCTATCTTCGGCTGGAATAAGTCTAGCTGGTGTCTAAAAAATTGTATAACAGTCATGGTAAGCTGCTACTCTTTGGTGAGTACGCTGTTATCGACGGAGCTAAGGCCGTTGCTATACCTTGTAAAAAAGGCCAGTCATTAGAAATTAAGCCTCATAGAGGTTCTGACTTGATCTGGGAGTGTTATGATCAAGACGGGGAGTTGTGGTTTGAATCCCAAATTTCATTGTACGATTTCTCTGCCGTTCGCACCTCTGACGAGGGAACATCTAAGTTCATACAGAAACTCCTCAAGGGCGCAGTAAGATATAATACAGAGTTTCTTAATAAGTGGAATGGCTTCAAGGCCATCAATAAAATCGATTTTCCCATTACATGGGGCTTAGGCTCAAGTAGTACATTGATCAACAATGTTGCTAACTGGGCACAAATAAATCCATTTCACTTACATTTTAAGGTTTCATCTGGTAGCGGTTATGATATAGCCTGTGCCGAAGCAGACGGTCCGATTACCTATCAGCTTCGTGAGGATGAGCTCAATTATCAGGAGATCGATTTTGATCCTAGGTTTATGTCGCAAGTATACTTTGTGTATTTAGGCAATAAGCAAAGCAGTGAGTCCGCGATCTATCATTATTCCAAAAATGTCAAAAGGCGAAAAGCACTCGCCAAAGAAGTCACTGTACTTACGGAAAAAGCCCTGTCAGATAAGACACTCAAAGAATTCATGAATACCATGGATGCTCATGAGAAGTTGTTAGGCAAGGAGCTTAAGATGGACTGTGTAAAGGATGTTCGTTTTTCAGACTTCGAGGGTTCGATTAAATCCTTAGGTGCCTGGGGAGGCGATTTCGTGATGGTAGCTTCTAAAATGTCCGAATCAGAGACCAAAACATACTTCGTCGATAAAGGATATGAGGTTTTTATCCCTTATCACACTATGGTACACAATACCGATATCAGTGTCCCTGCATAACCCCAAGATTAAAGCGAAGCTTTAATCCCCATACCAAG
>CAZDHV010000441.1:0-1870 GCA_964505335.1 uncultured Saprospiraceae bacterium | reverse complement strand
AATCTATCTGGACTTACTGGTTGGTGGTATAGCATTACCTCCACTGATATAAATGGAGATGGCATGGATGATTTTGTCGTCGGCAATGTCGGAAAGAATATCAAACACAAAGCCTCCAAGGATAAGCCATTTAAGATCTATGCCGAAGATTTTGATGAGACAGGCACTATAGATATTGTGTTGACTAGTCATTACAAAAATGAAGAAGTGCCTGTGCGTGGTCGAGAGTGCTCAAGCCAGCAGATGCCATTCATTGCAGAGAAATTTGAAACCTACAATGAGTTTGCTAATGCATCTATTATAGATATATATGGCAAGGATGAAGTTTCCAACGCCTATGCGCGGGAAGTTGTGACTTTCGAATCTGTTATACTAATTGCACAGTCAGACGGCAGCTATCAAGTACAATCCTTGCCACATCAAGCGCAGGCTTTCCCAGCACTGGGTGGACTGTCTATGGATGTCAATGCTGACAATGTTGATGATCTCTTGCTACTTGGTAATATTTACAACACTGAAGTAGAAACGCCTCGATTGGATGCTGGTACAGGCTTGGTGCTGCTTTCTGATGGCGTGTCTGGCTATGAGGCAGGCTCGTGCCCAGACTATTGTTTTTATGCCGCGGGTAATACTAAAGAGCTACAGTCTATCCAGATCGGAGGCGAAAATTATCTTATTGCTTTGTCTAATGATAGTGCTCCTAGCATGTTCCAAATAGATAATTAGGAATGGTTATTGATATATTATAGAAAATTATAATATGAAGTGGCTGGTGAGTTTTGAAAAATACCTCAGATATGAGCGTAGATATTCAGACCATACAGTGCGATCCTATACAAATGACCTCGAACAGTTCTCAGTCTATCTTACTGCTCAGTTAGAAATGACAGATGAAATTGGGTTGAAGCATTTTCATGTAAGATCTTGGATAGTTCATTTGATGCAAGACAACTATACCGCCAAGACTGTCAATCGTAAGATCTCAACTCTCAAAAGTTACTTTAAGTATTTGAAAAAGTCTGGCCATATTAAAAGCAACCCTACTGCTAAAGTAATCGCTCCGAAGATTGCTAAAAGGTTGCCAGTCGTAGTACGAGAAGAGCGAATAGAAGATTTGTTGGATCGAGAGATCGATCAGAACGATTTCGAAAGTGTCAGAAATCAATTAGTCATAGACTTGCTGTATACCACTGGAATTCGTCGTTCAGAATTAATTAATCTAAGAGAATCGGATATCAATTATTCCTTGCGGCACATTAAAGTCTTAGGTAAGGGGAATAAGGAGCGGATCATTCCTATCAGCCACAAACTCATCGAATCAATTAAACTCTACCAAGAATTGAAGGAATCTGAGCAATTAAATGAATCCAAATACCTCATCACAACAAGTAAGGGCAAGAAGTCATACCCTAAGTTGATATATAATATAGTCCATGCCCAGCTGTCAACAGTAAGCACAGTTAAAAAAAGAAGTCCACATATTCTGAGGCATAGTTTTGCCACCCATCTTGCCAATCAGGGTGCCGAGCTAAATGCGATTAAAGAAATCATGGGCCATGCTAATTTATCAGCCACAGAAATATATATGCACAACAGTATAGATAGGCTAAGATCAGTGTATCAGAATGCCCATCCTAAATCAAAGGAATAGGCTCAAGAAAAAAACTGTAAAACAACGTTTCCTTATTGGGGTAAAAAGCCTATTTTTGCAGTCACTTTTCAGGGACGTCCTGAATTGTTAAGATTTGACATTAGTTTTGCGCGTCTTTTCGTGGTTTTTTGCGACGATTGGCGAGCGATTATTGCCAGCATAGCTCAGTTGGCCAGAGCAGCTGATTTGTAATCAGCGGGTCGGGGGTTCGAATCCCTC
>CAZDHV010000440.1:0-1871 GCA_964505335.1 uncultured Saprospiraceae bacterium | reverse complement strand
CTTGGACTCTTGAACAATTAGCGTGGGAGGCCACATTTTCTGATTCACTCAAAAGACTCCTCATGTGAGCTGCTACGATCCGGGTGCCATCATAGGGTCTGAGCGTATGCAGCACCGCCGAAAATGGCGCCTCACTTCCTTGATATCCCTCAAGACTCATTGCACCGGCTAGATCGGCTAAATTGAGCAGATAGTCCATCTGGTGTAAACCAGCAATCGTATGCGCTAGAATAAATTGGGTTCCATTAATTAGAGCCAACCCTTCCTTAGGTTTCAATTCGAGCGGATTAAGGTTATGCTGTGATAGTACCTCTGCAGTAGGTACAGTCTCGCCTTTTATCCAAAACTCCCCTTCCCCTATTAGCGGCAGGAACAGATGTGATAGCGGGGCTAAGTCACCAGAGGCTCCTACTGATCCCTGCTCGGGCACCATCGGGGTAAGATCATGATCGATAAAGTAGATGATTCGTTCTATCATGGATATGGACGCCCCAGAATATCCCTGACATAGAGAATGTACCTTGCAGATCATCATGATTTTGGTCAGAATAGGATCAATAGGATCGCCAACACCCACGGCATGAGATAGCAACAATCGACGCTGTAAGTCGGTAGTATCCTCAGTTGATATCCGAGTATCACATAATGGCCCAAATCCTGTATTGATTCCGTAAACTGCTTGATCCGAACGTGCTATTTTGTCGACGTGGTCTCTACAGCTTGACACCTTGCCCATGGCGTCATTAGTGATCTTCCCAATGATATGACCTTTGATCATTTTATCAATAATCTCAATGGTAAGGTGATCTATGCCATATTGGAATATCATACTTGTCTACGACTCAGGTTCTAAATTTAAGCTTCCTATTAATAATTAATAAATCCAATTTATCGATATATTGATAATCATGAGCTATCAATTAGAACTGCGTCACATACGATATTTCCTTGCCCTCGCCGATGAGTTACACTTCAGAAGGGCCGCTGAAAGGCTCTATATTTCGCAGCCAGGTCTCAGTAAACAGATAAAGGAAATGGAGTCAGCACTAGGATTCAAGTTACTAAAGCGCGACAACCGAAATGTCGAGCTTACAGCTGCAGGGATCTACCTGAAAGCAGAGCTTTCTAATCATCTTGAGGGCTTAGACCAGAAATTGAATCATGCCAAACTGATCAACCAAGGAATGAAAGGAGAATTAAAAATTGGCTATGTCGGATCAGCTATGCAGCAGTTGATCCCTCAGCTAATGCTTAGATTCAAACAAGCTCATAGACAAATATTTTTTCATTTCCATGAGATGGATAATCATGTACAAGTAGAACATCTCCTGTCCAATCAAATGGACATAGGCTTTGTGCGTTTAGAAAGGATTCCAAGAGGGCTAAGCTCTGCTGAGGTTCTAAAAGAAGCTTTTTGCCTCGTCCTTCCGATAGATCATGTGATTTCTGCTGAGAATTTTGAAAAGATGTCTCAGCTAAAAAATGAGTCTTTCATACTGTTTGATAAGCATTATAGTTCGTCATATTATGAAAAAGTCATGCAGATCTTTGATGGCAGCGGCTTCACCCCAATTGTAAATCATAACACAATCCACTCTAATTCTATTTTCAAACTCGTGGAGCACGGATTTGGGGTTTCTATTGTTCCTAAATCCTTGAAGGTGGATCATCTGCAGGGCGTTAAATTTATTGACTTAGATAAATTGTCTCAACGCACTACCCTGAGGGCCGTGTGGAACACAAATAACTATAATCCAGCCATGGATGAATTAATAGGAGTTCTCGGTGACCTACAATTTTCAAATGTATAACTGATTAATCCACTATACCATACTTATAGGCCGCACTGACTAGTCCTGCGGTATTTCGGA
>CAZDHV010000439.1:0-1874 GCA_964505335.1 uncultured Saprospiraceae bacterium | reverse complement strand
AAAAGAAAATTTAGGAGGTGTATGTCTCAATTGGGGATGTATCCCAACTAAGGCTTTATTGAAATCCGCACAGGTATTTGAATATATACAGCATGCGGAGGATTACGGCATCTCAGTAAAAAGCCCTAAGGCTGACTTTTATAAAATGATCGGACGCAGCAGAGACGTTGCTGGAGGAATGAGCAAGGGCGTTCAATTTCTCATGAAGAAAAATCAGATAACAGTTATTGATGGTTTCGGCAAATTAATCCGTGGCAAAAAGGTCGAAGTGACCAAAGCTGATGGTAAGAAAGAAACTGTTGAAGCAGAACACATCATCATCGCCACAGGCGGAAGAGCTAAAGCACTTCCTCATATCCCTATTGACAAAGAACTGGTCATAGGATATCGTGAAGCAATGACCCTTGCCAAGCAACCAAAGAAAATGGTGGTTATCGGAGCAGGAGCCATAGGTGTAGAGTTCGCACACTTCTACAATGCTGTTGGAACTGAGGTAACAGTAGTAGAATTTTTGGAGCAAGGATTGCTGCCAAGAGAGGATAAAGATGTCTCGAAAGAACTCGGTAAAATATTTAAAAAGAAAGGTATAAATATACTCGCCAACTCATCTGTCGAATCGGTTGAAAAGAAAGGTAAAGGAGCATTGGTGAAAATCAAGAGCCGAAAAGACGATAGCATTCAAGAAATACAATGTGATGTAGTATTGTCTGCTACTGGCGTATCTCCAAATGTAGAGGACATTGGATTAGAAACTTTAGGCATAACCGTTGATAAAGGGTTGATCAAAGTCGATGAGTATTATCAGACTAACGTCCCAGGTATATATGCTATCGGCGATGTTGTTGCAGGCGCGGCTCTTGCACATGTTGCCAGTGCAGAAGGAATCATCTGTGTTGAAAAAATAGCAGGCGAGAATCCTCATCCACTCGATTACGCTAATATCCCATCATGTACATATTGTAGTCCTGAGGTCGCTTCAGTGGGGATGACCGAAGCTGCTGCAAAAGAAGCGGGCTATGAAGTTAAGCTTGGTAAGTTCCCATTTAGTGCTTCTGGTAAGGCCAAAGCAGGAGGCGTGTCTGAAGGCTTTGTCAAGATTATCTATGATGCGAAATATGGAGAGTTATTAGGAGCACACTTGATTGGATCAAATGTAACAGAAATGATTGCTGAAATCGTCGTTGCTCGACAGCTTGAGACTACGGGTCATGAGATGATTAAATCAGTACACCCTCATCCAACCATGAGTGAGGCGATTATGGAAGCCTCCGCTGCTGCATATGATGAAGTAATTCATCTATAGGATAGAAACAATTATCATTCATAATCGGCTGAGGACATAGAACTCCTGAGCCGATTATTTATTATAGAAGTATGAATAGAGTTGTTTTGACTGTATTGGGTTACGTACTTATGACTGCGGGCATACTAAGTATGATTTTAGGTGCCATCGGACTCAGACTTATTCCAATTTCATATATAGATAAATCCTTCAGTCCTCTAGCCGCATTTGTTATCAAGTTGATGATCGTAATCGTGGGGGTCATTTTATTTTACCGCAGCAGAATGAATCCAGCAGACTACGAGTAATGGTATAAAAAAAGGTAATGCCGAAGAGGCACTACCTTTTATTAAATGCTATGATAAACTAACTAACTTTCTTATAAGTCTTTTACAGTATCAATGATATTAGCTGCAACCTTGTAAGGATCTGCATTTGACGCAGGTCTTCTATCCTCTAACCATCCTTTCCATCCTGACTCAACAGTTGCAATAGGAATTCTAATTGACGCTCCTCTATCTGAAACTCCGTAAGAGAATTTCTTGATAGACTGAGTCTCGTGCTCTCCTGTCAATCTCTGATCATTGTAAGC
>CAZDHV010000438.1:0-1876 GCA_964505335.1 uncultured Saprospiraceae bacterium | reverse complement strand
TTGTTTGGGGTAGTCGCTTGATGCATTTCCCAGTATTTGTCTAAGTGTCCTCTTGCAAAAAACATCATTATGTATAAGGTCTTCATTCTCTTATTCGCAATCGCTGGTATTATCACAATCACATCATGCGATCAAGCCGCAACGTTTCCTACGGTTGAAGCATCATTAATCAAGGCTGAAGAACCACCGTCTTCAGAAAGATCCAAAGAATTTGATGACTATTGGTATAACGGAACAGGAGAGATCAGTAGTTATGAACTCAAGCAAGAGCGTTATGGACAAGTCCGACAGGGAGATATCGTATTGGTATTTGTCACGGAGCCATTCTCACAAAAGAAGCAAGTAAAGTTAGACAGGCCTCAAAACGCTGGCAGCGACAATGTATCCATCCTGAAACTTAACAACATCCGTAAGTTTAATACGGGTATATATGACTACTCTATTATCACCTCTACATTCACCCCTGTAGACTTGGATCAACATCCTCTTACATTGAAGTCAACGACAAGCTCACAAGAATGGTGCGGTCATACTTATACGCAGCTCAATTTAGAAGGAAGTAAGTATAGACTCCAAGAATTCTCATATTTCGAGTCAGAAGGTGACAAAGACTCTAAAATGAACGCCGCAATACTCGAGGATGCCTTGTTTTCTCGTATCCGTATCACTGGTGGACTCCCCGAAGGAGATATCAATCTCATTCCTTCTACGATATACAGCAGATTTGCCCACGTACCTATGGAGCCTACAACCGCAACGATCACCAAGTCAATGAGCGATGGTGTCATCCTATACGATGTGAGTTACAAGAATATCAATCGTAAGCTGAGCATTGATGTGGAGTCCGAGTTCCCTCATAAGATTCTTGGGTGGAAAGAAGACTCTGGCAATGGCAGGATCACCACTGCTACGCTACGCAAGTCCATCAACTCTCCGTATTGGTCAAAAAATGGTAACGAGGATGAAGGGCTAAGACAAGAGCTTCAACTCCTGAAATAGGAGCTTGTTAAGACAAAGTCAATCTACTTGAAAGACCAATCATAATCCCCGATCTCCGTTAAGGATACCTTTAAGAGATCGATACAATCTCGGACATCTTGCTTATGTGTCATCTCGATATGCTGATGCAGATATCTACATGGAATCGATATGCCTCCTGATATTGAGCCGCCATTGGCATGTCTCTGTATCGCAGCAGTATCTGTGCCTCCTGCAGGTAAAATCTCTAGCTGAGACTTGATTTCATGTTTAGCAGATAGCTCCTTCATGAAATTGACCATGCGATAGTCGCAGATCGTGCCTCCGTCAAGTACCTTAATTGCAGCCCCTTTCCCGAGTGAAGTAATCACCTCATGAGGTTGGCTGTTGGGCATGTCACAAGCCAGTGTTACATCCAGATTAATCCCAAAGTCTGGATTCACTCCAGATGCTACTGCTGTCGCACCCCTAAGTCCGACCTCCTCTTGTACCGTGAATACACCATAAATATCATATGGACATTCCGTCTTAGCGAGCTCTTTGAGGGCCTCGATTAATATAAACACAGACACTCTATTGTCAAGAGACTTGGCATTGACACAGTCTCCCATCTCTATTAATTCACTTACACGAGTAATTGTGTCGCCTACACTGACCAGTTTTTCGACCTCCTCTTTGCTATATCCAGTATCAATGAAGAAGTCAGTTACCTCTGGCATTTTCTTGCGCTCAGCAGGTTTCATGATATGAATAGGCTTGGTACCCATAACTCCAATGATATCCTTCTTGCCATGGATAACCACTCTCTGGGCCGTCAGCGTCTTTGGGTCAAATCCTCCCAAAGGATGAAAACGAATAAATCCATCCTCATCGATAAACGTGGTTATAAAACTGATCT
>CAZDHV010000437.1:0-1887 GCA_964505335.1 uncultured Saprospiraceae bacterium | reverse complement strand
ACTGGTATACACGCCGGTAGAGGATGCTTCCTGTGGTGAGCTGTGGGAGCCATCTGAGAAAGCCATTTATATGTTTCTATACAAGAACAAAAATGGCTTTCAAACCGGACTGTGTGCTCTAAACGAGTACGAAGAGCATATTGATGAGCACTATGAGGGCCTTATCGAAGATTATCGAAATCAACTCAAAACTGAGTGGCTAAATAGATCTCACAAAATCATTGCCACAGGGAAGTTAGAAAATGGATTGCCTGAAGGAAAATGGGTCGAATATTCAGGTTTGGGGCTAATTTATAAGAAAGAAGGTGAATATAGAGCTGGGAAAAAAGAGGGAACTTGGAAAGAGTCTGGAGGATGGCGCACTGATTCTAGATCTGAAGGTGCATACATCAATGGCAAAAAAGAAGGTACTTGGATAAGCTACCGGTTAGACAAAAAAGACAATACCTGGGAAAGGCATCTTTCAAAAGAATACAAGAAGGGTAAGTTAATCAGTACGTATCAATATGGAATCTGGCGATGAGTAAAGTATGTCTCTACAATTCTGATCAATGGAGTTCCTTTTAAACTGCGTATCGTCTCCCTAACTATATAATCATGGCAACACACCCAAATCAATCATCGAAGCATATATCAAGGCATATAACAGCTTTGATATTGAAGGGATGACCAAGAATTTAGCTGACGATATCGTATTCGAAAATGTGTCCAACGGCAATGTCGATCTCAGAACTGAAGGATTAGCAGCATTCACGGAACAGGCTAAAGCAGCTACACAATACTTTAAAGAGAGGAAACAGACCATTGAATCCTGGACGTTGCAAGACTCTATAGTTGAGATTGGAATATCGTACCAAGCGATCTTAGCCATAGACCTGCCAAATGGACTAAAAGTAGGCGACACTTTAGAGTTGACAGGAACATCAATCTTCAAGTTCTCTGACGGAAAGATTAAGCACATAACCGATAAGAGCTAATTGTCTTAACTTCAGATAACAATGACTGGTAATTATATTGCTTGTTTAAATAGTTCAACAACTGCTAATAAGTCATTCGTCAGCAAGCGGGTATATGAATAGACACTATTTGCAATGAGAAAATATATAAACAAAATTAGAGGTGAATTAGATCCCGAATATGCCTTCGGGCAATATTGGCAAAAGCAACATCAGCCTAAAATAATTGATCAAAATATTATTCTCAGTCAGAACAGTTTCTTGATGGGTCAGAATAGTGGCATTATCATTTTGGATGAAAATATTGATGTGCTTATTACAGGTACATTCGAAGGAATTGTAATAGGAAAAGGTGAGAATAAAATAATAGTTGCTGGTAAGGTAAACGCAATATTAGCGGCAAAACATATTGAATTAAAACCACCAACAAGTATAACGGGAACAATAATCATGGAACATATTTCCGTAGTTGCCGGCATCATCTTAATGGCCAAAATGGTTCATGACAAACTAAGCAACATCATAACGGCTGATCAATTAGAAGATTTTGACTATTTAAGGGAGCAATGAATTCGAACAAGCAATTTCTCGGTGTCAGTTTTGATCACTTAACTATTATAATTGCGTATTTAACAGTGACAGTAGAGACGATTGATGAATATTTCATGTAGGCTGTTCTTAGACATACTGTATCCATGGAAATAACCTTGCCCATTACCTCCATACTGATTATTGCGATCGGAAGCACTGGGATCGGTGTCTCCGTTTATATGGGTACGGTATTCATCATAAAGAACAAAAATGAGCACATATCGACCTCCATTTTTACATTACTACTGTTCCTCACTGGATTGACCTTACTCCACGAAGTACTCGCTACTTCTGGGATTACAAGCAGATTTCCGTTTTTATATTATACTCCCACTCTCTT
>CAZDHV010000436.1:0-1908 GCA_964505335.1 uncultured Saprospiraceae bacterium | reverse complement strand
ATAACTCATTAGGGTAATGTAGTTTCTGACCAATCTGGACAGCCTTGAGAACCTCCTCGGCATTGTCTAAGTCAAGTTGATCCAGCGCTTTCTTAAAATCGCCTTCTGAAGCATTGTCTGACTTAATTACAACAGCATTATCAATGTTGCCTCCTTTGATCAAACCTGCTTCGGCAAGTTGTATAACCTCATCTGTGAATACATAGGTCCGAGCTGGTGCTATCTCAGCATTAAAATCTGCAGAGCTCGTATAACTCGAATGGCGATCACCGATATCTTGATCATATTCCAGAATAGTTTCTATAGACCACTCATCTGCAGGTATAGCGATGTATTCCGCACCCGATTCAGCATGAGTATACTTAATAGTTTCTGATAGCTCAAACACTCCTTGATCTCCATCTTGATCAATTAGTAGTGATTGTATGCCTTCTGCAAATTGAACGGCGCTACCATCCAATATTGGCAGCTCAGGTCCATCTACTTCTATCAATACATTGGATACGTTATGGGCATATAGGGCTGCCAGTAGATGTTCGACTGTTTCAACCGTATATTTCCCATTTGACAGGGTTGTTCTCCGATTGGTATCACTGACATACTTAACATCACACTTGATGGCATCTGCCTCAACTAAATCTGTACGTATGATCTTTATGCCATGACCCAAGTCGGCTGGCTTGAGGGTAACACTACAGGGTACCCCAAGGTGTAATCCTACTCCATTCCAAGAGATAGTTTCCTTGATGGTCTTATGCTTCATATCTTTCTCATGAGGATTTACCAGCCCAAATGTAGGACTATTGCTCGTCTTTTGACGACTTAGGATGATCTGTAACAATGTCCTCAAGAGTATCTAACCTGCGCTCTAATTGAGGAAGCTTTTTGAACAAGGCAAAGGATCTTAGAAAATCCCAATATTTGACCGCTGGATAGCCATACCATTTTTGGTTTGGCTCAGCTATATTGCCAGCCACTCCCGACTGAGCCTGAACCCTCGAACCCGGGGCAATCTTTACATGCCCAATTACGCCAACCTGACCCCCTAATTGAACACCATCACCAACAACCACGCTACCAGAAAGACCTGCTTGTGCAGCGATCGCTACATCTCGTCCAATCTCTACATTATGGGCAACTTGAATCAGATTATCAAGTTTTGCACCCCTCCTGATAATAGTATCGTTGATGGTACCTCGATCTATACAGCAATTAGATCCTATTGATACATCGTCTTCAATGAGTACAGAACCAATATGCCTAATCTTCTTATAGCCTTTATCGTAGTAGTACCCAAAACCTTGACCTCCGATTACTGTATTTGCCTTGATGGCAACGTTATTGCCAATCTTAGAATCAGCATAAATTTTCACTCCGTCGTCGATTGTACAATTATCCCCTATCCTAACATTTGCCCCTATAACTACGTGATTTCCTAACAGTGTCCCTGCTCCAATCTGCGCTGAAGGATCGATGACACAGTATTGCCCTGAACAACAGGTATTCTGTGACAGCTCCTTGCCATTAGGTACTGGATACAATAAGTCTTTAACTTTCTCCAGCGCTTGAGAGATATCAGCAACCTTTATAACCGTTAGATCACGATGATTCTCATGCTTATCTGAAACCAATAGGGCCTTAATTACAGGAGAAATAGTCCTGTTGGCATACCTCAATTCGCTTGAAACATATGCTATAGAGTTAGCTTTAGGCTGGTCGAGACTACACATCTCAGATATACTGATCTCACCATTTCCTACTACTTGGCCATCTACGTGGGCTGCTATATCTGAAACTTTATAAATAATCGATTCCTTTGTATGTCACAATTAAACAACTAAACAGTAATATAAGTATCAACTGTTCAAAATAAGTTTTCAACGCCATGCTTAGATTAGATCATCGAGA
>CAZDHV010000435.1:0-1917 GCA_964505335.1 uncultured Saprospiraceae bacterium | reverse complement strand
GCCTCCTACATATTGATACCGATGGATGAGGAGAATCAGACGGAACATCTCAAAGCCTATGGCATCACTTACTGGGTGCTTGAAAAAGGAGTGGAAGCCTATTGGCTACTCAACTATGAAGGCGGGGCATTTGCATTCGAACATACTGAGAGCATCGAGGCAGAATGTAAGATACGTGGGGTGGATTATCGAGTAATCCCCAATGCACAATTTGCCAATATCAGACAGAAGATCGGAGATCCTGAACAAAATCAGGATGTCATCAAACTGGAGCAAGCTCCAAAGATTGCGGTCTATACACCTCCATTTAATCAGCGTGGTGAAAAAATACAACCCTGGGATGATGCAGTAACTATGGTATTAACCTATGCGGAGATCCCATATGAGACCATCTACGACCGTGAAGTGCTTGAAGACAAATTAGCTCAGTACGACTGGCTGCATCTGCACCATGAAGACTTTACCGGCCAGTATGGCAAGTTCTATCGCTCATATCATACAACACTCTGGTATCAAGAGAATCAGCGCAAGATGGAAGAGCTGGCTACGAGTTTAGGATTTGAAAAAGTGTCCAAGCTCAAATTAGCCGTGGCGAGCAGGATTAAAGAATATGTCGAGGGTGGTGGCTTCATGTTTGCCATGTGTAGTGCGACAGATAGCTTTGATATTGCACTCGCAGCTGCCAGCACGGACATCTGTGATAAGATCTATGATGGCGATTCTAAGCATGCCGGATGCCAAGATCATTTAGATTTCTCTCAGACCTTTGCCTTCAAAGATTTTAGGCTAGAGCCTAATCCTCTGGAGTATGAATACTCGACTATCGACATGTCTCCTCGTAAGAGAACTGCGCTTGCTCCAGAGTCGGATTACTTTACGCTGTTTGATTTTTCAGCTAAGTGGGACCCTATCCCAACTATGCTTACACAGAATCATACTCGCACGGTGAAGGGTTTCATGGGACAGACAACAGCATACGACAGAGAGTTTATCAAGTCTGACGTCCTAATCATGGGAGAGAATAAAAGCCTCGATGAAGCAAGATACTTACATGGCACTTTTGGCTATGGTACGTGGACATTTTATGGCGGACACGACCCAGAAGATTATAGACATTATGTCAATGATCCAGAGACAGATCTTAACCTCCATCCCAAGAGCCCAGGCTATCGACTGATATTGAACAATGTACTCTTCCCAGCAGCTAAGAAGAAGAAGCGGAAGACGTAATGTGGGAGCTTAGGATTGGCTTACTGGGGTTGATGATTATGCTTTTTTTGGCTTGTCCCTCGGACGCTGAACTTGCAGAACCAAGACACTTTAACGACTATGTTCATAATAAGAACATTGTCAGAGTCAGTGATCAAGTAGAAATAGTAGTTACAAGCGAGTCATCAAAATTTGGATACTGGGTTATAAATCACTTTTATTTATTTGATCTTGCCGGTTTAATTAATCAAGTAGATGGAAAGGAAAATCGATTAGGACAATCTTTGGATGAATATGTAATCGTGGGCGATTCGATTCTTAAGCACCAAAATTCTGACACAATTTATGTATTTAGAGATCAGAATATGGTTAACTTTTTTACAATTGATTTCGATTGCCTAGAAGATCCGAAGTGTCGTAAAGGATCTATTTGGGATTAATAGAAAAATAGAATATTAATCAATTAAATACATTGATGAATAAGATCCTCATAAAGTATTGCCCCAAGTGTAGATGGTTGCCAAGGAGCACATGGATGGCTCAAGAACTGCTCACGACATTTAGCGAAGAGATCAATGAGTTATCACTGCAGCCCAGTGACAGTGGTGTCTTCCGTGTTATTGTGAATGATGTCACAGTATGGGATCGGAAAGAGATGGATGGATTTCCAGAAATTAAAATCCTCAAACAGAAAGTCCGAGATGTCAT
>CAZDHV010000434.1:0-1923 GCA_964505335.1 uncultured Saprospiraceae bacterium | reverse complement strand
TTCTTAGGCGGCATCGACGGTCTTACTTCTACTTTGCTTGGTAGGGTGCGAGGATTCATTTTCAAGAGATCTACAACCATCTGGCCAAGGTCTTCAGGTTGAATTTTCCACGCTTCTGTGTCAGACGGCACTCTATTATTAAAATAGGTAGATACAGACCCCGGCATGATGGTCGTCACCTTGATGCCGTGCTTGCGCAGATCGAGCATAACGGCTTGGGTAAACCCTACTACACCAAACTTGCTAGCGTTATAGGCAGAACCATTGGCAAAGAAGTTAGTACCAGCTAAACTTGCCACCGTCATAAAGTATCCCTTGGTTAATTTGAGGGCTTCGAGACTTGCTTTGATCGTATGAAATGTCCCAGTTAAGTTTATATCTATAACATCGTTCCATTGCTCAGTGGACAGATTTTCTATTGAATCAAAGTGGCCCACACCAGCATTGGCAATAGAGATATCCAGTTGTCCCCATTTTTGAATTACACTCTGCACAGCATTGACCTGATCATCCGGATTGCGGACATCTGCTACTATTGCAATACATGAGTTAGGAACCTTATCATTAAGGGCTTTTGCAGCAGCATCTAACGTGCTTTCAGTACGACCAGTAATAGCAACCTTTGCTCCCTGAGCAATCAATGCTTCAGCTATACCATATCCTATTCCTTTAGAGCCCCCAGTTATATAGGCAACTTTATCTTTTATCTTACTCATGATCTATATTAACATTGATTAGGAGAATTGTTCTGTATCAATCCATGTAGAGTACTCGAGAATTTCCCGAGAAACACTTAGAAGACCAGAGCAATATTATAGTACGAAGATAGGATGGATTATTTATGAATTGTATTGGACTAAGCGATTATACTCTTCTTTATTATCTATATCTAGGAAATAGTTGTCAGAGTTGATTTTAAAAGGATAATAATGGTCAATATTTTGACCTATGATCATCTTGCAATCTGAGTCATCAGGTGCATTTCCTATGGCTTTCTTATAAGTGTTATGGAAGAGTACTGGGTGGCCAACTCGATCCTTATAGATGGGCCTTAGAATTGGTGTTGCTGTTTTTGAAATTGTTGACTTGTATTGATCCAACAAGATGTTATAATCCTCAGAAGTGATGGATGGCATATCCCCAAGACATACTAGGAACGCCTCACACTTGGCGTCTAATGAACTTATACCCGCCTTGATGCTCGTCATCTGTCCGACCTCATAGAGTGAATTAAACACTATTTGTACTTGGCGATAGCCGATTAATGCTTCAGTGATTAATTTAGACTCATGTCCTACTACTACAGTGATCTGATCAACATTGCTTTGACTGAGATTATGTACTACAGTAGATATGATAGTTTTATCTCGTAGCGGAAGAGTCAGTTTATTTTCGGACCCCATCCGCCTTGATAATCCTGCTGCTAAAACGATGGCGTTGAACATTTCAGATTCGTGATACTATGTAATAAATATATCAACTTATCACTGATTTTTACGTTGCCTTGTAAATTCAAGTAGATGGTTGATTATATTTTGACGATAGGTGCTAGTTCAAGTCACAACTCAATAAACAAAAAGTTGGCGAATTACGCTGCAAACCTAATTAATGGCTGTCAAGTTACACTGATTGACTTAAATAGTTTCGAAATGCCTATTTATTCTATTGATCGAGAAAACGACCAAGGTGTACCCGCTGAGGCTGTAGAATTTAAAGAATTGATCAAGCAATCAGCAGGAATCGTAATTTCTTTTGCAGAGCATAACGGTAGCTATACAGCCGCCTTCAAGAATATCATGGATTGGGCAAGTAGACTTGAAGGCAAGTTGTGGGATGGCAAACCTATGTTGCTGCTATCAACATCACCAGGTGGAAATGGTGGTGCAACCGTATTAGATGCTGCAGTTAAAGCCTTTCCGTATT
>CAZDHV010000433.1:0-1941 GCA_964505335.1 uncultured Saprospiraceae bacterium | reverse complement strand
TTGCTTTAATTCATTTAAGTCTATGACGATATAGACTTGGTGCTGTAAGGAAAAATAATCAGAAAACAATTCTTCATAATCCTATTCTCATTCTTCAACCCTAAGTTTGTGTAGGGGCATTTTAGCAATATAATTATATGTGTGATATTCTGAGATCTTACGATATAGGGCGTTTGATACTACGAACATCTTTTCGTCAGTCTGTCACTCGTTAAGAACCCTGTTATCTATCTATCTTTAAGTCATTATGAAGCTAAATTTATTATCATGTGGGGCTCAGCGTCCAGATCGACGTGCTATCTCTAACTGTTTTGAAGAGCTATCCTCGGACCTCGATGCGTCATCTGCTCAAGAATTAACAGGTATCCTCCTTGAGGGTGATGCCGTGCAGATAGACATAGACAACCCCAATACAAGTTCTTGTTTTCGTGCTCTACGTAAACTGAGTATTGACTATGAGATTATGGATTGATCAATGTCTGTGATCCTTTCTATAGGAGTATTAGAATCGATTGAGTAATATTTCTCTGACATTTTTCATATGCCGAGGCTTTTAGAAACTGTGTATAGCGCTAAGACGTATTTAGGGATACTATCTTAGAAATCTATTGAAGAGAGGAATAATATAGATCTATCGCAGGATCATTTAGATCAACTGATAATAAAAAGAGATCAAACGAATTCCCTAATAATCCTTGATATGATCTCAGCTTGCTCATAAACCATAAAATGGCTACCCCCTTCGATGAGATGAGTTGTGTCATTGTGCCAGGACTTTACGATTCGATCTTTAGTGCCAATGAGGTTGATTTTTGTAATATTTGGAGCAAGTTCAGTGTCTTGCTCGTAGATTTTTTGAATAGACCAATTCATCAAGATCATGTCTGTGGATTGAACCATCTCTCTTATTATTGCTCGGCTGGAGTTAGTGCCTGAATTCAAGAAGTTGGCTACCAGGTTAGCGACGAGATCAGATTTTACATTAGGGATCAACTTGTGAAGTCTGTACGCCAGACCCTTGTTGAAGACCAACTTGAGATCAGTTTTAGTTCTAAAACTTGAAACTAAGATGACCGTGTCCAATCCGACAATTTCGGCGATCTGTTGTGCGATTAATCCACCGAAAGAAAGACCTACGAGAAGATCTCCTTTCTGAATACCATATATATCGATAAGCCGCTTAGCATAGCTGTGTAATGATTCATTATCATTGTTTGGTAGCCAGTCTATGTATACCTTGGTCCTGCCAAAATCTCCGAGATTGGAAAAAGCCTTCTCGTCAGCACCGAGTCCGGATATAAAAAAAAGATTCTTCAATTAGCTGGCTTCGTTGATTGTATGTAAGCTAAAGTATGATAAGGTCTGATCGTCAACCATAGAATCATAATTATGGGTCAGGCCGATTTTCTTCAACAGAGTGATCGACTTGTGGTTATCAGTTAGTGTGATACCCAAGATATTGTCATACCGATCTGCTGCAATGATCTCGTTGAGATACGCTTGGCTTGCTTCGAGGGCATAACCGTTCTTCTCATATTGTGGTAACAGCGCAAATCCAATATCTGGTTGCACTTGATCCTCACGTTGGAGCAGTGTGACGACACCGAGTGTATCGCCTGATTCCCTAAGTTGGATGACATTGTAATAGGAGCTGCTTTTGTCCAGTATGTTCTGAATATACGCTTCAGCATCTGCCACATTAGTGATGTTCCTATCCCCTATAAATCGCAGCCAGCCCTCTGAATTGACCAGGGCGACTATAAACTCGGCATCTGCTATTGTTATCGGTCGTATCCTAAGTCTTTCTGTTTCTAGGGTAGTGTACATTGGGCGATTTTCTGTTAAAACATTTATTTAATCCTGCACCTCTTCCAATGGGATTACCCAGGTGTTATGCACGGATTCAATGGTCCCGCCTATCTCCTCTGTCATGACTCGATC
>CAZDHV010000432.1:0-1943 GCA_964505335.1 uncultured Saprospiraceae bacterium | reverse complement strand
GAACTAAGACCGATAGAGTTTAGGGATTTAGACACAATTCATGCATTGCACTCTTTACCTGAAACGGATGAGTATAACACCTTAGGTATTCCAGATAACATCGAAGTTACCCAGTCCATTATAGAACCTTGGATTGCTGATAACAACCGCATTGAGGTTAGAAATTACACCTTAGCTATCGAGCTTAAGTCAGAAAGGGAGTTCATTGGTCTATTTGGATTAAAACTTGACCATCAGAAATATAACAGAGCTGAAGTATGGTATAAAGTACATCCTGACTATTGGAACAAAGGGTATGCCACTGAGGCATTAAAAGCAGTATTGCAATTTGGATTTGACACATTAGGCGTGCATCGGATAGAAGCAGGATGTGCCGTCGACAACATTGGTTCAATCAAGGTGCTCGATAAAGCCGGTATGACCAGAGAAGGGCGAGGCAGAAAAATTCTGCCTCTAACATCTGGTTGGTCGGACAATTTTCAGTATTCCATACTTGATACGGATAAAAGATGGAATGAATAACAAAGAGCCCTATGTTAATCGATACTGCATGAATCATCGATCTGAACATTCAGGATTCCCCCAGTACCGATCTCAAAGCCAACACCAAGGACGATTGACTGACCTGCTGCGAATGTTATTGCCCTCTGATTGATATGTGCATCTGAGCTAATAGCATCAACGGCCTTATAGCTACGATCTGATCCGATTGGCTCTTGTTCTACATCATCTGTGGATACGCTATCCACTATCGGACATGTGGCACCCCCTCGTAGAGATATCGCATACGAGTCATCACCATTGATCGTCATCCTGAGATCTGCGAATAACTCTGATGGAGTCTCTTGAGGATTATACCTCACCATGAGGTCATAGCTCTTCCCTACTGCTATGTCAGTGGGCTCAAAGCCTATCAACTCAAACTCGTCACTTTGAGCGTCCACATACATATCTTCTATTCTCATCTCTAAGCTACCAAGATTCTCTATGGTTATCATCAGCGTATCTCCCGCAAAGTCAGTACCCAGTTCTATGTCTCCCCGATCAGTGCCATCTGCCAGGTTAGCGAAGTGACCAGTGTCAATGTTTTCAATAGTATTCAGTGGCGTGTAGACTACGAAGTCTTCGTTAAGTTGATTAGGGCCCCAGTAGAGATCCGCCACGTTAAGCTGGAAGTCTTGAGCTTGCTGTCCATCACCGACCACGGTAAACTGTACCATGAACACATCTGACCAGTCTGCAGAAACGCCATCATCATTTTTAAAGTGATTTTTAGTTAAGCTATAGTTTCTCCCCTCATCTGTTAGCTCCAGCAAGTACTTTCCTTGATCACGGAATTGCGCTACTCCTTCCTTCATTATGGCTACCTCAATAGTCCCCTGACCAGAAATGGTAAAGTTTAGATTGTCATAAGCATCCACATTTACTGGGGTGAAATTAGGGTTGAAAGATCTGAACACGTTCATGAAGTTGGTAATCGTACCACTAAGGCTGACATCACGATCCATTTCATAGTGATCTTCGGCAAAGTAATCCCCTGGTATGGACTCAAAAGAAGCAAGATCGTCTACTGCATCATTAAAGGAGGTATTCCAAGACCCATCAGATAGGAAGATGACATCATGCGCATTGAGAGACTCATGATAGAAGGTAACACCCAAGTCGTACACCCGGCCCAAGTCCATCATTATGGTTTGCTTGTTCGCTCCATTTAGATGAATTGTGTGATCGATATCTTGAGCGTCGTCAGTCTCTGTCAAGCTCATAGTTCCCTCCATGCCTACTTCTGCAAGATTGGACAGGTTCGTGATGTCCAGGAATATTCTATCATTCTCATATCGGGCTGCATTGATATAGAACACGGGAGAGCTTCCTATGATTACCTCATTGATCTCTTTACCAAATTCGTCGGTGTTAGTAATCTTTGTAAATATGTCAGCAAG
>CAZDHV010000431.1:0-1949 GCA_964505335.1 uncultured Saprospiraceae bacterium | reverse complement strand
ATCTCAAAAGGATATTGAATTTAGTTCTTCCATGAAACTTGTGTTTGATTCGTGTTTTCCTCGTTTGAACTTGTGTTTGATTCGTGAACTTGAACTTTTAAGGTTTAGGTAGGAATTGAATATTAACAATTGAGAAATAAGGCATCACAATGCCGGCTGATCCAAGACGATGAAATGATCGTCCATAACATTACCTACATATATCTTGTCACGATAGGAAATTGCAACAGTAGAGGCGGACATGTCTGATCCGTCGCTTTCATAAACCGACTCTACTTCATATTGATCTTGACTGTGGTAGTCGATGGTTACAATCTCGGATGGAGCAATCTCACTGCTTCCAGCGGCATAGGATGAAAAGGGTAACAGTTTTGGATGACTTCCGATCCATAGCTTACCATTCTCATCAAATTCAATATTGTCGACGCCAGAATTGCAGTCGATATCAGTCTGAAAATCAAGCGTCCCATCTTGCTTACTCTCATATACCTTGACTAAGAAATCCCTTGGTGAAGCAACATATAGCAGCTTACGCTCACTATCATAATTAATGCCATTGGCATAGGCTATGTGGTCCGCGACAATGCTATAGTTCGATCCATTAGAGTAGACTACGTTGGATCGACGCAATCCCATGTAATCCTCAGCGAACAGACCCAATTTAGAGGTCGATCCATGGTCATTTGTGTAATAAAAACTTGTCGCATCCACAGCCACAACATCATTAGGACTGATGATCAGATCATCTTTATGCGTCTGTACATGCGTTAACTGCTGATTGCGTAGGATATACTCGTCTATTTGATGGGTTTGTGATTCACCCGTGATGGGATGATTAATGACAAGTAGTCGATGAGAGTTAGAGTCCAGGCGAATCATAGATATGCCATGAGGATAAAGTTCGCTTTCGCCTCCAGTGAGGAGGGCTTTAGGCTTATTCTGGCCATCGTTAAGGTCCATGTAGTATAGGCCATTGAGCGTGGGCTTACCATCTCTCACGCCCGCACGATCTGCGGAAGAAATGATCATAAAGCCAGCCTCTCTATCTATCGCAAAATCTTCTGCACCTACTATATCTATTTCTGTTATGTTGCCAGAATAGCTTCCCTTAATTGATCTAAAGGAACCTGTAGTCACCACAGTATACAGGACGAACACAAATAGGAGCAGCAATAAGACCGCCAAGAGTTTAAGTAGTTTTTTCATAGGACTGTATCTTGCTAATATACGAGTTGAGCCGTCACTGTTAAAAGGTCACTTTGGAAGCTAAGGGAATATGTACTATCAGCACGAGTCAAAGGGATAAACCACTATCGAAAAATACTTAAAAGATGCTGAGAAGTTGGATCGGATATATATAGGATAATCTCTTTACCTTAATTGTAGAACAGCACAGACAAAAGGCAATAGCATTAATGATCGACTTTACGATGCAGACATTCCTTTTAGTTAGCTTGTATCAAGAATAAGAGAAGCACAGGCATAAAATAAAATAGAGGCACATGAGCTCGATAATAGACAAGTAGAATTGAGTAACGAATTAGAATTTAGAAAAATCCAAAAGGAAGACTTTCCAGAATATTTAGGTTGGTTTAAAGATGCCGATTTAAATAAGCAACTCGGACCATTAGAAGAGGATGATGAATGGTTCACATATGTGTTAAACGAGCAGAAAGGATTAACTGACTTGGCTGGGTGTACCTATAGTGTGTTCCAAAATAAAAAACTTGTATCCGTAATTGGTATTGCTTATCCTGACAAAGAAGAACCAACATATACAATTACAAGTATCGCTGTTAAACCATTTCTGAGGAGTAGAGGAATTGGAAAAATGATACTGAAAAAAGTAATGGAATTGCATCCACCTAAAGAAGGGGAATATTGGAGAGCATTTGTAAGCCAAAAGAACCCTAAGGCGGTATTGTTTTTTGAAAATAATGGATGGCGAT
>CAZDHV010000430.1:0-1959 GCA_964505335.1 uncultured Saprospiraceae bacterium | reverse complement strand
CCTCGAGTGTACTCTGTACTCATACGTTCTCTCACATTCTTGTGGGCGATTATTGTGGCCCCTTCAGATCCGAATGTTTCATTACCACCAGTGTGATCCCCATGCCAGTGGGTATTGGCAACATAGGCTATCGGTCCATCATTGAGTTCCGCAACTTTCGCTTTTATTTTTTCTGCCAAGGGAGCAAATTGATCATCTATTAATAGTGCGCCATCCTCGCCGATGATTAGGCCGATGTTGCCTCCTGATCCCTCGAGCATATATACTTGATCAGTCAAATGAGTTTCTGTGATTACGACATCATCGAAGCGTGATTGACCGAAGCTTATGCTTCCTACAGCTATACATAAAAGTATTAGGACAAATCTCATGATATTGTATTTCTTTTAGCACTAACGAAAAAATGGGAACTCTTGTTTATGCAGGATTAGGCTCTGAGGCCTTTGCTAATTTCATGGGTACTGCAATACACTTTTTCTCCATGTAGTCTGCTATTTCATGGATAAGAGATTGCGTCTCAGCTGGGAGTTCGGCAATAGCATCTTGATATACCTTGTTGAGGGCACGATCTTTTACTTTTTTAATCTCTACAGGTAACGCACCAAAAGTCCGTTCGATCTTGCGGCGATGCCATAGCAGCCTGAATTCTTCAAGATAGCTGTTGAGGATGATTCTAGCGGCTGCAATATTTCCACTGCGCTTACGCAGATTTTCGTCGGCAAGGCCTCGTACAGAATCTACGCTGATATAGTCTACCTGATCCAATTGACTTACATCCTTAGATATGTTCTGAGGTATCGCTAGATCAACTATTACCTTCTTGTCTGAATCAGTACAGATCGTTTGATAGACTTGACCATCAATTACCGGTTCTTGCGAGGCAGTACAAGTAAATATGCAATCGAATCCCTCGTTATAGTTGATCAGCTGATTCAGGTGCATGGCTTTCGCGCCGAGTTCCCGAGAAAGCTTTAGCGCATTATCAAATGTGCGATTGAAAATCACCACGTTGTGATAACCATATTTCTTCAGAAATCTTCCGACCGTAGTGTTGGTCTCACCGGAGCCGATCATCAATATTCGAGCATTCTGATCAACCTGCCGAGTCAAAAAGGACTGTATGGCTAATGACACCACAGACACAGGGCGTGCGCCGATTGCTGTGTTGGTGTAGACGTCTTTTGCTGCTTTGACGACCATTTTCTCTACAAGCCTCATGTGATCACCGCATAGACCTTGAGCCCTACACTGATCATAGGCTTGACGGAATTGTCTAAAAATCTCTCGCTCTCCAACAACTAATGAATCTATAGACGAGCAGACCTCGAAAAGATGGCTGATGGCATCTATACCTTCATAGAATCGGACCAATTGATCCATGCTATGGTGATGAGTCTTTGATAGCGCTGGATTAACAAAGCAGAATAGATCTTCACAGTGTGCCTTGCTGAAGGATTGTTCTCCGTAAAAGAAGAAGATCACCCGATTACACGTGGCGAGGTAGATGAGCTCCTCCTGACCAAAGCGACTCTTGAGTTGATGTAACTTAGCATACAACTCATCCTGCTCTTTGTGGGATACCACAAAGTGTTTCAGATCTTCAGTGTTGAGTTGTTTATGTGTAATCGTTACTAAACGAAAGTCCTTAATCATTTCTACTTCAAATGTATGGTATAGGCACTAAGCTATTGTCATGACAATGTCATGAGGTGATATGATTACTATACGTATGAAAGAACTCATAGGTGACAAAGCCCTCAAAAAAAAGGGAAGCGAGTAATTACTGCTTCCCTTGGAAATGTCGTATGCTCTTACCCTTTAATAGGGCAATAACTCAATCGTTATAGGAGGTGTTATTCCTATTGAGTTGCCCTTAAGACCTCGATTAATGATTAGGTCACCAAACTTTAACAGCTGTAAGTGTTAAAGTTGGCTATGCCCATATTCTAAGATATCTCC
>CAZDHV010000429.1:0-1982 GCA_964505335.1 uncultured Saprospiraceae bacterium | reverse complement strand
TAAGATCAAGGCGAAAAACGCAGGAATAGCCGTAGCTATGGCGAGTATTTTTAACGCAGAGATTGACAAATTCTGAAAGAACATTAGCGATATTTTAAAGCTTATGTGGTATTAAATTCTAAAATCTCCTTAGATTATGAGAGTCCTACTATCAATATGCTTTTTTCTACTGGGTAATCTGGTGTTAGCTCAAGACGACCCCAACATTGTATTGTTGGATACCGATGACACTTGGCGCAAGGAAGCTTTTACCTTCCCGAAACCTTTTGCGCCAGAGGTGGATTTCGAGGGAGTAGCAGATGTAAGATTTACACATGGCTGGTCTAATCAGGAGAGTCCGTTGTTTTGGTCCTATGCATTTGCTTGGAAGATTGATCTTGACGAGCGATTAAGTGATGGCGAGTTGGAGCGATATCTTGAGTTGTACTTTGATGGCTTGATGACAGCAGTCAATAGAGATAAAGAGCTCACTGTGCCGGTCACTAATGCACTATTTGAATCAACGCCCACGGAAGAAGCCTTATCCTACAAAGGTAAGATTAAGCTCTATGATGCCTTTTTCTCCAAGGATATGTTGACGCTCCACGTCAATGGGTCTTATGAATATTGTATGAAGGAGGATAAGCACATCTACCTGTTCCGCTTGTCAGCTAAAGAATCGGATCAAGAAGAATGGAATCACCTCAATAAGGCAGTATTAGATGGCGACATATGCCGTGGTAAGGATGAATAGATTATTATAGATGCTGCAATGATTTTAAGTGTTAATATCTTGTCCATTCGCTGTCTGTATACCATAAATTATCAGTCGTGTACAGCTAAAAGGTTATTTTCGCATCCACTTGAGATATGGGAGAATTAGAAGAGCTAAAGCAAAAATTATCAACCCCTAAGCCGGTCGCCATTATCACGCATCGCAATCCTGATGGGGATGCCATTGGTTCGTCTCTTGCCCTCAAGTTGTTTTTAGAAAAGTCCGGTCATAGTGTAAAGGTTGTCCTGCCATCCGACTATCCAGTAATATTTGAGTACATGCCTCGAATTGTCGAAGCGATTATATATGATCACGACAAGAAGAAAGCGATTGACGCCTTGGCGGAAGCAGAGGTGCTGTTTTGCCTCGATTTCAATGGTTTAGACCGTGTTGATACGCTTGGACCTTATGTGCAAGATGCTAAAGCTTACAAGGCACTTATAGATCACCATATTGATCCGGAACCCATTGCGGACTATTTCCTATCAGATACAACGGCGAGCTCGACATGTGAGCTCATTTATCAGTTTATCGGAGATCTCGGGCAGATTGATAAGATGGATCTCGACATAGCCACATGCTTGTTTACGGGCTTAATTACGGATACGGGATCATTTACATATGCTACCAATCCGAATGTATTTAGAGTAGCTGCAGATCTGAAGGAGATTGGCGTAGATGATTTTCAGCTGAATGATTACATCTTCAACTCTTGGACAGAGCGGCAGCTACAGATCTTAGGGCACTCGCTCCGCAATAGAATGAAGATATATCCCGAGCTAAAGGCTGGCGTCATTCATCTCACTAAGCAGGACTATAAAAAATATCAAATCGCTCGTGGCGATACAGAAGGTGTGGTCAACTACATCTTCAAAATAAAAGGCATGCAAGTCGCTGCATTTATCAGAGAGATGCCTACTGGAGACATACGCCTGTCGCTGCGAAGCAAGGGAGATATCTCAGTACAAGAACTTGCAAGTGAACATTTTAATGGTGGTGGACATAAGAACGCCTCTGGGGGGTCCTCAAAAGAATCATTGGAGGCAACCGTGGATAAGTTCGTGTCAGTATTGCCATATTATCTCAAGTAATTTGACCAACAATTAATTATGTCTATTATGAAAAATCAATTTGCTATTATCCTATTGATCTGTACGATGATCGCCATGTCTTGTCAAGAAAGTGCGACTGGTAAGAAGAAAGCCGCTATCTCAGGATATGACTATGA
>CAZDHV010000428.1:0-1982 GCA_964505335.1 uncultured Saprospiraceae bacterium | reverse complement strand
TAATAGATGATCTAATTTAAAGGATATAATATATCCCGCCATCATGCTATTAATTTTATTTCAAACTGGGGCTAACGGAGAATCTTAGTTCATTTTAAAATCTGTCTTTCGAGTCATTTAGTTTCCAAGTTCTGCCGAGCAATCCATATTCAAGAAACATGTCTTTGGCTTCCTCAATTGTCCATTTTGTCCAATTGGGATCTAAATGGTTTCCATACCATTTTTTTGAGAAATTCCAGATGTTCTCGATTGGTTGAACATCGCCTTTTGGTAGGTTATGCTTATTGGTCCACTCGTCAATTTGTTGTTCGTTCTCAAACACCAACATATTGCTACAAGTATAGATTACATTATCCCAAGCATGTTCCATAGGGATAGGAAAATGAATCAAATAGTTTGTTTCCTGTAATTCACCATTTATAATGTTGATGTCGATTTGGTCGGTTTCCGCTCCTATTGTTGTCGTTATCGTCACGTCCTCTCGTAGCAATGCTGCAATACCGAGCGAACACCAAGCGCAGTTCCCCCACCATTCTCCTGTTGCGGTTCTGACATAGAAATTAGTTGGTGCCAATGAAAATGGATGAATGGCCCAGATCTTTACTTCGTTGGGATGTAGGACAACTCCGTGATATTCCTGCAGCCGAATTAATCCGTTTTTAATATCGTCGGCCGATCCTTTAAGCGTTTTAGATAGGTCCTCAATGCTTGGGGCAAATCCGTTATCGATGATGCCTTTTATGATCCAGTAGTGAAGATTTGAATGTGTGATCATTGATAATTTGAGAGTTGAACAGTTATGAAGATACTGGCTATTGTAAACATGAGACCCATTGAATCCGATTGACCGATAGAGCGAATTGCTATTCTACCGTTCTTGTTCAAAAATGATACTTCTCTTCTCATCCCTCTGATAAACATTCTTAGGGGCAACGACTCTATGCGTATTTGGAGGGAAGTTTCTATTGTTTGGATCAAGAAAACAGTCGACTTGATGCTCAACCATTTTCTCGAATGGCTTAAGAAAGCCCTTGGTGTCACTTTGTTCTAATCCAGCTTTCTTAAGTAAGTTGACAACAGTATAGACTGACTCAATGGTACTCAAGCAAAGAGATTCTGGTTGCTGCTTGATCACAAATTTTGAAGTGATGCTATTATCAAAACTAACTCTTCTAATCTTTTGCAAGTTCTTGCTAAGTCTTAGCATTTTGTTGGCGCAAGACCATGTGCCATCGAGTATAATGATATTCCGTTCACTGCCCATGAAAGAATTTATTTCTGAGCTCTTTCTTGTCGATAGATTAAAAGAGTCCTTCCCTGGATAGAGTAGGAAGGAACTGTTGTCCCCTTGATTTATCAGCTCATTGACACGGGAATGTTCAGTAAAATCGATACCAACTATTATTTCCGAATTTTCAAGTTGAAGATTGGTCATGCGCCCCGTTCCGATTTTTTCTTTTCTGTACTCCTTGGGGTGCATGAGTATGATAAATCGTGTCTCAGTATGGATAGCACTAACATGCTCACATAGACATGAACTTGAGGGTCTCATGCAGGTATAGCACTTGGTCCTGGGCGTGTTTATGTCTGCTGGCAATGTGATGTTCTCTTCAATCTTCTAATGATGTATAACGGGATTATGAAGGTTGAGGTATCCCTCAGTGGCGCACTATTCCCTAATCGTACAGAGCCAGCCACTTTATAGTTTGCTGTACTTGTCATCCCATGCTAACCAAGATTGTCTGTACAGGATGCGTAAGATACCATGATCTTCATGATCTAAGTTCTTCAAATTACCCTCAGCTCCAGAGGGGCTAAAACTGTGTAGCTCTCAATTCGATGAATTATTTAGCTCCATCGGAGCGACACCTTTTCTCTTATTCCTAAAATTGTCTGTACCAGGATGTGTAAGATGTTATGATCTTCATGATTTAGGATTCTTCAACCTTTTATTGAAAACTCGATGATACTGTAATCTTTCA
>CAZDHV010000427.1:0-1987 GCA_964505335.1 uncultured Saprospiraceae bacterium | reverse complement strand
CAAGACTACTACATTGTTCCGGTCTCTATAGCTGGTTTATATGCACCAATCTGTCCGTGAGAGATCAGTTCGTCCAGTTTTTCTGTTAACCAGATACGATGACTAACTAGGCGCTTCTCCATGATTTTAGATAGTTCCTCGGCATTACCAGATAACATATATGTAATCGCAGAACAATAGTTAATTGAACTGACATATAAGTTATTGGAAAGAGTCACTTTTTGATTCTCCAAGAAATTCCGTGTGTTATTAATCTCCTTGCTAACATCACTGGGTTTTTCGCCGAGTTCGATGTAGCATTTTAGTTTGAGGTTTCGCAAAATGATGTCCCATCTTGGATTTCTAAATGAATGAGTCGCAGTAATTCTGTAGCAGGATATATAATCTCCTTTGTGAAATGCCAAGGTTGCATTAATCAGTACAAGCAGCTCCTTATCATTTGGGGCTAATTTATCTTGATGTTCCTCAATAATGTTTTCGACCCATTCTAACTCACCCAAGTTGCAAGCCAGATTAACACAGTTCCATAGCCTCGGTGCGGATATTGTGCCTTTATCCATAAATAGATTCTTAGCTATGGCCCCCTGCATCAGTTCAAATCGTTCAGTATCTCGATACTCCCTAAGATAATTTCTCTTCAATGACTGATCTAAGTATATGTAGATCGCCATGGACATTACTCTGTCATGCTTTGTTTCTGAGAGCTGATTTTTTAAATAGCGATAGTCTTTTTCATCGGGATTCTGAGTCGTTTTTACCCGATTTAAGGCGGTGAGTATATCCTCTGTGTTACTGGGAACTCTATTCTTTCTCAGCGTTTCGAATTCTGAGAGCCAATCTTGGTTCATCACCTTGCTCATATTGTGCAGTTCGATTTCATATAGTTGTTCTAAACTGCAATGGTATTGTTGTAGATATATGTATGCATCAAACAAGAGTTCTTTGCCCTTGGTATACTTAATTGGATTGTCACTAAAGTAATGTTCGTGTGCAATCTTGTGCAGCGTATAAAACTGATAGAACCCAGTAGTGTCCGATTTTTGTATGTTATCTTTTATTCGATCGGCAACCTTGTTGGCTTGATTATCCAAACCTCTATCATCTAAGACTTCAAAAAGCTGTAAATCGTACAAGGAACGATTATTCGCAACGCTCTGCCAGACCAGATAATCTTCGACTATTCTGTGCAACTTGGAAAGTATATTTCTGAAGCTCTTTTCTCCTAGGTGTGCAAATAGTTCGTTTCTAGCAATTGTTGACTCGAGTTTATGATGTTTGAGATCTTTGCGATACTTATATATATATAGATAGAGTCGAGAAGTGTCTTTTGTAGCACTGCCATATAAATTCAAAAAATTTAGACAGCCCTTCCACTCTATTTCTTCAAAAGTCTTTAATACAGCAAATAATTTACTGGTATGCATGGTTGATGTTCTTACTTAATGGTTTCCACTACTCAATTTAATGTAGGAATTGACGAGGAATGGATTTGATGCAGTTGGCAACTATAAGGCTGTATACCAACTCCCTACATATGTATATTAAATTTAATGCAATTTAAAACACAGAGGAAAGTTAGAAAATTTAATTTCTTCAGAAGTGACAAGAGCGTTAATTTTGGTACAGGCAACTGCAAATTGTCTTTTTATCAACCAAAAAATAATAGAATAATGCGTCAATCGAACATTCATTCTCATTCGGCTGTGCACGTAACCTCACGAGAGGAAGAAGTGTTACAACACCTTAGTCAAGGACTTACTTCTAAGCAGATTGGGGCCCAGTTACACATTTCATCTTTAACAGTAGATAAGCACAAAAAAAACCTGCTTGACAAGTTTCAAGCAAAAAGTAGTGCCCAATTGATCTATCTGTCGGTCAGACAAGGTCATCTACCTATAGAGTGATATCTATCATTCCTTAACGACTTATGCATCATAAAACACTAGAGTAATAACTAATAATCTTTCAACCAAAAGAGTATCATAAT
>CAZDHV010000426.1:0-2022 GCA_964505335.1 uncultured Saprospiraceae bacterium | reverse complement strand
ATCATGGTCGTTTTTGGATTTATCCTATATCTCCCGTTTTCCAAGCACCTCCATATCTTCTTGGCGTTCCCTAATGTTTATTTCTCTAAGAATCAATCCCGAGGAGAGATGAATAACATGCCCGCGATCATGAATGAGGTCAAGTCTATGATGGGACTTATAGAAGAATCTGATGCTGGCGATATGAGTGAAGATATCCCCGAGTTTGGCTCACGTGATGTGATGGACTTGAGTTGGAAAAACATCCTCGAATCCTATACCTGTACGGAATGCGGCCGTTGTACATCCGTCTGTCCAGCTAACCTCACCGGTAAGAAGTTATCTCCACGTAAGATTATGATGGATATCAGAGATCGTGCTGAAGAAGTCGGTAAGAAAATAGAATCGGGTAATAAAGAGTATATCAATGCTGAGAAAGGAGGTGAGGTATTAACCAAGGCTAATTTTGATGACGGATTATCTCTATTTGACAAGATTACTCAAGAAGAGTTATTTGCCTGCACATCCTGCAATGCCTGCGTTGAAGCATGCCCTGTAATGATTAATCCACTGGAGCCGATACTGGAGATGAGACGATATGAAATATTGACTAATTCAGCGGGGCCTTCAGATTGGCTACCGATGTTTAATAGTATGGAGAGTGGGGGAGCTGTGTGGCAGCTTCCTGATGCCCGTGATGCCTGGACTGCCGACATACCTGAATCATAACCCAAGTATTGTTTTAAAAGAAGAATCTATGAAAGTAAGAACGATAGCCGAATATGTTGCTTCTGGTGAGAATCCTGAAATTCTATTTTGGGTAGGTTGTGCTGGAAGTTTTGATGCTCGAGCCAAGAAGGTATCAGTGGCATTTGCTAAGATCCTCTCTTCGGTAGGTCTCAGTTTCGCAATACTCGGTAATGAAGAGAGCTGTACAGGAGATCCTGCCCGACGTGCTGGTAACGAGTTTATCTTTCAGATGACGGCCATCCAAAACATCGAAACCCTCAACAGTTACAAAGTGCAGAAGATCGTAACAGCCTGTCCGCACTGCTTTAATACGCTTAAGAATGAATACCCTAAGTTAGGTGGTAACTATGAGGTACTTCATCACACTCAGCTGATCCAAAGCCTCATTAATGAAGGTAAGTTAAAGATCGAAGGTGGCGCATTCGCAGGTAAGAGAGTAACGTATCACGATAGTTGTTATCTCGGGCGTGTTAATGGAGAATATGAAGCTCCACGAGCCATCCTTAATGAGCTGGATACTAATTTCATCGAGATGGATCGCAAGCGTCAGAACGGTCTATGCTGTGGCGCAGGTGGCGCACAGATGTTTAAAGAGGATGAACCAGGTGATAAGCGCATCAATACAGAGCGTGCTGAAGAGGCATTGTCAAAAAATCCAGATATAATCGCAGCCAACTGCCCATTCTGCATTACCATGCTTATGGATGGGATCAAAGCTAAAGAGAAGCAAGAAGAGGTGATGGTCTATGATATTTCAGAATTAATTGTTCAGTCCAATGGTCTCTAGCTATACGATACAACAAATCCCCGTTGAACTGGAGATGATGTCAGATTCTGCTAGAGTCTGGATTTTTCAATCTGAGACAGAGTTGAGTGATAAAGATGTCTTCATAGCTTCGGAGCAGATCAGAGGCTTTCTGGAGCAGTGGACGGCACATAATAGACAGCTTGTCGCGCATGGTGCAGTATTCTACAATCGATTTATTGTGATCGTCTTAGATGAAGAGCAGTCGCATAATGCTTCTGGGTGCTCCATAGATAGTCTAACTCGATATATTCAAAATGTCGGAGATCAACTCGATACTAATGTCATGGACCGGCAGCACTTTTATTTCCTAAAAGAGACCCAAGTGGAAGGCGTCAATATGAATGAGTTGCCTCAGCACTATCAGTCTGGACAGGTTACTGAAGATTCGTTGGTCTTCAACAATCTCATCAAAACTAAAGCAGAACTATTCTCTAAGTGGTTGGTGCCTATCAAGGATAGCTGGCAATGGAGATTTGTGGGATAGG
>CAZDHV010000425.1:0-2025 GCA_964505335.1 uncultured Saprospiraceae bacterium | reverse complement strand
ACATCCTCGACCGTCACTATGATGACTTATCTCAAAACGACATTTATAATGGGGCGATTCTCGTGATCGATAATGAGACTATGGAGATCAAGGCTTATTGTGCAAATGTGCCTAAGACTTCCGAAGAGCGCAGTGTAGATATGATTCAGGCACAGCGTAGTTCGGGTAGCATCCTCAAACCATTGCTCTATGCAGCGATGATAGATGGAGGAATTCTGGCTCCCGATGCTCTTGTCCGAGATGTGCCTATCTATATGTCTCGATTTACGCCGAGTAATTATAATGGTCAATTTAGGGGATTGGTGCCAGCATCAGAGGCCTTGAGTAAATCCCTCAATATCCCATTTGTCGTGCTACTACAAGAGTATGGAGTAGAGAAATTCCGGCGTCAACTTGAGCAGATCGGTCTGAGTACGATCAACAAATCTGGCAAGGCTCACTATGGCTTATCGCTGATATTGGGTGGTGCAGAAGTGAAGCTCTATGAGCTGACACAAGTATATGCATCCATGGCGAGGTCACTTTCCGGTCAGCAGGACTTTATGTGGGACAATGGGAGTGTATATCATACCCTGGAAGCGATGAAGAAGCTGGAGCGGCCTGATGATCGAGGCAATTGGCAGCTGTTCAATTCTTCGCAGATGCTGGCGTGGAAGACTGGGACAAGCTACGGTCATCGTGATGCTTGGTCCGTCGGAGTCACACCTCAGTATACCATAGGTGTATGGGTGGGCAATTCGGACGGCGAAGGGAGAGATCAGATCATTGGCTCGTCTACTGCAGGCAAGATCTTGTTTGATGTGATGGAGACTCTACCCGTCGACAATCAGTGGTTTGATACGCCATATGAAGACATGACTTGGATGCCCACATGTCGGGCTACTGGGCTGTTGCCTTCAGTGCATTGCGATCAGATCGATACCACGCTATTGTCTAAGTCTGTCTTGCGATCTGGAACGTGTCATTATCATAAGACGATTAGCACAGAATCTGAGGGTCAGTGGCAGGTCAATAATTCCTGTTACTCAGGAGATATTGTAACGAAGTCTATTCTAAAACTATCTCCTAAAGAGGCGCTGTATTATTTGCCATCACAACCAGATATAGTTGTAGAGATGCCGTGGCATCCCGATTGTGTAGACATGTCGACTGCTGGTGCTATGGAAATTGTCTATCCCAATTCATCGGAGCGGATATATATCCCCCGAGACTTGAATGCTCAGCGGCAGAAGATCATTGCGGAGGTGGCTCATATCGACAAGGACTCCAAAGTGCATTGGTACCTGGACGATCAATATCAGGGTAAGACCGAATCATTTCATAGCATAGAAATCGACTTGCCAGCAGGTGATTATACCCTCTTTTGTGTTGATGAGTCAGGTGAAGAGAGCGCCGTGAGTTTTGAGGTGATCAGTGAGTAGGGAATATTTCATCTCAAGATCTTAAATTTGATCGATAGACTTTCGGTCACTTAATGAGGTAAATATTTATGGCTGATTATGATTGGCGGCAACCAGATGAAAAAGGATTATTGGATTCATATATGGGAATTTTTATTTTTCTTTTACTTATGGCATGCTTAATTCTTAGTGGTAAATATGTTTATTACAGAGAGGGAGTTAAACTTCAACAGAATGGGCTTGTAACAAGATTGGATTCAGTGGAACCTGGGCCAGTGACTGTCAGATCTCATTCTTTTGATTATACGTTTGTAACCAGTTCAGGACAAACTATTTATGACGTAATAGGATTGAGTTTTTATTCAAAAGAAAAGAATCTGTGTCTTGAGAAAGGCAATTGTATAGTTGTATACTCAAGAAAAGACCCCTATAAACATAGGGTTATACGAAATAATGAATTGAATTTTGAGATGCCCGACACAATTCCTCATATCCCAATAACAGAAAGATATTTTAAGTATTTGTAGATCAATGTGAGTTCCCATGGGTTTCAACCCTTTGAAGTCCCTAATTGGGGCGATCTTAATATCGGAAACTCGAGAAATCGTTAATATCGACAGAAGAC
>CAZDHV010000424.1:0-2032 GCA_964505335.1 uncultured Saprospiraceae bacterium | reverse complement strand
AATACGGATGAATTGGGAGCTATTAGTACTGATGGTGCGCGGTATCAAATTGGAAAAAATAAGTAGAAAAAAGAGGTATGTCAGGGCGTGATAATGCATTAAAATTCGTTCTATATGTATCTTGAGTTTAGCAGATCAAATACAGGAAAAAGACGCAATAATAGCACCACGTTTTGCGCGGATTGCTATATAATGATCAAATGTTAAGCGTATGGCTTAGCCTGCGCTTTGGTATTAACAAGATTCATATTCATAAAGACTTATAGCGCTTAGATAAATCTCAATGACTCCCAATTCATTGAGTTCGAAAATCTCGCTGGCTGGATTAGCAAACGGTTCGCGATCAGTAAAAAAATCAATGATCACATCTGAATCGACGAATATTTTAGACGCCATACTTCTTAGATAACTCTTCAACAAGTACCTTCTTGTAGTCGAAATCCTCTTCAACACTTATAATGCCACGTAGTCTTCTCACTCTAGGGGATAATTGTGTCGGATTAATTTCTCTATTATCCTTTGTCAATAACTTGAAATAATTCTCTACGATATCTGATAAGCTTTGCCCCTTATCTCTGGCGTATATTTTGGCCTCTTCGATAATGTCCTTTTCTATTGTCAGAGTAAGCTTAGTATTCATGGCTAATTGTTTCATATAAATATACGTGTTGATTATCTATATTTCAACACGTGTAAATTCTTTAAGTAATGTGAGGAACCATTAGAAGGTATCTTAGGCGGTAGACTTTTTTATTTCTGAAGATGCGCTCTCCTTCAAGCGTCTCCCCCTACTGGGAGAAGGCCCGATCTCACACAAGGATGTATGAGAGAATTACTGATAAAGGGTCTGTAAATTAGCACAGAGCCAACAAAAAAGGGGCTCTCACGAGCCCCCACTATAATGTTTAGTTTATAACACTCATTACTTGAATGTCACTGGCAGCGCTGCCATGCTATTCTCCCATCCTACGAGGATGTTCACATTGTCGCCATCTTCAGCGAAAGTGATCGTCATAGCCTCAAGCGTCTCAGCTGTTTTCTGAACAGGCGCTTTTACGGTAACGACATTCATCTCGTCATCGTGGTTAGGATGTCCCCAAGAGTTGACATTTCTATGTACGATGAACTCCCAGTTGTCCTCATTTACCTTGGCGAACAAGCCATAAGTGCCTGCTCTTACCTCAGTTCCTCCGATAGTAACATTCTCGTAAAATGAAACTGTCGTAGTCTGATTCGCGCCAACTCTCCACATGTTACCGTACTCAATCAATCCTCCAAAGATTTTTCTGTCTTTCATCTGTGGCCTGCTGTATACTACTCTCATCTTTGGCTCATTAGCTGCTACTTCCTCTGGCTTTAGGAAGTTTTGAAATCTTGAGCGATCTGGGTATGAAGCCATATCCATAGGGCTTGCATCAACGCCATCCATGCTTGCCGCATTAAGATTGATCGGCAGGGTAGCACGAGTCTGATCCCACTCCATGATCATGTCAACGTTACCATCATCCACAGTCTGAAAGCCAATAGTGAACTGCTCGCGTACATCGCTAACAGTACTCGTGAGAGCTTTAAATCTGCCGACTTCTTTAGTCGCATCCATACCTCCTGATCCTGCTGTAAAGCGGTGTGTTGACACTACGATATCCCAGTGGTCTTTGTTTACCTGTGCTAACAGTCTATAGACTCCACGTGGAATTAATGTTCCTCCGATTTCTACATTTTGATAGAAGGTAACCTCTGTACCCTCGTTAGCTCCAAGTCTCCAGTCTTGGCCGTATGGTACGAGTTCTCCGAAGATTACACGATCATTCTTATATGGCTTGCTGTACAACACTTTGATCTTAGGAGAACGATTCGGATCATCCTCATCAAGGTAGTTGGCAAAGGCAGCATCTCTTGGATAAGTTGCAATATCCATTGGACTCTTATCGAGACCTGGCCATTTGATGTCTTGCGCTGATAGCACTGAGTATGCCATTAAAAAGGCAAGAGAAAGTAAAAGATGTTTCATAGTGATATTATAATATTTAAT
>CAZDHV010000423.1:0-2036 GCA_964505335.1 uncultured Saprospiraceae bacterium | reverse complement strand
TTGACTCAACAAGATCCGCTCCTAATACAATATTTGATTTGGGTTCTGATGGTGCCAGCTTTGACGATAATTATCGTTTTGATCTATAGCCATTTCAGCCAGAAGAAACTGTTGGCAGAGTTAGAGTATGAAAAAGCTCAAACTGAATTAAACTTCCTGAAGGCTCAGTTACACCCTCATTTCTTATTTAACACACTCAATAATCTATATGCACTGGCGGTACAGGGCTCTGACCAGACTAAAGGCGTTGCTCAAGGATTGAAGAAACTGCTCAGCCATATATTCGACAAATCAAAGGGAGCGGTTATCCCATTAAGTCAGGAATTAGAATTGCTGGGCACTTACGTCTCATTGGAGAAGTTGAGATATGGTGATCGATTGAGCTATTATCAAGACATTAACCTGCCCTCAGAAAATCTATTTATTCTACCCATGGTCCTATTGTCAATTCTTGAGAATGCATTCAAGCATGGTGTAAGTGGTGATCTAAATACCCCATATATCAAGGTCGACATTAATCATGACGAAAATGTGATCCGATTTGTCATAGAAAATTCTGTTCCACAAGAAACACCAACTGATCAAGATGAATATACTAAGGGCATCGGTGTAAAGAATATTAAGAGACAACTGGAGCTTATCTATGGTGATCATTTCAACTATGAAGTGGATAGTAATCAGAGTAGTTATAAAGTCTTACTAACCATAGATCGACAGGAGATGCGGAATATGGCAGGCTTCGCATTAACGGAACAAATGGCCTAGTAATGGAGTCAATCACTCGATATATAGACTATTTATTACAGCAACGCCTTATTCTTCATGTAGTCTATTGGGCCTGTGTTTTTATCTTCTTTTTGATCTATGGTCTTGGTCATGGTCAACCCGTATTGGTATCCTGTTATGTCTTTTTGGTCGATTTCCCATTTCAGATTATGGCTTACTATTTATTCGTAGGATATCAGCTGCCATTATTATACAAAAAGAAATATCTCAAGTTTGGGATCATCCTTGTCATTGCATCATACATTTTTTATTTGGGATCTCATCTCAACCACGATTTTGGCATAGGTCGCAAGTTGATCTCATGGCATAAGCCTCATACTATATCTGAAATCCTGACCTCAGGAGAGTTCTACTTTAGAAACTGCGTCAATATCTATATCGTTGCCTTCTCAACAGCCATCATTAAGTTTTTAAAAGATGCCTTGGAGTCTCGTAGCAAGATCGAATTACTCAATAAAGAAATGGCACAGGTCCAATACACGACCATAGTTAGCGCAATAGACACCGAATTGGTTATCGATACACTTGATACAATTATTGATAAGGCCGACTCAAAATTAAATGATCTGCCGCGCACGATTGCGGGGCTTTCAAGTGTATTGGATGATATATTACATAAGGCTCCAGCAGATCATTTTAACTTGACCGATGAGATCGCCTTGATCAACAATTTTGTTGACCTCCACAATATTGTCTATGAGACGCATCAGGTTTCAAGAGTAGATCACTTGGTACGAGAGAGTTCTAAGCCCTATAGAGCCAGGACGTTTCAGAAGCCCTTATCCTCATTGCTGAAGAAGTTAAGGTCTCAGTTGAAATCTTCTCTGATAGAGTTAATACTGATTGAGGAGGAGGATTCCCTCGTCCTACAACTGAGTATTGAGAGCCCAGAAAACATCAACGTCGCCCATGATAGTCTATTGACGGATTTGGAGGATATCTGTGGAGACAAATTGGAGCATGAATCGCTCAATGAGGATAATCAGTTAATCATTAAATTGAGTAATAGATTATGACTGAGCCTTATCGATGTTTACTAGTTGATGATGAACCACTAGCAATTCAGCTGTTAGAGTCCCATATTGATAAAGTCGAAGGTCTTACTGTAGCTAACACGACTCAGTCTCCGATTGAGGCATTGTCACTACTCAAGGACAATGAGTACGATCTGATCTTTCTTGACATTCAGATGCCAGTTCTAACAGGCATCGAGCTCCTTCGAACCATGCGTAATCCGCCAGCCGTCATCT
>CAZDHV010000422.1:0-2048 GCA_964505335.1 uncultured Saprospiraceae bacterium | reverse complement strand
GTAAGGCTCCTTTTTTATTTCAGTTAAGAATGAAGAGACAATCCAAATTAATCGTACAGGGATTCCCCGGCAGTTTTCATGACGAGGCTGCGAGGAAGTACTTCGGCAGTCGTAGGATAGAAGTGTTGCCTGCCAAAAGCTTTAACGAGCTGGCTATACGACTCAGTTCTGACCACTCCATCAATTATGGTGTGATGGCCATAGAAAACTCTATCGCCGGCAGTATACTACAGAATTATAGAATTCTGCGAGAAAATGATTTTTGGATTTCTGGAGAGACATTTTTACGTATCGAGCATCAGCTCATGGCACTGCCTGATCAAGATATCAATGATATCAAGGAGGTCAGATCGCATCCCATGGCAATCTATCAATGCTATGACTTCCTCAATCAGCATGAGCACTTACATATGACCGAGGCAGAAGATACGGCGCTGGTAGCACAGCAGATCAAAGAAAACAATCTGAAAGGAGTTGCGGCCATTGGTAGCAAACTGGCTGCAGAAATATATGGTCTCGACATTATTGCTGGGGGCATAGAAACTTCTAATGTCAACTATACCCGGTTCGTGATCATTTCGAGAGAAGGAGAGTATACTTCTTTAGGTAATGCTGATAAGGCCTCAATATATCTGAGAGTACCACATGCACACGGAAGCCTACTCAAGGTCATCGAAAAGATCGCACAGCATAGCATCAACATCAGCAAGCTTCAGTCATTCCCGGTACTGGGCAAAATCAATGAATATTACTTCCATCTTGACTTAGAATTTGATGATATCTCTCAATATGAAAATTGTCTTGAGGCGTTGAAAGAGGTTTCTCACGGATTAGATGAATTAGGTATTTACAAAAAAGCGACGATCTATGATTATCAACCCATCTCATAGAATCGGCGAAGTCAAGGCTTACTACTTTGCCACTAAGTTGGCAGAGATTGCTGAGATGAATCAGTCTGGCCAAGCCGTAATCAACCTTGGTATAGGAAGTCCAGACCTATTGCCTCCTAGTGAGGTCATAGAGACTTTGCAGGCGGCATCTAAGCTGGAGGACGCTAATAAGTATCAATCGTACAAAGGCCTGCCCGAGCTCAGAGATGCCTACGCAGCGCATTATAAAGCTCAGTTAAGCGTCAGCATAGATAGCAAAACGGAGGTGTTGCCTCTCATAGGCTCGAAAGAAGGTATCATGCACATAGCGATGTCCTTCCTTAGCGAGGGTGATGAGGTATTGGTGCCCAATCCTGGCTATCCGAGCTATAGAGTGACTACTGAATTGGCTGGAGCAACCGCAAGATTCTATGATCTAACTGAAGAGAATGGATGGACGCCAGATTTGGATGCCCTTGCCAATCAAGACTTGAGCAAAGTCAAGATCATGTGGATCAACTATCCCAATATGCCTACCGGTGCCAAAGTTGACCTTGATTTCTATCGACGACTGGTCGAGTTCGCATTGGAGCAGCAGATACTGATCTGTCATGACAACCCATATAACTATATCCTCAATGATAATCCGTTGAGCATATTCAATGTGCCACGAGCGAAGGAATGTGCCATAGAATTGTTCAGCTTGAGCAAATGCTACAATATGGCTGGCTGGCGAGTGGGTGCATTAATTGGTGCTAAAGATTATGTCGATGTAGTCATGCGCTTTAAGAGTAATATGGACTCTGGGATGTACAAGGCTGTACAACTCGCAGCGGTCAAAGCTCTTGGCATGGGGCAAGATTGGTTCGACCAATTGAATACTGAATACCGTGAACGGCGCAAGCTGGTCTGGCAAATATTTGACCTGTTGGATTGCAACTATAATCGAGAATCATCAGGACTGTTCGTCTGGGCAAAAGCTCCTGATTACATCTCTGATGTAGAGTCATGGGTGGATGAGATATTGCATGAGGCAAGAGTATTCATAACTCCAGGATTCATATTTGGCAGCAATGGTGAGCGATATGTACGTATAGCACTATGCAGCAATCAGGCTACCCTAAAAAATGCCTTTGCTAAGATTGACCAACACTTTATAAAATCTGTGGCGTAATGAAT
>CAZDHV010000421.1:0-2051 GCA_964505335.1 uncultured Saprospiraceae bacterium | reverse complement strand
CAATGATATTGTTTTTAAATAAACTATTCATTGACACAGTTTTTGAAACACTCTCTAGGAAGATCGGCAGTATGCATTTAGTGAGGGCCATTTTACAGTGTCTTGATTCAATCCAAATATAAGATTCTGACACTCAAGCCGATCATGGATTAGATGCCAGTTAATGGAGGATCACTAATTATGGATGACATCCTATTGATTCTCCCTTATTTGTCTTCATAATTGAGAACCTCATTAGCGCTGTTGTAATAATTTATCAATTGCATTTCTCGACCATAAATATCTGCCAGTTTGTCCTTAAATAAAACCAAATTTTGCTTGGCATTATCTTTAGAATTAAATTCAGTTGATAACATTAATTCTATAAGTTTTGGTATTGATTCATAGGTGATTTTTTGCTGATTGTATACTTTTGATAAGGCAAGTAATTCATCATAGTCAAAGTTTACGATTATAGGATGAGATTTGGCAATATCCCAAGTGTCTGCCGCAGGCATGTCACTCATAAGTGTTCCTCTGCTAAATGTGGTGTAAATTGCTGATTTATCTTTAATGAAATCTTCAACAAACTGTTCGCTAGTAGAGAGACTATCTAGTTTTTCTACTATTTGTCCGTGATAAGGCCCCCAGGAATCTAATAGAATTTTATTTTCATTGAGTTCGGCTTTTATTTTAGAGAGTAGTTTTGAAGCTTCTTTTTTTTCTTTTAAATCTTCAAATCTGCCATTTAGATATAGACCAAGAACGACACTAAATACTATGAGAGCTATTTGAATGATATAATTCGCCAAAGATTGTTTCATTTTATATACGTTACATTACTTTATTAGATTCAATTGTAGTCTTTAATCTCAAATGAGATATAATTGATCGACTGTGTCGATAGTGCTGACGAAGGAAGCATGGTAGTGATCGTTGCTTTTGTGTGTCTGGCATGCGTATGTAGCTATTATGAAGGTAATGTAATAATCTAATGAGTGAAAGTCTCTTATGGGCGGGATTGATAAGCTGTAGCACCAGATCTGCATCATTCGAGCTGGGCCCTAATTTTGCTTTCTGTTGCAGATATAATTCATCCCAATTGAGCACATTCAATGCCCGCTGCCGGGAAAGTGTCTTTCCTGGCCAGTATTGTTGATTAGTGTGGAGTAGGAAACTTTGTTTCTGGTTTATTGGTAATGCTATCATCTATATGTATATATGCATGATATGATAAGAACTGAGAACACAGTTCTACAATAGCGGTGATGCTATCTCTCTTTATACACAAAGCGTGCGCATTTCAAGACTATTAATTGTCTTGAGATACAATCTCTTGTTGGATGTGTAAAAGTATACCTACCTCGTTGTAGTATTGAAACTACTTAAAGTGCGAAAAAATGTGGTGATTCTAAAGAAGCTAAACAATATCCCGCCTTATATACCGCAAATATCTCTTGAGCTCTTCCTGTACCTGTCGTCTTAAGAAGATCAAGCCAATCATATTTGGAAACACTAAGGCCAAGATCATCGCATCCGAGAACTTGATGACTGCTTCTAAAGATATTGCAGCTCCTAGCACCGTGAAAATTAGAAAAATCACCTTATAGCTGTATGCTGCGGCCTTTGACTTACCAAAGAGAAAGGCCCAACTCTGCATGCCATAGTAGGACCAGGAGATAATCGTAGAAAATGCAAAGAGTGTTACCGCTATAGAGAGTAGATAGGAGAATCCCGGGATCGTCGCATCAAAGGCCATCGAGGTCAGGTTAACTCCCCCTACACGGGCACCTGTGGCAATGATTGAGACTTGGTCATTGACCACATCACCATAGGTGAAGACCTCTTGGATGTTATAGCTGACAATCACCAGCGCTGTAATCGTACAGATGACTACCGTGTCTATAAGTGGTTCTAAGAGTGCTACCAATCCTTCGGATGCCGCATGCTTTGTGCGCACTGCTGCATGGGCTATGGCAGCAGACCCCGCACCAGCTTCATTAGAGAATGCTGCTCGTCGGAAGCCTTGGATAATGACTGCACTGATCCCACCCGTTATGCTGGCCTTAGGC
>CAZDHV010000420.1:0-2058 GCA_964505335.1 uncultured Saprospiraceae bacterium | reverse complement strand
ATGTACCATTGATTTTCTTTGGCAACTTTCTGCTTCAGTTTGGAGCAATTAAGTTCACTCAGATCTACTTCCAATATCCGTCACACGGCAAACTTGGAAAACATATTCTAAATACAATAATCGTCATCTCATTTTTGTTGCATCTATATGTAATTATAAAATTCGAATACGATCCGATTATCGGAAACCCCACTGCTTCGACCTACATGTTAGTATTCTATTCATTTGTGCCGATCCCCCTTATCACAGCACTCATCATCTCAATAAAGGCTCCACACAATATTTCTTTCTCTAAGAAATACTATTGGTATGCCTTTTTCCCAGTCATACTTTTTGGAGCTATACACATTTTTTCAATAATGATCACCAATTACGTTAGATCTGAATTGCTAATAACCTTATACAAGAATAGTTTTTGGTTCAGTCAAGTTTCAGTAATTTCTATGATTACCTTCTTCGCCCTAAGTATAGGCCGCAGAATGAACAGATTGAAAATAGAAAAAAACACAGCACTTCAACTCGCGCAAAAAAATCAAATAATAGCAGACAAGAACAAAGAGAATGAACTCTTACTGAAGGAGGTTAATCATCGTACCAAGAACAACCTACAAGTGCTCTCCAGCCTAATCAGTCTACAATCAGATCACACTACGGATCATGAATCCATGCTCATGTTGAAGGAAGGAAGAAATCGCATCGAGGCTATGAGCCTCATCCATCAACAGTTGTACCGTAACAAGGATGTAACAACCGTAGAGTTGAGGCAATATATAGAGGGCTTATGTCGGTATCTCGAGGATGCATTCTACACGGATAAAAAATCTATCTTGATACAAGAGGAGGTTAACTATGGCATCATGGATGTTGACTTCGCCGTACCACTCGGTTTAATCATCAATGAGCTCGTCACCAACACTGTAAAATATGCCAAGTTTGATACGCCTGAAGGCCTCATATTGATTGACTTAAATGAGCGCAACGATGAACTTATACTTCGAGTCAAAGACGAAGGTTTGTCTACAGAGAGTGCAACAAGTTCGGCAGCGAATGGCTCATTCGGCACAAAACTAATCGAGATCCTGAGCAAAAAGCTGAAGGGAGAAATCTCAGTTGATACAAGCTCCGGCTATAGCACAACCATTAAATTCTCACGCTACAAATACAACCAATTATGAAATCAGCCAAAATTCTACTTGTAGAAGACGAGCCCATTATCGCCGCTGACTTACAGAGCCAACTCAACAAGCACGGTATCGACATATGCGACATACTAGACAATGGCGCCAGTGTACTTAACTATCTGAAGTCTAACACCCCAGACCTGATTATAATCGATATCAATCTACTAGGTGATATCGATGGTATAGATATAGCCCATCATCTTAATAGCCTTAATATTCCATTCATTTTCTTGACATCTAATGATGATACAAGCACATTCACCCGAGCCAAAATTACTTCACCACAGGCCTTCATTACCAAACCCTATAGAATCAAAGACCTCTTGTTCAGCATAGAACTCGCCCTGAGTGAACACACCATAAAAAAAGATAAGAAAATAGAGTTCTTGAGCGATCGCATATTTATAAAAAGCAGGAATTCCCTCGAGAAGGTCATGTTTAATCAAATCTTATTCCTCGAAGCCAATGGTGCTTACACTAAAATTGTGACCTCTAAGAAAACCCACATCCTAAGCCACTCAATTAAGTATACTGACAGCAAGATAAATGTGGATTATATTATCCAAGTACATAGATCATATCGAGTAAATGTACATAACATAGATAGGCTCGAGGAGAGCTACCTATATTGCGGTGATCATAAAATCCCCGTAAGCAGGACTTATAAAGAAACGCTGCTAGCATTTTTTAAAACGATTTAGTTGTGAAGATTTATAGGGAAGACCCTATAAAGTAGCCTTTTTTATGCTCATTGTAAAAGTTATAGCGACCGCATAAAGGAGGAAAAAGTCAACTATATTACTCAAGTTTTTGTAGATCCCAATGAGGATTTGACGCCGTCAAAGAAGTTTTCGATCTCCAGATTACTCCTCAGTAT
>CAZDHV010000419.1:0-2090 GCA_964505335.1 uncultured Saprospiraceae bacterium | reverse complement strand
TACTTTAGCAAATACTTGGAGCCAGAGCAGGATAATGACCAAGCTCAGCTCACCCAACATGAACCTGAAGATCAAACTATTGAGGTCCTACAATGTCCGAATTGCCTAAATGCGATAACTACTGGTACTGAGGACGCTAATGCGCATGAAGATGACTGCAGCGTATGTGGGACACCCTCGAGTGAATTTGTCAAAGTACAGATGTCACTGGGAGCAGAATTGTCGATTGAGGCGGTCTGAGATTTTGCGCGAACCGCTGAGAGGTGAGGACACCTTCAGCTCAATACACGTGAGTTGAGGCAAAGGTCTCCCGACCTCTTGCCGACAGTCCATATACATCTGACCATGTCCAATGGGATAAATCCGCATCGGGGTCAGAATATCAAATACTATGTTCTTCAAGGGGTTTTAACCCTTTGGGAAACCAAAATCGCAGGAGATAGAGCTTAAGACTATACAGTAACCTTACTGCCCAGCAGAAAAACCATCTGCCGCCTGCAAATTACTCCTCGATAGATCCACGGATTAATCAATATATTTATTGGAGAAACTATCGGTATGAAAAACTTAAGCTATATCCTCAGTGGATTATTCCTAATATTCCTTTTTGGGTGCAAGACAGCACCAACAGGACCACAGGCTATGTCCGCAGATGAGGTCGTATCCAATCTTCAAAAGCGACTTATCGAAGCTCAGGAAGGCGAAACCATATTACTGCCCGAGGGTACATTCTCATTTAAGAGACCACTGTCATTTACGGATATCGCAGGTGTAACCATTAAGGGCGCCGGAATGAAGAAGACTATACTATCGTTCAAAGATCAGATTGAAGGTGGCGAAGGATTCAATGTTAAGAACGCCACGGATATCACCCTTGAAGACTTCACTATTGCCGATAGTAAAGGTGATGCGCTGAAGCTTCATGAATGCACCAATGTAGTGATCCGAGGCATGGAAACAACCTGGACTACTGGTGCCTCAGAAAAGAATGGCGCCTATGGGCTCTATCCCGTCTTCTGCACCAATGTGTTGATGGAAAATTGTGAAGCCTCCTATGCAATGGATGCCGGCATCTACATCGGCCAATCTAACAATGTGGTGATCCGCAACAACTATGCACACCATAATGTCGCAGGCATCGAAATAGAAAACACTCGAGTGGGCGAAGTATATGGTAACAGATCAGTAGATAATACAGCTGGCATGTTGATCTTCGATATGCCAGATGTGCCACAGGCCAATGGACATAGCATCAAGGTCTATGACAACGTGATGGAAAACAATAACGGGGAGAACTTCTCAGCGCCAGGTATTGTCGTGAATACACTTCCTCCTGGCACTGGAATGGTTGTCATGGCAAGTACACAAGTAGAGTTACACAACAATACCATATCTAATCATAAGTCAGTAGGTATAGCCGTCAATACATGGCTATTCACTGGATTGCCCTTTGAGTCTAAAGAATATGATCCATTCAATAGCTACATCAGCATCTACGACAACACAATCACTGGAACACAAGGACCGCCAGATATGACTACGGACCTTGGCAAGTTGTTTACTGCCGTATTCCAGGGGGAGTCATTCGATATCACTGTTGATGGCATCTATAGACCAGATCAACTGGATGAAGATGGAAGACCTACAGGTATCTGCATCAAAAACAATGGTGACGTATCCTTCGCTAATCTTAATGCCGGTATGGGAGGCACACCAGAAGCTATCATGAAGAATGTAAACCATGACATGTCTCTATTCAACTGTACCAACCCTAACCTTGAGCTGGGCTCATATGATGATTGGATTGCTGTAGAATAGGGCTGCGCAGGGATGAAAATCAAAATTGCGATATGTAGCATGATGCTGCTTTGGGTACTCCTATGGAGTTGCAGCAACTCAGATAACGGAGTCCATTTCGCGGCTGAGCCTTATGAAACCCTTGCTGAATATGGGTTCTTTCTAGGTCCAATCGCAGACCTTAATCCTGCAGAAGGTGTCTTACCCTATGACCTGAGCAATCCACTATTCTCTGATTATGCGCATAAGTCAAGATTTGTTTGGATGCCAGAGGGTTCATCCGCCAGCTATAC
>CAZDHV010000418.1:0-2095 GCA_964505335.1 uncultured Saprospiraceae bacterium | reverse complement strand
GCCACCAACCAATTGTTGACGCTCATGCTATAGTCTTCCAGCTTCTTAGAGAGCGTGAAGCCTTCTGTGTCTAGGCCCGCTCCGAGGCTATTGGCAGGATCTGCTTCTATCTTTTTGAAGTAGCGCACATTGTAATACGCCAACATGGCCAGCGCAGAAAAACACAATATCGACCTGAGCAGTGCTCCTGAAAACATCGGTAGCTCTGCAATCTTATGGCCAGTACCAATGGTATATGGATTGATAGGAGAGAGGCCGAAGCCTATCGTTATCGCCGCTACAGATATTCCTACCGCCAGTATCAAGTCACCACCGATGGCCATCGCTAAGATGGCACCGATAGGTACAAGAGCGATATTGTTTTCATAGCCAACGCCAACGCCCAGCATACCGAATACAAATGTCATCAGCACCACCAGCATATACTTGCGCTTTAAGCCTAGTTGCTTGACGATGGTGCCAACGGCATGTTCTATCATTTGAGATTTTTGGAGTATGCCGAACATGATCCCACTGGTGAGGACGATCCAGATAATATCTGATGCCGTCTTAAAGCCCTTAGCAAAGGCCACAAACATGTCTAAGAAACTAAGCGGGGATTGAGGCAGATATTTAAACGTGCCGGGAATCACACGCTGTCGTCCATCCACTAACTGTCTGTCAAAGCTACCCGCTGGCAGTAGATAGCTCATCGCAGTTGCGAGCACGATGATGCCAAATAGCATCACGAGTGGATGTGGAATGTACTCGTACCACTTCTTCTTATTCGTCGGCATAGCATAAATATATCGGATATCTGTCAGCTCTATTCATCTAGGATAAAGGGATGTAGCCTGCAGGATGTATGTGATGTCCTGTAGATAGGGTATAGCAGTGGATATAGACCTAGTATAGAGAGCTGTCACTGACCGATGTATGCCTTAGATGTAATTACGATCAGACTATATCATTATGAGCCCTATGCGCTACTTTTTCTCTTGCCGCAAGATTTTCTCCATTTTACGACCCTTGGCCAATTCATCAATGAGCTTTTCCAAGCGTCTACATTGTTTATAGAGATCAAATTCGTCCTCTATTTCCTCAATTCTATAGCCACAGACGACTCCTTTAATCATATGTGCATTGGGATGTATGGCGGCTTTTTGAAAGAAGGTCCTATAAGTTACTTTGTCATCAAGAAGCGCTTGAAAGGTAGCTTGATCAAATCCAGTAAACCATCTAATGACTTGGTCGAGTTCTTCCTTAGTTCTGCCATTTTTCTCCAAGCGATTGAGGTAGAGCGGGTAAATCGATGCAAAGATCAATTTGGCAACCTTTTCTTCTTTTTCTGTGGTTACTTTCATTTGTTTGAATTTAATATTGCTGGTGCGGACGGACCATTTGTAGGTCGCGCCGAACCGCAGCTAATCTGTTGATTCATCGATTGATTGCAACGCCTCGTCAACATCAGCTCTTACCCGATAATTAGGATCATAATGTACGTATTTTATACTCTTATTTTGGTCAATCATGTAGGTTGCGGGAACGGGCATGACAGGTTCCAGATTGCCGTTTCTTAATTCGATAGGATCGCCTTTTTCTTCAGTTATATATTGATTGTATTTCTCTGTTACATGGAAGAAAACTCTGTAATCTTTCATCGCTTGATGATCGTGATCATATAGTATCGGAAAACTGTAGCCGTTGTCTTTATGCAGTGCCTGTGAATACTTTGGCAACTGGGGACTGATCGCTAAGACTTTCGCTGAACCGGAATCTCCTAAGTCGTTGAGCCTATCTTGAAATTCTGCTAGATGTCTCCTGCAAATGGAACACCAATCCGCCCTATAGAACACAAGTAAAACAGGCCGCTCATCAAGTTCTTTGTATAGCGAAACCAAGTTCCCATCTTGATCTTCAAGTTCGAAATCTGGGGCTATGTCACCTTCTTTGAGGCCACCAAGTACATTGTTTGGATTATTCGCAATACCATGCTGTGTAAGATTAATGATGTCTTCTACACTAGCAGCATCCTTAACTGCCGTACTGTTGGTTGCATCCTTGTTTCCTGATTGACAAGATCCAAGAATAAACATGGCGAGAATGAATAGTTTTA
>CAZDHV010000417.1:0-2105 GCA_964505335.1 uncultured Saprospiraceae bacterium | reverse complement strand
AGGATGGATACCTCAGATACAAGCTGGTCATGGAGATGCTGGCGAAGCATGGGTGGTAGTAAATAACTACCGTCAGAATGATTGGGAGCCATACCTCTACCATACTACAGACTATGGCACCACATGGAGGAGAAAAGTGCGCAGTGGAGATGTGAAAAGCTTCGTAACCTCAGTTTTACAGGACCCGGAGCAGGACAAGCTCGTATATCTTGGCACAGATGCTGGGCTCTATATCTCTATTGATGGCGGTAGTAAGTGGCATCATTTTGATGAAGGCCTGCCTAGTGTGCAGATCAGAGATATCGCCTATCAAGAGACCTTTGACGATCTGGTGTTAGGAACCTTTGGTAGAGCATTTTGGGTGATTGATGACCTCGGAGTATTCAGGTCGATGGCACAGGAAGATTATATGTCTGATTCCTTGAAGATTGTCTCGACGAGCCCAGCATACTTGGGACAGTTCAGGTCCTATCAAGGGATCAGATTCTATGGTCAGGGCGAGTTCATCGCAGATAATAAGACTACTAACCCCGTGATGTCTATTTGGGTGAAGCCTAAGGATGAATCTGAGATGAAAAAGAAGAAAGCTGAAAAGCCAGACAAAGCGAAAAAGAAGGGCAAGAAAGGCAAGAAAAATATGATCAAATTCACTGTGCTCAATAGTGAGGCCGACACCATCCGACGATTCAGGAGAAAGGTAGAAAAGGAGGGAGGGCTACATCGAATAGCGTGGAACCTTCAGCAAGATGGAGTCTCATTTCCAAGTCGTCGTGAGCGGCAGCCAGATAGTGACCCGCCCGGAGGTGTACAGGTGTTGCCAGGTACTTATAAGATGATTGCACAATATGGTTCACAGTCAGACTCTACGATGATTACCGTGTCACGAGATCCAAGGCTTGAGATGACTGCACAGCAGGAACGACAAGTGCAACAAGCTATTAAAGAATACGAAGAAGTTGTAGCCATGGCTACAGCCGATTTTGGTAGAATCACTGAAGCCAAGAAAACGCTAAAAGTGATTGATGCAATGATATCGACCATTCAAGATACCACTCAAAATGAGTGGGAAAAGCTCTCCAAGAAGCAGCATAAGAATCTTGACGATCTCGAATTGCTATTTATGGATGCTCAGGGATTAAAAGGTATACAGCGTAACCCTAATAATCTCAATGCTTATCTGCGGACAGCTAGACGATACATAGGCTCAGCTGTCGGCACACCTGGAGCTAATGCACAAGTCGCAATGAATAAAGCTAAAGAACAAGCGGCGGAAGTCACAGAAAAAATTGATGCTTATATGTCATCAGATTGGATGGAACTGAAAGAAAAAGTAAAATCATTTGACTTCGACATTTTTAAAGAATAGCATAGTTTTGCAGCATGAACATGTTTAGGATATTATTTTGGTTTGGAAGTATAGGGCTGGCGATCATTTTGAGTGCAGGATGTGGAGGTGATGGCACTCCTAAAGGGCCTGTCGGGGTGGGATTAGATATGGACGCTGTACTTGAGCAAAGAGGTGGAGTAGTGGTTGCAGAGGCGTGTACAATTGTGGCCATAGAAGATATCGCTGAAGCCTTAGGCTTGGAGCCTAATGAGATCGAAGTAACCGACAGTTCTTACCCGGGTAAGGATCGCAAGGCGAGCTCATGCTTCTTCAAGTGGAACGACTTTGACCTACCGAATTCCGGTATCCTCTTACAGTTTCAGCGTAACACATTTGCTGATGAGTATCCCGACTACTTCGTCGGAGTCATCGACTCTAAGAAGACGTCAGGAGAGAGTGGCCTGGCTCCAGAAACGATATTCTTTGATGACTTCCCAGACATTGGAGATGATGGTGCATATAGCTATAAGGCTGGAAGCGCCGTATGGAGATTAGGGAACAAAGTGATGCTGTCAATCGCTTTCAATACAACCTTCTCCGAGAAAGAACAGTATAAGATCGCTCGTAAGATCGCCGTCAAGATGACCGAGAATTATATCGCAGGGAAGTAATGATTTTGGTTTTCGTGAAATGTTGTTGTGTGATGACTATAAAGTGTCCTTTTACACGTTACCACCTTTTTTCATCTCGATCGTAGGAGAGATCTATTAAGTCTTTA
>CAZDHV010000416.1:0-2133 GCA_964505335.1 uncultured Saprospiraceae bacterium | reverse complement strand
CCGTCTATACGCTCACCAAAAATCTCTTGGCGGCTCTCCCGAGAGTCCTTATAAAAACCAAATTCAAATGATTGGTAAGTAGTCTTGTAGTAACTCTTAAGGGTTCCTTTCTTATAGGCAATGCTAAAACCCTCGATATGAGGTCTTATCTCAAACAATCGCTCCGTACTATAGACAACACCTTTGAGATTATACTCTATGGGTTTAGGTTGAAAGGTAGTCTGGCTGATACCAACACCCGATACTAACCCTGTGAAAATTATAGCTACAAAAAAACGTACAAGCATATACCGTCTAAAATAGAATAATAATACTAACCTTGCTAACTGTCCAATGTCTTACAACAAGTCATCAATGAAAGTTGTCATCTGGAGTCACTTTATTTCCCCTCGCCTCGAATTTATAGCCCAATGGCTCGAAAACAGGTGGTCGATACCAGTAATCATCAATCAAGAACTTCCAGCTCAAGGTAATATCATCATTAATTATGGACCAAACCATAGGGACGAATTCACCTTAAGTATGCCTGACTGTGGACTCTTGTCACAGACTGGAATCAGCTCGATTGACATCAAACCAGACTTGACAGATACCTATGCTAAGTTATTTCATGTCAAGGATAAGGAGTTAGACCTCAACTTTGATTTTTTCTCTATGGTCTTCTACCTCTTATCAAGATATGAGGAATATGAATTGAAAGATACTGATGAGCATGGTCGTTGGATTAGCAGTCAATCAGCAGCAGTAAAGCATGGCTTCATACAGGAGCCAATCCTAGACTTATGGCTCATCTATATTGAAGGTCTCATCGAATCTAAAACCAAACATCGTTTTGATAGAAGTCGTGATATAAAGTATGTACCTACTATTGACATTGATATTCCATACGCCTACAAAAACAAGGAATGGCGTAATCTTGCTGGTCTTGCTCGGGACAGTATCAGAGGAGATCAGACCAAGGTTAGTGCTCGCCTATCCTACTTAAGGAATCATAGCGATCCGTATGACACCTACGATTATCTCTTGAAGTGCTTACAGTTCTATCCAGAGTCGATATTCTTTTTTCTATGTAAATATCAGAAGCCTTATGATGAAAATCATCTAATCGACACAGCTGAATTTAACCAGTTGGTAAAGCGCATAACCCAATCCCACCATATTGGTATCCATCCTTCGTACTCCTCTAATAGTGCAACATCGACGATCACTGAGGAGATACAAATACTTGCTGAGATCACCAGTCAGAATATAACTCGGACCCGGCAGCACTATCTGAAAATGTCTATGCCACAGACTTATCAGGCCTTGATCGCAGCTGGTCTTGCTGAAGATCATAGTATGATGTACGCTGATCGGATAGGATTTAGGGCATCGACATGTCATCCTTTCCTTTGGTATGACCTAAGTCAAGAGAAGACTACTGATCTCACGATTCATAGCCCATGTCTGATGGATGTCACGCTCAAGAATTACCTCAATCTTAATCCTGAGGAGTCGCTGATTGTCATTGACAAGCTCAAAAAAACAATTGCTAATGTCAACGGCACCTTAGAATTCATTTGGCATAACAGCTCATTTTCTGCTGCTCATGGCTGGGATGGCTGGCATAAGACCTTTGAATATCTGCTAAAGGCTTAGATTTGACCTGTAAGAAATCATAAATACCTTATGACCAATGCGATATCTCCTACTACGACCTTAGCCGTCATCATAGGATATTTCTTGTTTTTAATCGTCATCTCGATGATCACCTCAAGAGGGGCTAATAATCAGACCTTCTTCACAGCTAATAAGAAGTCGCCCTGGTATCTCGTGGCATTTGGTATGATCGGCACATCACTTTCGGGGGTTACTTTCATTTCAATACCAGGTGTCGTTGGCGCTGGCGGATACAATATGAATCTGTCGTATATGCAGATGGTCATGGGTTATTTGGTGGGCTATTTGGTCATAGCGACCGTATTGATGCCGCTGTACTACAAGCTGAATCTTACCACGATATATGGATATCTCCGACAGCGATTCGGCGTAGTATCCTATAAGACAGGAGCAGCTTTTTTTCTAATTAGTCGAATTGTCGGTGCCTCGTTTAGGCTCTTTTTAGTCGCTATTGTATTGCAAAGTTTTGTGATG
>CAZDHV010000415.1:0-2139 GCA_964505335.1 uncultured Saprospiraceae bacterium | reverse complement strand
CTACTTCCTTTGGAGAAGATAGTCGATGGAATAAAAAAAGTAGTATCGCAGCCGATCCTATTGCGACCAAAAAAAATGTTCCTCGCCTTTTCTTTGGATTGTTTGCTACAGTACTAATCGGCAAATCCTGTTGCAGGATGCTGTTCTGTATTGTATCCGATTGAATAATATTCAGATGAATCGGAGGTAAATAATGCGAGTCTTTATGATTCCCTTTACTATTATAATTTACCTCTAATCGCTCAGACATTATCAATACAATTTAAACCGCTCTACTAAGTGTTACAGATTAAAATAATCCTTAGGCCATTAAAAACACGTCAAGTTAGTTTTTGTATTGATATTTGTAGGTAGAGGAAAGAGATTAAGACAAAATATATGACTAATAGAGCAAATTCAGAAAGCCTTTTCAATGAAGCTAAGGAGTATTTCCCCGGCGGTGTAAACTCTCCAGTTAGAGCCTTTAAATCTGTATACGGACCTCCCCTATTTATCAAAAATGGACATGGCTCTAAATTCTATGATGAGGACGACAATGGGTACTTAGACTTCTGCTGTTCTTGGGGGCCGTTGATTCATGGTCACAACGCTTCATTTATAAAGGATGCTGTTGTCTCAACGCTCTCTAATGGCATGTCATTTGGCACTCCAACAAGACATGGAAATGAGCTTGGCAAACTGATCGTAGATAATCATCGCTATATTGATAAACTTCGTTTCGTAAGTAGTGGCACCGAGGCTGTAATGTCAGCTATTAGATTAGCAAGAGGCTATACAGGCAAGGACAAGGTGATCAAGTTTAATGGATGTTATCACGGACATGTCGACTCTCTACTTGTTAATGCTGGATCTGGCCTAGCTACATTTGGCGTGTCGTCATCAGCAGGAATACCGCAATCTTTTGCTCGCGAAACAATAGTGCTCGACCTGAACGATTTAGATGGTTTAGAACAAACACTCAAAGAGCATGGAAATGATATTGCTTGCGTAATTATCGAGCCCATACCAGCTAATAACGGCCTATTGCTTCAAGATCAAAACTACCTTGTCTGGCTCCGTAAGCTCTGTGACGACTATGATGTTCTTTTGATCTTTGACGAGGTGATCTCAGGCTTTAGAGTCCAATTTGAAGGCGCTGCCGGATACTATTCTATAGAACCAGACTTGCTAACCTTTGGTAAAATCATAGGTGGTGGATTACCTGTAGGAGCATTTGGTGGACGAGCAGATATCATGAGCCACGTTTCCCCTGAAGGTCCTGTATATCAAGCTGGCACCTTAAGCGCTAACCCTGTTGCCATGTCTGCAGGTTATGCGAGTTTGACAAAATGCTTAGAAGTAGGATTCTACGAAGATCTCAATCAGAAAGCAGCCTATCTAAGTTCTTCGATTAACGAGCACGTTAAGGACAAGGGATATGAAATGCATATCGCTCATATTGGTTCCATATTTTGGATTGCATTTTCTCCGGATCGAATCATGTCTGCAGATCAAATTGAATCAGAAAAGATGGAGTATTTCAAAAACCTCCATGCCTATCTGTTGGATCATGGAATTTACCTTGGCCCATCGGGATATGAAGTAGGTTTTGTTTCAGATGCACATAGTTATCCTGACTTAGATTTTGCAATTGAAACCATAATTGCAGGAATAGATAAAATCATGTCTTAGCCTTATCATGAAGCGGTGGATATCTATACTGATCATGGCATACATCCTCGTAGCAATTAGCTGGTGGGGGTACCTGCTCTTCAAAAAGAACAATGATTACTATACCGCCATGCATTCAAATACTTCGGATGTAGAGCAATTAGCTCTTATTGAAGACGAACGTCGGCGTCAATCTATCATGATAATAGGAGAAGGCGTGGTGCTGGCCATTTCTGTGCTATTAGGTATAGGGCTTATCTATAGGAGTGTCACAAAAGAAATTCAAAATATAAATAGTCAAAACAACTTTTTGCTGAGCATTTCTCATGAATTAAAATCTCCAATTGCAGCCATAAAACTGGCCATACAAACACTTCTAAGACCTGGACTAAAAGAAGGGCAAAAGAAGCTTCTGATGGATAGAGCGGTGCTAGATACTGATAGACTGGAGCGCATGGTCGAGAATGTCCTCATCTCTGCTAATTTTGA
>CAZDHV010000414.1:0-2140 GCA_964505335.1 uncultured Saprospiraceae bacterium | reverse complement strand
TGCCTTAAAGTCCTATCCCAATCCGCAAGTTCCATTGTGACTGCCCATCAATAAATGACCATACGGAGTTAACATTCAATATTCTAAATAGGTCCCAGCCCACATTATTGAGCCCTATATGTAGTTCTGTGTATGATGGATTACTCGGCGTATCCAAATACTTTGCACCAGCAGTCAAGCTAAATCCAGTGCGCTTTAGTCCTGGTATCCGACCGAGGATCCATCCATTGAAGTCATGGCTGACATGCGCCTGTACAAAGCTATCATCAGTGCTATATTCATAATATGGCAGACTAAAGAAAGTGCTTGTGCCATTGGTTGGAGCTATCAATAACTCGTTACCTAAAAAGTGAAAACGATCAACAAATGGTACCTCAGTATTGGATACAAATCTACCACCTTCGATATAATAAGAGAAGTCTCCTTTGGCCCCTAAGGTCTTTTGATCACTAATATTCAAGCTGATCTTATGGTATGAGGCATCACCACCAAGAGCCCGAATAGCTCCTGTATATGATAACCGAAGCTGTGGCCCTTTATATCCATCGCTAAACCTTCTATCTGGAAATAAAGTATACTTCTGACCAATCCTGATGCGTAGATTGGCGTTAAGCAATAATGCCTGTTCACCAGTAACCAGTTGAGTTTCATTTGCTGGCAAATTAGGCGTGAACTCTCGTTCCTCCTGATCAAATATTACAAAATCTGTGGTATTATCAAGTCCACCACGATCTTCATACCTGACTGATGAATTAAGGACAATGCCTGGACTTACATCGGTCTGCCACCTAAATCCAAGCTCTCTCTTTTCATAATATCTGGCAAAGTTTTGCTCTGTCAACAAGGTATAGATGCTATTAAAAAGGGGGCTTATCGGCTCACTATTATTGATTTGATTGATTCGACTACCACCAAATAAGGCAAACTCGGTACTTGTCGTCCGATTAGGACGATATACTAAATTGCCCCAGTATCTTACCTTGTTCTCACTTAACCCATAATCTAAATTGCTCCAGTACAGTATTCTGCGAGTTTCCTTCTCATCGAAGTACTTCCGGTAATTAATGCCAAGGCTAGTCTTAAGACCTTGAACTGTGTTATAGGACAAACCGAATACTGGCGAATCTATATCTATGTATTGCCTTTTGTTAGAGTTGCGATGGCTGTATCCGCCCAGGATATCTCCAAATGAAAACTTATTATTCTCCCGATCCAAGGAATCCTTGAATGCTGGGCTCTCCCTAATCTCTCTTATACTATCCTTCTCGATATAATCTCTAGTCTCAATCTTAGTCAGTGGCACTGGCCTTATCTCCTCCCAAAATGCAGAATCCCGCTCATTGCTACCCTCCTCTACAACATGAGAGACATGCTTGAAGAATTTTTTGTCCAACTGCGGATCAAAGTCATAATTACTATAGATCGCGGTAAACTCCCCTTCTACCACAAAGCCCAATCCGCCAAATTGAAAGGTGACGATATTACTGAACAGAGATCTGTGATCTGAATCCGAAATCGGTATAAAAACCTGCTCAAACTTGAGGCTATCCAAAAAATAGACTTGGGATGCCTCTTTTGATAAGCTCAGGTCAAGAGAATGTACATTCCAGACGTCCTCGACGATATAGATATAGCCAGAGACAACAGGATCGGTAGCTGATTTTGGGATTACTTCGATCTTGTTAATCAATCGATTCTCCTGATCGTAAAACGTACCATCCAATCGATATCTATAATATTTTAGGGCATTGTCAGCAATTGGTAAGATGATCGCCCGCGCCAACGACTCGGTATTCTTATAGATATTAAACTGCATTTCTGCAGCACTATTAAAACTGTAACCTTGGTCATCGCCGCTAATCTTAGATGAGGTGACTACTTCTTTGTAATCATCAGGGCGGCTATAGTAGAGATCAGAGATAGACTCCGATAGATACACGATCCCCTGGCGGTTGCTATCAAGAGCACCATCCATATCTCCAACGTCAATTCCAAAGATCTTTTCAGGTGCATCCAAGACTTTGTTATACCCTTTAACATAGACCTCACAGGCATACTGTTCATGTAGTGTGTTGTGTTCATCACGTTTTTTGATTGCCTCACGAATAACTCTATATGCGGGATCCTCGGCATCAGCAGC
>CAZDHV010000413.1:0-2141 GCA_964505335.1 uncultured Saprospiraceae bacterium | reverse complement strand
ACGAACTTGATCAGTGGCATAAGTCAAGATCAAGGAAACATAAAGACTAGGGAAGTCGGCTTCTCTATAGGAAGCTCCACTATTCAATCGAGGGATACTCGTATTTCTGCTATCACAAAAAAGTTTAGAGCGCCTACGTTTGGCTTTCATAGTCGGACTATCAAAAATGACTTTAAGCATGAGTTCGTGTTTAACTATACGTTCAAATCCAAATTTGATCGAACACAGCTGTTGGATTTTATCTCGCATAGACCAGACTTTTATTATTCACTCCAGCGCAAGACAGATTTTGGCTGGATAGGCGGACATATTAATCTGTCCACATTACTTACGTTCCCAATTAGTAGTACAGGTCACTTTTCTAACTCACCGATCAGCTATACTATGGCCGCCACATTAGGGCCTTCAGTATCATTTGATCGAAACTTAGGAGATAGTGATCGATGGAGTATCGCTGGCGATGCCCATGTCGGATTAATCAACTACGTGATACGTCCAGCATTTGGCCATCCCTATCCTGATCAGTTTCTTCAGCCAGAAGTGTTCACACCTACTCTAGAGGGTATGGGACCTAAACTCTTAGCGAGTGGAAAGTTAAAGACGATCAACAAGTATCAATCTGTCAAAGTCAAATTTGGCGTCTACTACCTGGTCGACTCTCGAGTAAAGTTAGGGGTCGTGGGTAGCGTAGACTATGTCAATAGCAAAGACAACTATCAAGCGACTTATCTCAACCAGAATCTCGCTGTATCAGCCAGTTATATCTACTAATCAATTTCACTGAAAAATTAAAAAACAAGAATTATGAAATATTCAATCGTACTCTACATTAGCTTCTTATTTACTTTCTGCTCCTGTTCATCATATCTATTTGATGATAACGCCATGGGGGATCCCATGAGTACCTATGAGGAATTTTGGACTTATGTTGATGAGCATTACATATTTTTTGACCTGAAGGATATCGACTGGGAGGAGCAAAAGATAATTGCTATGAGCCAGATCACAGAGCAGACTACTGAGGCAGAACTGTTTGAGATATGTAACCAGTCTTTATTGGTCTTAAGGGATACGCATTGCAGGTTGACAGGTCCAGGGTTGAAGCACACGCCTTATGACTTTACAGAGGGTTATGAAGTTCACTTCTCCATAGATAATGTTGATGATAACTACATCATAGATTCTTTAGCTCAAGATGGAGCGCTGTATTATGGTTGGTTGCCTGATAACATCGGCTATATCTACTTCAGAGCAATGAGTCAATATGGAGGCTTTGGGAGGATTATCCGAGAGATGAAGGATCAAGGTGCGAAGGGGTTAGTGATTGATGTGCGCAATAATGGAGGCGGCGATAGCAATAGTATTCCAAGGCTCCTGTCCGACTTTACTCAAGAGTCTATATTATTAGGATCTTATGTCGAGAAGGCTGGCCCTGGGCACAATGAGATTACAGAGTTACTGCCGGCCAGAACTGACGCAACAGCGTATGACTTTGACCTTCCAGTTGTTCAGATCATCAACCGTGGAGGATATAGTGCGACAAGCTATTTTGCTGCTATGGCTAAGGAGATTACAGCGATTACCGTCGTCGGGCAAGTTACTGGTGGAGGTGCTGGCGGCAATATGGGGTATCAATTGTCCAATGGATGGGTTGTTGCCATATCAGTAAGCGACTATATTGATGTCGAGGGTTCATCTATTGAGCTGGGGGTATCTCCGGATATAGTGATTGAGAATAATGGAGCAGACCTGAAGAGCGGTGTTGACAAGATGCTTGAGAAGGCTATTGAAACTTTGGATCTATAGTATAGTAGTTGGTTTCTTTTTATTCAGGATTGAAATAATCCGATTTCCTGTCTATTGAGTGGGCCAAGCACTTCTTGTAGTTCCGTTCCATCAGAGACAATTCAAAGGCGAGTATGACGCTATCATATCCTATGGGGCTTTTTCTGCAGGAGGACTGTGTGGATTTTATTTTAGCTCATGCTTGTTGTCAATAAAACAAGATTGATTGTTTTGATTATAATTATGAGATAGCTCGTAAGCATTTTTCCTTTTTTAAGCAAGTGAGCATTAATTCAATCTAAAAGACAAACATTATTTTTTAAGAATATTATCGAAATAATAACAAGGGAAAGAGC
>CAZDHV010000412.1:0-2143 GCA_964505335.1 uncultured Saprospiraceae bacterium | reverse complement strand
AATCTATCGAAGTCATTTTTTCATCTTGATCGCAGAGAAACCTGTCCGCCTGTGGAGGAGATCATCTGATATGCACAACATAACCCAGAGCTTTCAAAGAAGAGGAAAGAGAAACAAGTAATTGACATAGGCACTAACGCACCTAAGTACATAGTAATCTCCTTACACCTCTTCGCTCTTCCTAGGGATAAACAACGCCCTAATTCCACCTCTCGGCTTCATGTATACCCATAAGCCAATTAGCGCAGCCTCGACAATTATTAGTGTGATGATAACAGCAGTCATAAATTATCCTTTATAAAATATCCATTTACCTAATTCCTTGAAGCTGGCCTTCTTGCCATACATCAAGATACCGACTCTATAGATTCTCGAGGCTAACCAAATTAGGAAGGCCACGGTTATAATGCAGAGAACAACCGATAATGCGATCTCCCATAATGGCGGATTGTTGGCCAATCGTATTGGCATCACTACAGGCGAGGTAATCGGTATGATCGATGCCCATACAGACACACTACTATTGGGAGCTTGTACTGCAGCAAAGCCGATATAAAATGCTGCCATCAATGGTAGCATTACTACTGTAGTCAAACTCTGCGCTTCGTTGATATCATCACCGGCCGCTGCACCCACTGCAGCGAATAGAGAAGCATATAGCATGTAGCCTGCAATGAAGTAGAAGAAATAAAGTGGAATGATCAATGCCCAATTAATCTTTCCGAGCTCATTTACAACATTCTGAATCTGCGCTTTGAATCCTTCATCCTGCATGATCTCTTGGGCAACATCATTATTTGCCATTTCTGCCATGCTCTCGCTGCCTATACCCAAAAAGGCCATTGCCCCAAAAGAGATGATAGTAATAAGAATAGCCCAGATAACGAATTGCGTTAGACCTACTAATCCTATTCCTACGACCTTGCCAAGCATGAGCTCAAACGGCTTAACTGAGGAGATGAGGACTTCTACGATACGATTGATCTTCTCTTCATTGACACCCCGCATGACCTGTGATCCAAAGATCATGATCACAAAGAAAAGAAGGGTTCCTACAGCACCCCCCAAAACAGAGCTTACCGTAGAAGTTATAGATGAGATCTCTTTTTCTGTCTCTACGACATTCTTAGGAGCTATAGATATATCTGTATCAATCAGTTCAATACGGCTTTCGTCTATGCCAAAGGCCTTGACTTTAAAATCGCGAACACCGTTTCTAAACTCTCTTACTATTGCAGCCATTTCATCAAGAGCTAATGCTTCATCTGAGTGATAGATGATATCGTATTTCTTCATACTGCTATCTAGAGGAGGGAGTTCGATGACGCCATCTATGACTCCATTCTCATAGGATTTAATGGCTTCATCTAGACTCTTAGTTTCTAGAGTGAACCTGAGGTTGTTACGCTCCAGCTCTATATTGTCGGTGATGCCCGCATTGTCGATAATGCTGATATTCTTAGTTTGATCTGAGCCTCGAGTCATGAGATAGCCCAGTATCCCGTATATGACCACTATTGCTACCGGGGCCAAAAAAGTAGTGAGCAAAAACATCTTGCTTTTGACACGTGTCCAATACTCCCTGCCGATGATTAGGTTGATATTATTCATTGCTATGTCCTACTTTATTGATGAATATTTCATTGAGCGTCGGTAATTTCTCCTGATAAGATTTGATTTCTATGCCTCGGTCTATCAAGCCCTTGAGCAATTCATTAGAATTGTGTCCCTCATGAACTTGGATAATCAGAGATTTCTCATTGTCCTCTACGATGCTAAAGCTATCTGCCAGTAGTTCTTGAGGCATCTTGCCATCAAAAGCAATCGAAAACTGATTGGTCTTATTTTCAGCTTTGATCTCCTCCACATTGCCTTGGAGGATGATTTCTCCTTGATTGATTAGCGCAATTTCTTCACAGATCTGTTCTACTTGCTCCATCCTATGGGTGCTGAAGATGATGCTCGTACCCTTCTGATTGAGTTCGTGGATTTCGTCCTTGATTAGATTAGTATTGATCGGGTCAAGTCCAGAAAAAGGCTCATCGAGGATCATCAATTTAGGTTCATGAACCACAGTAGCGATGAATTGTACTTTTTGCTGCATCCCTTTAGATAGTTCGCCAACTTTCTTATCCCACCAGCT
>CAZDHV010000411.1:0-2149 GCA_964505335.1 uncultured Saprospiraceae bacterium | reverse complement strand
TTGATCAATTACGTCTCCATTCAATCTAAATTCAAAATCACTAAGTATGATTGATATATTAGGATCCTCCAATGGACAAACACTCAAGAAGTCTTCCAAATCCACAATCTCTCGGGTCATTTCAATGTCCCATAGGGCTATATCCCCATTTTCGGCAGTCACCTCAAGCTGAACGCTGTTACTGAAATCTATGGTACTACTTCCGCTCTCGAGCCTTCTCCCATTTAATGAGAGAACAGCGCCAAATGGTAATTCAAAAGTTGGGACTAATGAATTTATATCAAAATGAGGATTATGAAATCGAATTTTATTTTCACCGACTAACATCTTAGTAGCAAGAGACCTAGCTAAGCGTGAGTTTTGATCTGTAGAAATGTCAAAGGAAAGTAAGCTGTTCTGAAAATTGAGAAGCTCAGTTACGGTTATGTTATATATTGACTCACTCCCATCTTCGGCAACTACTCTATATTCCACTACTTGTGAAAAATCATTAATATTTTGTTCAGATACTTGAGCATTATCCCCAACAAAAATGGTCGCCCGATCAGAAATCTCGAATGTCGCTACCAAATCTGTCAAGTCTCCAGCATAACTTCCTATTGGAAATTCAACATTAATGCTATTGTCAGAATCAATACTTCCCATTACATCTCGATCAAGATCTTCATTGCTTGCAGATCTAAAGCCAAATGATAAAATCGAATTTTGATCAAACAAGACATTATTTACAACAACATTGTAGCGTGCCTCATCATCATTCTCCGCCACTACTCTATATTCCACTACTTGTGAAAAATCATTAGCTGTATTCGCCGATTCTTGTTCAACTGATCCGACAAAGATGCTGGCCCCATCTGATAATCTGAAAGTAGCAACTAATTGTGTAACATCACCTTGAAGCACAGTAGGAGGGATCGTTACATTAACGGTGTTATCCGCTTCGCTAATGACACCAGTCACATTTTGAGATAAGTTGGTATTGTTAGCAGCTTCAAAAGAAAATGATAACAATATGTTCTCACTTGAAAACTCCTCTTCTGCTATAACTGTGGGATCTTCAGTACTACAATTGAACAAGGTCGTAAATGACAGAAGACCAAGAAGTATTAATATTTTTTTCATTTTATTGTTTGTTTATTCGGAAGCTTTAGAAAAGATAACCGACGATGACTTCACTATTTCTGAGCCCTCAAGCGTAGCTACAATACAGTATCAAAGAGACGTTGCCATCCCTGTGAATTAAGCTGCTCATGGTTTATTGGTCTAAAGAGCCTAGATAATTTTCAGTTTGCTGTGCCACAAGCATTTATAGAGAGACCAGATTGTTCAAGTGGTATGAGTGCATGGTTCACAACCTGTATGCTATATGTATCTTGTTGCGACCATTTTAATCCTTCTGGTAGATGAAGTGATAAAGCCTCACCCTCTTGATCGGAGGGTATTCTCTCACGATTGGGGTAATGCACGGTAATCATATCCCAAGATGGTTGAGCAATATGAATTGTTTGACCTGGATCGATCGCATACTCCTGGTTCATATCATTGCAGATATCTATTTGATCACAGAATCCCTCTAGAGTATAGCAATTAACTTTTGGCACATTGTAGTCGCCATAAGTCTCACAATGACCATTATCATAACTGTAGCTATACATCAGACTATTATCACTTAGATCACGATCCCATACTCGATTGTAAACCTCTACCTTAAATTGATAAACCTTGTTGGTATCTAAGGCCTCTGGAAATATTAACTCTATATCAATGTGATCGATACGCTCTAAAGTATCAATCTTATATACGATATATCCCTTGCCGCGAGATTCGATTACACAATACCTCGTATCATTAAAAACTTGGCATGCGCTACTCGGACGCTCCATATGCCAGGGGTATGATATTCTTACTTTGACATCTTTAGCGGCATCATCATTTCCACGAAAGTTCTCATGATTAATAAGCGTACGAAATCGAACATCTGAGGTATCTCTTATATGAAAAAAAGTAGCTTCTGAAAAGACAGATAAATCGGTGCTTGGTTGGCATTTAGGCTGAATGCCGTCATCCTCTGAAGATTGTGAGTATGTTCCTGTATAACTCAAGCATAAACAATTGAGTAATATTAATCCTATCTGAGCTATATGTATGA
>CAZDHV010000410.1:0-2149 GCA_964505335.1 uncultured Saprospiraceae bacterium | reverse complement strand
CATCAAATAGTAAAAGATGCAAATTTTAATGATTTGGGTAGCCTTCATGGCTATTTCCATTTCATCGGATATCACAACCGATATCGATGAAACGACAATAGTTGTTGAAAATGGTCGAGCATATCTCGCCGAAGTAGACGGCCAGGGCAAAGTCATCAAGCGATTCATTGAAGTACCCGAATACTTCGATTCCGAAAAATCTCATGAGGAGAAAGTGGCTGCCGCAAAAAAGAAATACGACATCCTCAAAAAGCACCAAATTGATCAGATCAGATTTGTTCCCTTCGATGGGTCATTCGATCGTTTAGACGAACAGGCTGTTGCTAATCTGCACCATGTAGCAGGACACTACAGACAGACCTATGCTAATGAAATAACCATTACAGCGGCTAAAAGAACGGGAAATGAGGAAGTCCTTGAAAAGATGTTAAATGATGTAATCCTGGTATTGAGATCACTTGATGTACCAGAGTCAGACATCACAATAGAATACAAGCAAGATCAAAGTAACGAGGCACTGCAATTCGTAAGAATACAATCACAATTAAAGTAAGAGCAATAAACCAATCACCCTCGAGTGATCGAGATAACTATCTCGTAATAAGAACCCTCCCTCGAGAGGGTTTTTTTATGCCCAGTAAGCAACGTTACCAGTGACTATATCAATCGTCATAAATACAGGAACACCATATCTAGATACATTCATATATCTTAGTTATTACAATCGTACTTAATACCAAAATTTTTAAAAAAAGGACATGATAGACACCCTAACTATAGAAGAAGCCAAATCGAATCTAAATCGCAAAGGATATCTCGCAGTAGATACTGACCCTTCTCTGGATTATATCGCCGAGATCGAGAGACTGAAGAAAGAAAAGAATGCCATCATCCTGGCGCATTACTATGTCGAGTCAGACATTCAAGATATTGCGGACTTCATAGGAGATAGTCTTCAACTGGCTCAAGAGGCCGAGCGTACCGATGCAGACATGATCGTATTCGCTGGTGTGCACTTCATGGCGGAAACCGCCAAAATGTTGAATCCTAATAAGAAAGTCGTCTTACCTGACCTTAAGGCTGGTTGTTCTCTTGCGGATTCATGTCCACCGCATTTATTCAAAAAATTCAAAGAGAAACATCCCGACCATGTCGTAGTGAGCTATATCAACTGTACTGCCGAGCTCAAGACGCTTACTGATATATGTTGCACTTCATCTAATGCAATCCATGTCATTAATAGTGTCCCTGAAGATCAAGGCATCATCTTCGCTCCAGATAAGAACCTTGGGGCATACCTACAAAAGAAATCTGGAAGAGAAAATATGATCCTCTGGAACGGTGCCTGTATGGTGCATGAGATTTTCTCCAATGAGAAGATTACCAAGGCTATGATCCGCCATCCAGAAGCAGAGCTGATCGCCCACCCAGAATGCGAAGCTCACATCTTAGAGAAAGCGCACTTCATAGGTTCTACAAGCGGCTTGTTGAGATATACTCATGAAAGTGATGTTCAGAAGTTTATCGTGGCAACCGAGTCAGGTATCATCCATCAGATGGAGTTGAAGTCTCCTAATAAAGAGTTCATCCCTGCTCCTCCTAATAATACTTGTGCATGCAATGACTGCCCGCACATGAAGCGTAATAATATGGAGAAGCTCTACCTATGCATGGAGTATGAACTGCCAGAAATAATTCTCGAAGACTGGGTAATAGAGAAAGGAGTAGCTTGTATCGATAGAATGATGGAAATCAGCGCCAAGGCCGGTCTATAGAGATTTATGGTCTTTTAGAGACATTTTTAGGTCCTTTTTAGCTATTCAGGGTAAATACTACTGTGTTTTTAATTGGAAGTCATGTAACTTTTAGGGGCTTAAAGTGTCTTACGCACACTACATTCCGCTATTAGAGCATTCAATCACTAAGCGTTTAGTATGATTAGACTTCTTATCACACTATGTTCTCTTTCTATTGCAAGTCTGCAATTATCAGGTCAGTGTTATCCAGATAGGCATAGTACTGCCCTTACTGACGCATGGATATCATGTGAACTTACTCTAAACCCAAATCCGGAGCGCACTGAGACTCACTGGATCATGTACGACTTCGGTCAGGTAGAATCTATCGACGGCATGAAAGTATGGAATGC
>CAZDHV010000409.1:0-2153 GCA_964505335.1 uncultured Saprospiraceae bacterium | reverse complement strand
TCAAGTGGGTTTAATCGTAACTGGAGGTATCGCACCTAATAAGGAAGGTAATGCAATGCCATTTGGCAATTCTATGGATAATGAGGAAGAAGCTGCCAAGCATAAAGTAATTACCGATGCTGTTCATAAGGAAGGAGGCAAAATCTGTATGCAGATCCTTCATGTAGGCAGATATGGATATTCTGAAGCGAATGTTTCAGCCAGCGATACTAAGGCACCCATCAGCCCCTTTCCTGCTAAGGCACTTACAGTTGATGGGATCGAACGCACTATTGAAGACTACGCCCATTGTGCAGCGCTGGCCCAAGGTGCAGGATACGACGGTGTCGAAATTATGGGATCAGAAGGATACTTGATCAATCAGTTTATAGTATCAAAGACGAACCGTCGTACTGATGAATGGGGAGGCTCCTATGAAAACCGAATCAAGCTACCTATTGAGATCGTACGGCGCACTCGAGAACGAGTTGGACCAAACTTCATCATCATATACAGACTATCTATGCTTGATCTCGTTGATGATGGCAGTTCATGGGAAGAAGTGGTTCACTTAGCTAAAGAAATAGAAGCAGCTGGCGCAACGATCCTAAATACAGGTATCGGTTGGCATGAAGCACGTATCCCTACGATTGCTACTATGGTACCACGAGCAGGATTTGCCTGGGTGACTAAGCGCATGATGGGTGAGGTCAATATCCCACTCGTCACCACTAATCGCATAAACATGCCAGACGTAGCAGAACAAGTCTTAGCGGATGGCTGTGCGGATATGATCAGTATGGCGCGACCATTTCTCGCCGATGAAAACTTAGTGCAAAAAGCCATGGATGGTAGAGAGGATGAAATCAATACATGCATAGGATGTAATCAGGCTTGCCTCGATCATACCTTTCAAATGAAAGTGTGCTCATGCCTGGTCAATCCAAGAGCTTGTCATGAAACAGAGCTTAATTATATACCCACCACAGAACCCAAGAAGATTGCCGTAGTTGGAGCAGGCCCCGCAGGACTGAGTGCATCGACTATTGCAGCTCAGCGAGGCCACCAAGTGGATCTATACGATGCTGCAGCTGAGATCGGGGGACAGTTTAACATGGCTAAGAAAATACCTGGCAAGGAGGAATTCTATGAAACGATCCGGTACTATGGCAAACAAATCGAGTTGCACAATGTCAATCTAAAGCTCCGTACTCGAGTAAGCGCTGAAGACTTAATGGGCAAGGGCTATGATCATATCATTGTCTGCACAGGAGTCAATCCAAGACAGCCAGAAATCGATGGCATCACCAGCCCAAAGGCGGTTAGCTATATTGATGTACTCACAGAGAAGGTCGAGGTAGGTAAGAAAGTAGCAATCATCGGTGCTGGAGGTATAGGATTTGATGTAGCGGAATATCTCGCAACAGAGAAAGATCATTCGCCGAGCCTTAACATACCAGCATATATGGATGAATGGGGCGTTGATATGACCTATGAGAACCGTGGCAGCCTCAAAACACCTAACCCAGATGCATCACCCCGTGAGATATTCTTGCTTAAGAGGTCCAAAGGAAAATTTGGTAAGAACTTGGGCAAGACTACGGGCTGGATTCATCGCTCCAGTCTAAAGATGAAAAAAGTAAACATGGTTAATATGGCGACCTATCGTAGTATTGATGATCGAGGTTTACACATTACCACTCCTGAAGGTCCTCAAACTTTGGAAGTGGATCATGTCGTAATCTGTGCTGGACAGCTATCCGAACGAACAATAGCGGATGAATTAAGTACCAAAGGGTATCCAAGTGATCAAGTGCACCTGATAGGAGGCGCAGATGAAGCTTCGGAATTAGATGCTAAGCGCGCTATAGATCAGGGTGCTCGGTTAGCGGCTGAGTTGTAAAGGTTTTTAGTCAATTGATACGATTACATACTGGTAAGAGCAATAAGCAACCCAGAAAGGGTGTTTATTCCCTTCTTTAGACAATTGTAAATTTTATTAATTGCTAAAACTTAACAAAATGGTACAAAAAACATCAAGTTCGTTTGTGATGGCATCATGGGTAGCTATGGCTACAGGTCTCATCGGTTACATTGTTGGATTGTGGAGAGCGGAAATGCAGCTAAATGAAAAAGGCTACTATTTCACCCTAATCATGTTTGGTCTATTCTCG
>CAZDHV010000408.1:0-2164 GCA_964505335.1 uncultured Saprospiraceae bacterium | reverse complement strand
TCTACTGTAATGCTGCTGATCAGTTCGTCTATTGTGATTGCTGTCTTTGGATCGAGACCTGAGTTGGGCTCATCACAAAACAAGTATTTAGGATTGAGTACTATAGATCGGGCTATACCTACTCTCTTCTGCATACCGCCACTGATCTCTGATGGATACTTCTTATTACTTCCCTCGAGACTTACTCGCTCGAGACAATAGTCTACCTGAACCTGTTTCTCCTGGGCAGTCTTATTGGTAAACATGTCCATAGGGAATCGGATGTTTTCCTCTACCGTCATGGAATCGAATAGAGCGTTGCCTTGAAACAGCATTCCTATCTGCATGCGTAAGGCTCTGATCTCGTCCTTGTTGATACAGCACAGGTCAATGTCATCATACCAAACCTCTCCAGCACTGGGAGTGAGTAGGCCTACCAATATTTTTAAGAACACAGTTTTACCCGCGCCACTCTTACCTATGATGAGATTAGTCTTTCCTGCTTCAAAAGTGAAGCTGACGTCCTTGAGGACATCTTGATCCCCGAAAGACTTAAATATGTTGCCAGCCTTGATCATGTTAACTCATTAGAACTAAAGCAATTAATAAATCTGCTATTAAAATGATAATAGATCCAAATACAACTGCTCGCGTACTCGCTTGACCCAGCTCTATACTTCCTCCCCTTACGAAATAGCCTTGATAGCAGGCCACAGAAGTAATGATAAATGAAAAGGTGACGGCCTTAACCAGCATGATCACAACATTGAACGGGGCAAAAAATGACCGCAGTCCACGGACGAATTCTGCACTGGTAAAGTCCGCTACTGTAATCGCAGCGAAGTATCCACCCCCGATACCGACTAATGCCGCAATAATAACCAGTATGGGTATGATCACAACTGAGGCTATAAGCTTGGGCATAACTAAGTATGCCGATGTATTGACACCCATGATTTCCATAGCGTCTATATGTTCTTTTTGCCGCATACCGCCAATCTCAGCCGCCATAGTAGAACCGATTTTACCAGCAAGGACAATTGAGGTCAGGGTCACGGCCATCTCAATGATCATCATATCTCTGACTATATAACCGATGTAATAGCTCGGAATCATGGTGCCTTCTAACTGATAGGAGAATTGTATAGAGGTAACAGCACCGATAAATCCAGAAATGATCATTACTATACTGAGAGACCCTATGCCGATGTCATACATCTGCCGCATCGTCTCCTTATAATACATCTTGGTATTCTCAGGTCGTGAAAAGATGTCTGGAAGCCAAGCTATATAATGTCCGAAATCTTTAATTAGCCTCATGAAAATTGAACTGCTCTGTGGCAAAAAAAGTTCTTGCCATTGCTGTGCGCGAAATTAGCCTAAATTTAATGTGTAAATGCAATGAATATGAAGGTTGTCGTAACAGGAGGGACAAAAGGTATAGGTAGAGCAATAATTGAAGTGTTTTTTGCCCAAGGTGCGGATATTGCCTTCTGTGCGCGCAATGCAGATGATGTAGAACAACTCCGTCAAGAATTATTGAGTAGGGATTCATCTCGATCTATTGTGACAGCAGTTGCAGACGTGAGCAAGAAGGAGGAGGTTATTTTTTTTTCTGAAAAGATTAATAAGCGCTGGAATACTATAAATGCGTTAATTAATAATGCAGGGGTGTTTACCCCTGGAGAAATCCTTCATGAAGATGAAGGAGCTCTTGAGCACATGATCAATACCAATCTGTACAGTGCTTATAATCTAACCAGGGCGTTAGCACCACGGATGATTGATCAAGGAGGTGGACATATATTTAATATATGCTCGGTGGCAAGCTTATTAGCTTTGCCTGGTGGTGGCTCTTATAGCATATCTAAATTTGCCATGCTGGGATTTTCTAAAGTACTGAGAGAAGAACTCAAGGCAAAAAGTGTTAAAGTTACTTCGGTTATGCCTGGCGCTACCTGGTCTAATAGCTGGGCTGGTGTCGACTTACCTGTTAGCAGGCTCATGCAGGCTGACGATGTAGCCAAACAGATATGGGCCGCTTATGATACCTCTGATGCCGCAGTAATTGAGGACATTGTCTTACGCCCTCAACTAGGTGACTTGTAGTCATATTACTCAAAAAAGCAATATTTAATAATTTATTTATCAATTATTAACGTATTACAAATTATTGTAATATATT
>CAZDHV010000407.1:0-2169 GCA_964505335.1 uncultured Saprospiraceae bacterium | reverse complement strand
GTTGGAACGTTCGTATACGAGTTCTTATCAATACATCCGTATCAAGATGGAAATGGAAGATTGTCGAGATTGTTAACGACTATGTTATTGATGCGGCAGGGCTATAACTTTGTGCAGTATATCTCATTTGAACATGTAATTGAGTCAAAAAAGGATGAATATTACAAGGCCTTAATGCAAGGTCAAAAAGATAGATATACTGATAATGAAAAGATCAATGATTGGATAAAGTTCTTCTTAGAGTGCATGATCGCTCTAACAGAAAGATTAGAAAAAAAATATTCTACTTACAGCAAGATAAAGTTGGAGTTAAATGAAAGGCAGAAATCAATTTTAGCATTTATCCAAAAAGAGAAAACGACTAAAATCGGAGCTATAGATAAAGCTTTGTCAGGTGAATCCAGAAATACAATTAAGAAGGATCTAACTTATCTATTGAATGAAGGATTAATCTTAAGAACAGGGTCAGGAAGAGGAGTTCAGTATCATCATAATGAAGAAGAGTAATTATATCCATAACAATCCTGTCGTAGCTGGCTATGTTGATGAGCCATATGGATATGTCTACAGTAGTGCCCGTGATTATGTAGGTAGGTATGGCATAATTGACGTTGAGATAGTTGATTTTGGTGTTCAAGAGGGCTATGTACTTACATGAATCGGAAACAGTGTTTTCTCGACTGTACAATGAGAAGATATGACCTATAGAACACAGTTCTACAGGAGCGTTAAAACTCGCCAAGAGGACAAGAGTCCTTTGCCTCAATTAAACAGAAATTCTGCTGAAGGTGTCCTCACCTCTCAGCAGCTCAAAACTCGGCAAGAAAGGCGCTATGATATGGAGTACGTAGGTGCAACCTACGTACAACTCTCGAGGGTATCTAATCCCAAGGGGTCATGACCCCTTGAAGAAGTCCATGATTTGCTCTCAACTTGTGGGAACGTGTCTTCCCTGGTTTCTATTAATGTTGTATAGACTATTTGGATGTCCTGCATCACCAAGAGGACGGGAGTCCTTTGCCTCAATTTGACAGAAATCTACTGAAGGTGTCCTCACCTTTCAGCAACTCTTTTAGTCGCCAGCTTGACCTATCCAGATGGAGAGACAACATGGATTGAACTAGTACTCGTCTTTTCATGTTACAGAAATAACAAATACGAATGAGAACATGAAAAAGAAAAAGGTAACTTTTAAAGATGTCGTCAAGTCTTCTAAGCCGACACTTGTTGATTTTTATGCGACATGGTGCGGACCATGCCAGGCGATGATGCCTGCAATCAAGGAAGTCTCTCAGCGAGTCGGTGATTCTGCTAAAGTGATTAAGATCGACATTGATCGCAACCAGAAGCTTGCTAACAAGCTCAATATCCGGAGCGTTCCAACTCTTATGATATATAAAGAGGGTAAAGTAGTGTGGAGGCAGACGGGAGGCATGTCAGCTAAGCAATTGGAGCGAGCCATTAACGAGTTCGTCAACTAATTAACGCATTAAGTTTCTTCTGACTCGATAGGCTTCATCTATCGATCTTTCCCCTAATCTCTTGACGATCAACTTCTGAGGCAGAGATATCTATGCCATTTATTTCTTAGGTAAATAGGGTTTTACTTTCTTCCACTTTTCAGCTTTAGCTATTTTCGTTACATGGTATTGAGATTAGCGATAGTGGTGATAGCTACACTATTAACAGGCCCTCTTTTTAGTCAGGAGTTGGTCATTAAACCAGTGGTAGGCTTTCAAGTATGGAGTACCTTATCTGAAGGGACAAGCTTTGTTGATCCTGAAACTGGCTCTTTTGTAGATGTTGACAGCAGGCTGGGGTTTCAGTTGCATCGCTCCCGCCTGGGAGTCAAAGGTAGCGTTGGCGATAGATTGAAATTCACATTTATAGCTGCTCATGATTTTGCTGGTAAAGACATCTTTGACGGGACGGTTGGCGCTCCAAACAATACTGGATCACCCCGCTTTAGACTCTGGAATGCGCATATAGACTATGATCTAGATCCTAATAGCGATTGGTTCAATCTGCGTGTGGGTTTCTTCGGGATTCCGCTGAGTAGAGAATCGATTACCTCTCCATTCAATGTGCTAGCATCTGAGAAGTCCTGGTCGCAGAATTATATTCGCAGACATACGGTTAATGTTGGTCCCGGCAGAACACCTGGTGTGA
>CAZDHV010000406.1:0-2170 GCA_964505335.1 uncultured Saprospiraceae bacterium | reverse complement strand
GAGCATATTCGCTTAGTTAATAATGTCCAAATCTAAAGTGATGAATCAACATTTTAACCCCTTTTTGACCACTCCGATTTCTCTTCTTTTCATTGCTAAAGCTATGAATTTGATTTTTTTGATAAAATCCTTTACGGCCAAACGAGTTTTTTATCCACTCGCTATTCTTTGTTCGGTAATCACGACATCATTAAGTGCTCAATGCCCTGATATTGATATTGTAGACCTGAGAGGGGTGCCTGGATATGCTCAGTTCGATGATCTCAATGCTTGTGGAGATGCAGACACACTTTCATTTATAATATTCTCTGGCGATCCAGGTAGAATTGCCGGCTTTGAATTAGAAGTGAATCTTCCTGATGGCATGCAGTACGCGGGTTGGGAGTTTGCTGAGTTCGCTGGAACATCAATTGCTAATTCTGACCCCGATCCTTCATGTCCAGAATTCGTAGTAGATGGATTTGATGCGGACAGCATTGTGGTAGTAAATATTGGTATAGAAGCCAATTGTGATATCAGTTTAGAAGAACTACTTTTTATAAATTTTGATTATGATTTCACATATATAGATACCTCTGGGACAGTGTTAAGCTGCGGAGGAATGTTTCAACCAACGATGGAATACAATTCGTCCGTACGAGTTCCGGTCGTCAATCTATTATCTCCTCTGAGCCCAGCTGAAGTGATAATTACTAGCATTGGAGAAGAATTTTGTCAAACCCTAAATATCTCGCAAGATGGGATATCCTCGTCTTTGGACAGTTTTAGACTTGACATTCTTGGTTTAGAGTTTGGATCGGGTCTCAATTTAAATTCTGTGACTGCTAACCCTGGTGCGGGCGATCATAATGTTCCGTTTACCCATGATCCAGTGGCGATGGAGACTTCTCTCCTAATTTCAGGTACTATGTTCATGGGGAATCAATTGCCTAATCCTGATGATACTAGATTTCAAACTAATGAACTGATTACGCTTGAAGTTTGTTATAGTCTAGATGCCTGTCCAGAAAGTGCGGATTTGCCATTTGTTTACAATGCTTTCTATGGATGCTATGGTCAAGTTTGTCAAGAATCTGCTCAAACTAGTGTTATACAAGTTAGACCGACAGGTTCATTAATGCCGCTAGCAACTACAGCATTAGATAGTGCTCCATTTGTATGTGGTGCTGATGGAGAAATATCCCTTACTGTTACAAACCCAAATACTGACACAGACCAAAATCAGTATACCGATCTTACTGTTGGATTTGAAACTTGTGAGGCAGCTAACCTTGGGATAACAGCAGTTGAAGTTAGTGGTACTTTACTTCCAGCATCTGCATATAGTTACATAGGAGATGATCTAAATGTGGACTTTACAGCTATAGCTTTTGATCCAGATATGGGTATTGGCCTAGAGGACTTAGATGGCGATGGATTTTTTGATGACCTCAGAGGTGGAAACACTGTAGAGATAACCATCTTTCTTGGCGTTACTTGTGGAGTCGGAGCATCAGATCCAGCTTCAGAGGTTTGTCCATCCAATGATTGTGGATTTTCCCAATTTTATGTTGAAGCAAAAACAAATTGCGGTAGTTCATTTAGAAACTTCCCATCTGGTTTATCAGGATTTGATATAGTATATGGACCCACCTCTATTGACAATCCTAATGCTGGCCCAATTCCGATCTCGGGTAGTCTGGCGGGCTTGTTTACGGGTTATGATTTTGAAGCTTTTGGTAATACAGGACCTTCATCCCAAACGATTGAATTTTGTTATGATTTCACATCACAAAATTTTAACGGATGTACGAATAATGAGATCTTCTTACAAGTTCACTTTGCCGGCCAGGAAGGCTATATATATGATATGGAAGTTACAAGTGCAGAGCTATCCACTGATGGTGGTAGTACCTATACGACGTCAGCGTCAATACCGACAGATGTGACATGGACACCATTGAGCAGTGATGAGAGACTTCTACAGATAGACTTAGGAGCTGATGCATCAAATGTGTGTTATAGATATACGATTGAAATGGACTCTGCAAGATGTGCTGTGCCAGCAATATGGTTTGGAAATCAGCAGGTCATAGAAAGATGTAATGACGCAGGTTGTGGACCGGGCGGTTGTGAATTGGTTAGAGCCTGTAGGACTACCTTATTGGCAGGAGATTCCAATAGTGATGAT
>CAZDHV010000405.1:0-2190 GCA_964505335.1 uncultured Saprospiraceae bacterium | reverse complement strand
ATGAAATTGTATCGGAGTGTGCCGTCAATAGATAACAATGCATTATGAAGACTTTCTAAGTTGTCAGGACTTTGTGCTACCGCTATCTTTAGTGGAACTGCCAAGGTTACATTTTCCGTCAGCCCCTTTAAAAAGCCAATCTCCATACCTGTATGATAATCATTGAAAGCAGAAAATTCTCCTCCATTTTGAGAGACGTAGTCTAATGCAAGAGCTTTTACTGTAATGCCTATATCTCGGTTAGTTGTCTGAGAATATGAATACTGAATAGTTAACAAACAAAACAGTACGGCAAGTAAGATATATTTCTTCATTGTTAGAAGCGTCATTAATAATCAAATGTACGCATTCCTTGCCATATTAAAAATTATTATATATATACTGCATGAGATACAGGGCATACCCTTACTTCTTCTCAAAGTATCCCGTAGATTTATTCTTTTTGACTGCTCCAGAATCGAAAAATCGCCCGTTCATAGCTATATATACTCCAGGGTCCAAGGCTTGAGCAAAGGCCAAAGCACTGCCCATATTAAAAAAACCATCGGAGGAAGTTCCAAAGGCATAAGGGATCATTGCTCCCGTTAATACTATGGTCTTATCCTCAGTTACATGCTCTGATAAATAGAGTGCAGTATCTGCCATTGTATCCGTGCCATGAGTGATCACTATGTTGTCATGATCGCAACGATTGCATTGGAATGCTATAAGTTCTCTTTCTTCTGGCCCCATATCAAGACTGTCAATCATCATCAAGGTCTTGATATCAAGGGGTATCGTACATCTGCCCCGCTCCATCATGTCAAGCAGATGAGTATCCTTGAAATACAACTCTCCTGAAATGAAATTATAGTCCTTGTCAAAGGTCCCACCAGTCACATATATCTGCACTTTTTCTTCTGATCGCATAAACGATAATTATATGACTCAAAACTATCATAATAATTATGTCCCAGATAACAATTAAATGTTCTTAGTATATCTACTTTTGTGTATTAAATTATATCATCATATGTCGAATTCAGCAATACTCTCAGATTACGTACTCAACCTGCAAGAATCTGCTACCCTTAAGATGTCCCAGATGGCACGAGATCTCAAGGCAAAAGGTAAGGACGTCATCAGTTTATCTATTGGGGAACCTGACTTTGACACGCCTTCATTCGTAAATGAAGCAGCTAAACAAGCCTTGGATGACGGATATACTCATTATACTCCAGTACCAGGTTTAGTGGAGTATCGCCAAGCCATCGTTGAGAAATTAAAGCGAGACAATGATTTGAGCTATGACGTTAGCAATATAGTAGTGAGCAATGGTGCAAAACAGAGTATATCCAATCTATGTCAAGCACTACTCAACGATGGTGATGAGGTGGTCATCTTTACACCATACTGGGTCTCCTACATCGAAATAGTTAAACTAGCCGGAGGAAAGCCTGTCTGCATCGCTGCAACAGTAGACAATGACTATAAGGTATCGGCTGAACAGGTTAAAAATGCCATTTCGGACAAAACTAAGTTTATCCTATTCTCTTCTCCGTGTAACCCAACAGGATCTGTTTACACTAAGGCTGAGCTTAAAGCCATAGCGGACGTAGTCAGCGAACATAAGAACATACTCATTGTATCTGATGAGATTTACGAGTACATCGTATTTGATGGCGAGCATAACTCCATAGCGCAGAATTCAAATGTTTTCGATCAGACGATCGTAGTCAACGGTATGTCTAAGGGTTATGCTATGACAGGTTGGCGATTAGGATATATCGCAGCACCTCAATTTGTAGCTAAAGCCTGTGCTAAGATACAAGGTCAAGTGACCTCGGGAGCCACGGCATTCGGTCAGAAGGCTGCAGCCACCGCCTTGCTGAGTGAGCCAACTGCACCACATGCCATGCGAGACACTTTTCTTAAGAGAAGAGATATGATGCTCAGTGAGTTACGCAAAATTGAAGGTCTCAAGGTAAATACGCCACAAGGCGCATTCTACATATTCCCTGATTGCAGCGCATTCTACGGTAAGAGCTATAATGGCATTAAAATCAATAACTCATCCGACCTCGCTACGGCTATTCTTCAAGAAGTTCATGTTGCATTAGTTGCAGGATCCGCATTTGGGGCAAAGAATTGCTTTAGGATATCATATGCCGCAAGTGATGAGACGCTGATGGAGGCATGTCGCCGACTACA
>CAZDHV010000404.1:0-2192 GCA_964505335.1 uncultured Saprospiraceae bacterium | reverse complement strand
AGATCTGAAGTGTCCAGAACATTTTCTTTGCCAAGGAAAAGATGCAATAACCGCTGGAATATGCGATACTCCTCATGCATAAGTGGATAGAAGACGATATCATCAAATAGTAGACTCTCAGCTTTCTTAGGAGAAATCCGTGATATTCCATCATTTGGAAGGTGAGTAATTACCTGCTCTAATTGAGATATCTCATTGTCTACGTAGGCCATATACAGAATTTATGCAGCTAAAATAGAGATTATAAGAAGACGGACGTAAGTCATTTATGCTCAGCGAAACATGTCTTCTTTCCAAACTGCTGATTGTATATTTAAGGTTTAAAATTAAGTTTTCTCGCGCATGAGCATGTTCAAAAAATTGAAATCAGTATTTGTAGTTGAAGAAGAAGGGAAGTCAACTAAACCTACTACATCTAAGAATAAAACCACACCAGCTGCCAAAAGCTCACCTACTAAACCAAAATCAGCCGCAAAATCTCAACCGAGTGCCGCGCCAAAATCAAGTGGTCAAGCTAAGCCTGAAAACAAGTTTGTAGATATGTTGCTACGATCTATCGAGGCTAATAACATTGAGGGTTTCGACTATCTGGAATACAAGCAGTCGCTGCAATCTCTGATGAAGATAGAGTCAGACGAAGCCAAGCGTTATCAGAATGCATATGCGATGGCTCAGACCATGGGATTAACCAAGAAAAAGCTGAATGATAGTATAAAGAGATATCTCCAGATATTAGATGGTGAAGAAAAGAAGTTCAGTGAAGCATTCGAAAAGCAAAAATCCACTCAAGTAATACAGCGAGAGCAGAACGTCTCCAACCTTAAAAAATCCATTCAAGCTAAGCAGCAACAGATCAAGAAGCTCCAAGCTGAAATCAAAGAAGCGGAAACAGAACTCAATAAAACAGAAGGCAAAATCAACGAATCACTCGCCAAAGTTGAGGCTACAAAAGATGGGTTCTACGCATCATATCAGATGGTCGTAGGGCAAATAAAGGCCGATGCGGAAAAAATCAAGCAGTATCTCGTCTGATATTTAGATGCCATCCGGTAGTCTTATACATATGAAATCACGTCGTCTTCCAGAGTAGTGACAATAGTTACTTCTTAGATTTTAGCTATTTTGTCGAAAGAGTTAATTAATCAGGAACTTTAGCAATAGATTAGGTCTTAAATCTACAGTAGTTATTAGGACAATATGGATAATACTTACAAGCCAAAATCATTTTGGCGAAAGCCGGAAGGAGTTACTGGAGCAATCACTATAGGAGGAATATTAATAGGTGGTGGGTGGCTGATTTTTAGCGCACTACCAGCCATAATTGCGGCTACCTCTACAATGTTGGGTTTAGCGGGAATAATTATGATCCTTGGATTGATCATCTATATGGCCCTCGACAGTAAAGCTCGTGGCCTTGTATGGTATATGTACAAGAGCATGATGAGATGGATAACCAGCCTCTTCGTACAGATAGATCCTATCGGTATCCTTAAGAACTATGTGGATGAGATGAGCGCCAACCTCAAGAAGATGAATAAGCAGATCCTCCAACTCAGAGGGCAGATGCATAAGCTAAAAGAGCTCATCCTCAAGAATAAAAAAGAAATTTCCTCTAATCTTTCACTGGCAAAAGCGGCAAAAAAATCAGATGAGAAATCTCAGATGATCTTGCGAAGCAGAAAAGCTGGTCGCCTGAAAGAGTCTAACATCAAGTATGAAGCGCTCTACAGCAAGATGGAGATACTCTATCGAGTGCTTAAGAAGATGTACGACAACTCCGAAATCCTCAAGGAAGATGTAGCAGATCAGGTAGAAATCAAAGAACAGGAACTCAAGGCCATGAAGGCTAGTCACAGTGCCATGTCTAGTGCGATGAATGTCATCCGCGGCAACAAGGATAAGAGGGCCATGTTTGAAATGGCGCTTGAGCAAGTGGCGGACGATGTAAGTAATAAAGTCGGTGAGATGGAGAGGTTCATGGAGATGTCAGAGAGCTTTATGGGAAGCATAGATCTACAAAATGGCATATTTGAGGAAGAAGGGCTTAAGATGCTGGAGCAATGGGAACAAGAGAACTCACTCATCCTACTTGGCGAAAAAGAAACACTCATGCTCGAAGGTGAAGAGGTTGAAACCCTTGACCTCAATGAAAAAATGGTCAACAAGGAGCGAGTAGAAAGAGCTAATCAGTA
>CAZDHV010000403.1:0-2193 GCA_964505335.1 uncultured Saprospiraceae bacterium | reverse complement strand
GCTGTCGGCAGTGTGTGATTAGTCCCTGAAGCATAATCTCCAGCACTTTCAGGCGTATTATGTCCTAAGAAAACAGAACCTGCATTCTTAATCATCGGGATATATGACTCATATTGATCGCTCAGGATGATCAGATGCTCGGGCGCATATTCATTAATAAAATCAAAAGCATCCTCAAGTTCAGTGAAACATATAAAACGGCTATTTGCCATTGCTTGTCTTGCAATCTCCTCTCTTGGTAATTCAGATAACTGCGAATCAAGAGAGCGTTGTACCTTCTCAAAGATGATTTCATTCATAGAAACCAAGACGACTTGACTATCAACACCGTGTTCTGCTTGAGACAATAAATCAGCAGCTATATAATCAGGCGAGGCTTCGGAATCTGCATATACTAAAACTTCTGAGGGGCCTGCAGGCAGATCAATGGCAACTTGGTAATCTTGAGCCATAATCTTGGCAGCTGTAACGTACTGATTTCCAGGTCCGAATATCTTGTGAACACGTGGGATGGTTTCTGTCCCAAGAGTCATAGCCGCTATTGCTTGAGATCCACCGACAGTATAGATCTCATCAATTCCACATAACGAAGCTGCAAAGATAACGGCTGGATGAAGTCCGCCAGATCTATCTGGAGGGCTACATAATATTACTCGTTCACATCCTGCAATCTGTGCGGGTACACCTAACATAAGTGCAGTGCTGAATAATGGTGCCGTTCCACCAGGGATATAGAGTCCAACAGCCTCAATGGCTCGATATTCTCTCCAACAAGCCACACCAGGGCTGGTAATGATCTTATCACTTTTTAACTGTTGCGACTCATGAAAAGACTTGATGTTGAGATAGGCCTTCTTAATCGACTCCTTCAATGTACTATCCAACTGGGCTATAGCAGCAGTTATAGTCGACTGTCCTATGCTAAATGATTTCAACGCTACTCCGTCATATCGACTAGTAAAATCAATGAGTGCTTGATCGCCCTGTTCTTTTACCGCCTTAAATACAGAGCCCACTACGCCCTTAAGGTCATCAGCGGATTTGGCTGGACGCTGTATCGCAGCAATTCTGCCTGCCCCCGTTGGATTATATAGTACTGGAATCTTCAATGCCATCAAACAACCATTTTCTCAATAGGCACGACTAGAATTCCCTCAGCTCCTAAAGATTTTAATTCTTGTATTACAGCCCAAAAATCATCTTCACTGATAACCGAGTGCAATGAACTCCATCCCTCCTCTACTAATGGTAGTACAGTGGGACTCTTCAAAACAGGTAGAACCTTGCTGACTGCATCTATACTCTCATTGGGAACATTCATCAGAATATAGCGATTATTACGTCCTTTGAGCACAGATTGGATTCTGAATAATAGCTCATCTATCTGTGCAAGCTTAATCGCATCAAGCCCATTATTAACGGCTATACAAGCTTCGGACTTAAGGATGATCTCTTGTTCTTCAAGGCCATTTTTAAACAGTGTACTCCCTGAGCTCACTAAATCACAAATGGCATCTGCTAAACCAATATTAGGAGCGATTTCTACCGATCCGCTAATCAAGTGGATCTCTGCATCGATCTGATTCTTTTTGAGGAATGCTCTTAAAGTATTGGGATATGATGTAGCAATCTTCTTACCCACGAGAGAGTTCAGGCCACTATATGAGCCTCCTCTTGGTGTGGCTAATGATAGGCGGCATTTGCTAAATCCAAGATGTTGGATCACTTTGACAGTTGCTTCTTTTTCAAGAATGGTGTTTTCACCTATGATAGCCATATCGACTACACCATCTTCAAGATATTTTGGAATATCAGAATTGCGCAGGAACATCACCTCTGCATCGAATCCTCGCACTTTGGCCTTCAACTGATCTTTAGAATTATCAACCTTTAGGCCAGCTTCTTTTAGAAGTTTTATTGACTCCTCAAATAGTCGTCCTTTTTTCTGAATCGCAATATTAAGTGGCATTCTTAAATTTAATCTACTACAATAAAAAAACCCGCTAACAACTAAGTAAGCGGGCGATATATGTTATAAACACACAAATATTCATCTCACTTACCGAAGTAAGAAATGGTGATGATGTCTGTATGCTGTAATATTCATAGCTCAAACTTATAGCTATTTGTTTTAAGAAAGAAATATATACCATCTAAATACAGATCCTTCATCCGTAAAAACGATGCATTCGT
>CAZDHV010000402.1:0-2194 GCA_964505335.1 uncultured Saprospiraceae bacterium | reverse complement strand
AGAACCGAAGATCAAATCCACTCGGCTACCAGTCCACTTAAATTCATCAGTGCTGCGATCTTTGCCGACAAATACTTCATCCGTATCATCCTGAGCACTCCACTTAATGCCCAAGTCAAGGACGTTAACAAAAAAGTCATTGGTCAACTGACCAGCTCTATCCGTAAATACTCCTTTGTGGGATTGGTCATAATTAGCATTAAGCGCTCTTAGGCCTCCTACGAGAACTGTCATCTCAGGCACCGTCAATGTTAATAGTTGAGCCCTATCGATCAGCAGCTCTTCGGCTTTAGCATATGAAATCCCCTTGTTATAATTTCTAAATCCATCTGCGACAGGCTCTAAAGCATCAAAAGATTCTGCATCTGTGTGTTCTGCCAGTGCATCAACACGACCCGCTGTGAATGGAACTGTAATGTTATGCCCCGCATCATTTGCAGCTTGCTCAATAGCCGCACAACCGCCTAATACGATCAGGTCGGCGATAGAAACTTTTTTATCACCGCTCTGTGCATTGTTAAAATCAGCTTGGATTTTTTCGATGGCACCTAGAGCCTCACTTAATTGGGATGGGTTGTTAACATCCCAATCTTTCTGTGGCGCTAATCTTACTCTAGCGCCGTTTGCACCTCCACGATTGTCAGATCCTCTGAATGTTGAGGCACTTGCCCAAGCGGTCGCCACTAATTGACTAATTGATAATCCAGACTTTAAGAGCTCTCCTTTCAGGTGCTCGACATCCTGATCATTAATCTGCCCATAATCAGCTGCTGGAAGTGGATCTTGCCAGATCAACTCTTCGGCTGGAACCTCCGGTCCCATATATCTAACTTTGGGTCCCATATCTCTATGGGTCAGTTTGAACCACGCTTGAGAATATGCATCTGCGAACTCAGCAGGATTCTCTAAAAAATGCTTGGATATTTTACCATACTCAGGATCAAATCTTAACGATAAATCCGTCGTCAACATAAATGGCGCATGTTTCTTACTGGCATCGTGTGCATCTGGGAACGTTCCAGCACCGGCGCCATCTTTTGGCTTCCACTGCCATGCTCCACCAGGTCCTTTATGTACTTCCCATTCGTAACCATATAGGTTCTCAAAAAACTTGTTGCTCCACTGAGTCGGCGTATCTGTCCAAGCACCTTCTATACCACTTGTGATCGTATCCGCTCCACTTCCTGTACCAAAGTTGTTCTTCCAACCCATGCTCATCATTTCGATTGATGCACCAGCTGGTTCTGCCTCTACATTGCCTGAGTCAGGAGCTGCACCGTGAGTCTTACCAAATGTATGACCACCTGCTATCAATGCCACTGTCTCATAATCATTCATCGCCATACGACCGAATGTCTCACGGATGTCGTGAGCTGCCAATAGCGGATCAGGGTTGGCGTTAGGCCCTTCAGGATTAACATAGATCAATCCTAAGTGAACGGCACCTACAGTTCGCTCGAGCGATCCATCTTCTGCATATCTATCATCATTACCTAACCACTCTTTTTCAGTTCCCCAGTATATATCTTCTTCTGATTGCCAGATGTCGGCTCGACCTCCTGCAAATCCAAACATCTTCAATCCCATAGATTCATGCGCAACATTTCCTGCTAAAATCAGGAGATCCGCCCACGATATTTTCTTGCCATACTTCTGCTTGATAGGCCATAGGAGAAGTCTTGCTTTATCCAGATTAGCATTGTCTGGCCAGCTATTCAAGGGAGCAAATCGTTGTGCTCCTGTTCCTCCACCTCCACGACCATCAGAGATCCTGTACGTACCCGCTGCATGCCATGCCATACGGATGAAGAACGGACCATAGTGTCCATAATCTGCTGGCCACCAATCTTGGCTATCGGTCATTAGATCATTGAGGTCTTTCTTAAGCGCATCATAATCTAATGATTTGAACTCCTCTGCATAATCGAAGTCTGAATCCATCGGATCAGCTAGATTACTATGTTGTCTCAGTATATTAAGTTTTAAGGCGTTAGGCCACCAGTCTCTATTCGTCGTGCCCGAACCTGCTGCAGCTTTTACCTGGCCACTTAGGAAAGGACACATTGAGCTATCTCCACTATCATGATTATTCATACGATTATGTTTTGTTAAGTTTAGAACAAAGGAAAATAATTATATTGATAATTTTATCTTATAAATTTTATTGAACCATAAATTTTTCTTATGCGTATAC
>CAZDHV010000401.1:0-2218 GCA_964505335.1 uncultured Saprospiraceae bacterium | reverse complement strand
CATAGACGGAATCTCACTTAACAATTCTCCCATCTTGATCATGGACTCCTCAAACTCAAGGATATAATCTTCATGTAGCTTAGCAGTAAGCTTCAGTAACTTAAGTACTCGCTTGACGACATATTCATTAAGGCTCTTCATCGAGAAATATCCTGATCGCCGCAGCGAGGAGATATTACGTTCTAAGCCTTCCGTCAACATCAGGTAGTTGAGCTCTATCTCACCAACTTTGTCGCTCGTTATATCCTTATGATAAGTAATCTTACCAGAGAGCTCTCTCAGGGTCAATAAGAGATATCCAGGAGAATAGTAATAGGAGGGATATCGTTCCATAGCCTCCATAATAAGAGCACGTACATCACTACGCCGGTCCTCTTGGGTGTCAGCATACTCGAGGAGTTGATACTCCAGTTTGTGGACTAGCTTCTGATCTTTGGGGAGTAATCTGAAGATGAGTTTGTCCTTTTCCTTTTCCGTAAGATCGCTAATTGCTGACTTAAGTTCAGGACTAAGTTTGGCTCGTGCCATTCGATATGGTTTATAGATGGTCTAATAAACAAGAATTTATAATCATTGGATTATGACTTCTTAACATATTTGGTCAGTATAATAATGGTTTGATCATTGATCTTACCCTGTATATGTTCAGCATTATCCTGTACCAGTGAGATTCTACGGACAGCCGTCCCTCGCTTAGCGGTGAAATTTGCCCCCTTGACATTCAGGTCTTGGATGAGCACTACGGAGTCACCATTCTTGAGGATGTGACCGTTGCTATCCTGGTGTATGATCTGATCATCACTGGTTTCTGCCCACTCCTGTGTAATTTCATCCATATACATGGTGTTCATAAGGTCCTGTGCCCAGGGCGTTGCCAAGCTTTTTAAGGTTCGATAGGATAGTACTTGTACCGCAGGGACGGTGCTCCATATGCTCTCGTTGAGGCATCGCCAGTGATCTTCATTGAGTGAATCAGACTGAAGCTCCTCTGCGCAAGTCTTGCATGTGACGACATAATCATCATCTGATTCGCCATTCTTAGGAGTGACTATATAAGCTGAGAGATCTGCGTTATTGGTGCATAGTTCGCACTGATTATCGGATCTCGACTTGAGGGCTGTAGACAAACTCATACAATAAGATTATGCTTCAAAGATACTGGCAAAGGTGACAAGATAGATGTAGAGGTTTCGATCAGTAATTAGAGTTACCATAAGTTATTATTGGCAACATAGATCGCTCATGATTTAATGATAACTTGCACAAGCGACCTTCACGGACTTTTTAAAATATACGATATGAAAAGGATTGTTTTTGTCATTGCTTTTAGCTCGATAGCCACCCTCGCTTTCTCTTGGGGCAAGAATGGACATCGTATAATAGCCTCGATCTGTGAGCAGTATATGAGCGATGCTGCCAAGGAAGAGATGTATGACATCATGGGCCCAGACTTCATCGAAGAGTTGTCTGTATGGCCTGATTATGTGCGATCGGAACCAGGATGGAAGTTTGCCGATCCATGGCACTATACAACGGTCCATGTGGGCCAGACGCCTCAGGATGTCCGAGCAGAATATGCCGAAGATGATGATATCGATGATGCGATGGAGGCGATTGATCTTATGGCGGATATATTACGTGGTGATCGAGACGCTATCAATTGGCTGGAGGCCAAAATGGAAAAATCTGGTGCGCAGCCATTGCGAGGATCTACACGAGCTACTGCCTTAGCATATTTGGTTCATCTCGTTGGGGATATCCATATGCCACTCCATGTCGGTAAGAATCAAGATCGAGGAGGTAATAATATTACAGTGCTCTATTTTGATGAGCGCACCAATATCCATTCGCTGTGGGACACGGGCATGATCGAGCATGAGCAGTTGAGCTACTCAGAGTTTGCAAGACTAATCAATAAGGCCACTTCAACGGATGTTTCTGTGTGGCAGGATAGTACGGTTGATGATTGGGCGGATGAATCTATAGACCTTAGAGAAGATATCTATAACAATATCTACAACTATACTGATCGTGAGACGGGATTGCCATCCTTTAGCTGGAAGTACCAGCATGATTATATTCCACTTGTCAAGGACAGATTGCTAAAGGCTGGAGTGCGACTCGCAGGGATGTTGGAGGAGGTGCTGGGGTAGGAGGGTGATCATCAATCATACTTAGTGATTTTGAATTTAGATTGAATGGAGACGTAATTGATCAA
>CAZDHV010000400.1:0-2221 GCA_964505335.1 uncultured Saprospiraceae bacterium | reverse complement strand
ATTATTGGCTCTTTACCACTTGAGGGGCTCGGCCTGCCTTCCGGCAAGGCAGTGGGTGTAAAGCTCATATTTTAGGTATAACGAGCCAATTCAGCATTTCCCTGTAGCCTTCCCAATGACACCTAAATGACACTGTTCAATATGTCTAATGAGATGTTTTCAGTTGAAACAAAGTTAACAGCATAGCTGCCCCAATGACAACCACACAGCCTATCAGATTCAACCAGAGATAGGCGATATCTACTACTCTCTGATTATCCAGTATAAATATGGTCACTACGAGAATCTCGCCGATCACTGCCGCAATGAGCGTGGCATTGGATTGGATTCTTTTGAAAAAGAACGCAATGATGAATATGCCAAGGATCGTACCATAGAATAAGGAACCAATGATGTTAACGAACTCTATCAGGTTCTCAAAGAGTGATGCGAATCCAGCAAATAGCAAGGCCGCCCCACCCCATAAAAGTGTAAATAACTTGGTAGCATTGAGGTAGTGACTATCAGAGCGGCTATCCCCAAGAGAACGCTTATAAAAATCAACTGTTGTACACGACGCCAAGGCATTGAGCTCTGACGCTGTCGATGACATCGCAGCGCTGAAGATCACCGCCAGGAGTAAGCCTATCAATCCTATCGGCAGATGCTGCATCACAAACGTGATGAACACATAATCACCATCATCTATATCTATCTTGCTTACCGACTGATCTTCCTGTTCTATACGAAGGAGGAGTTCATCTACTTGGCTACGGATGGCCTTATCTTGTAGGTCAAGGCTAAGCAACTGTTCCTGAATAACAGATACCTCATCGCCATCCTTCGCCTCAATGGCGGACAACATATCTCGTATCGCCGTCTGTTTCTCGGTATAGACTTGATCGAAGTCTGCTTGGTAAGCCTCATATACCTCTTGGTATTCTGTGCTCGCACTGATCCTATCCACATTGGATGGGTTAAAATGGATAGGAGGCTTTTCAAACTGGTAAAACATGAAGACCATCAAACCAACAAATAGGATCAGAAACTGCATGGGCACTTTGAAGATGCCATTGAAAAGTAAGCCAAGGCGACTTTCTGTTAGTGTCCGTCCTGAGAGATACCGAGATACTTGACTTTGGTCAGTACCAAAGTAACTCAAGAATAGAAAGGTCCCTCCAAACAAACCCGTCCATATATTATATCGATCATGCGGATCAAACTTAAGGTCAACGATCTCCAATTTTCCCATCTTGCCAGCTACTGTCATAGCATCTCCTACTGAGATGTCCGCAGGAAATTTAGACACCAATACGATAAAGGCAGCTATCAAGCCTCCAAGTATGATGATCATCTGCTGTTTCTGCGTCTGACTCACCGCTGTAGTACCGCCAAACATCGTATACACGATGACAACTACACCCAAGAACAAGATGGTCGTCCATAGCGACCATCCCAGTATTACGGAGAGTATGATGGCCGGTGCATAAATGGTAATCCCCGCCGCCAAGCCGCGGCCTATGAGAAATAGGGCAGCGGTTAGCATCCGCACTCTCACATCGAAGCGCTGCTCCAGAAACTCATAGGCTGTATAGACCCGGAGCCTATAATATATGGGCAGTACAAAGACACATAGCAACACCATAGCAATGGGTAGACCAAAATAAAACTGTGCGAAGCCCATCCCGTCATCAAATGCTTGACCAGGCGTACTCAGAAAGGTAATCGCACTGGCCTGTGTCGCCATAATAGACAGGCCTATCGTATACCACTTGAGCTCGCGATCGCCAAGAATAAAGCTCTCTGTACTATTGACATGACGTGTCCTCCATAGGCCGTAGGCGACTATGAAAGTCAGTGTAATCAGCATCACTATCCAATCGATTGTGCTCATCAGCTATAGCATAGAATTAAGAATATGCAACGGTTAGTAAATAGAAGCCTACTATGAGGGCAACATGTAATATCAACACAAAAGCATATAGTCTACTCCACGATGACAGGATCGGTGGAGATCCTTCTATTTCAGATCGTTCTGTATTATTTGCTAGCATACCTCTACTAAATATAACTGCTGGTAAGAAGATTAACCATATAAGCTAGCCTTTTCATACCTATAAGGTCGTTAGAGCGATTGTACAAAGAAGAAAAAGGCCAACAATATTGCTCAAGCTTTTGTAGATCGTGATGAGGATTTGACGCCGTCAAAGAAGTTTTCGATCTCCAGATTACTCCTCAGTAT
>CAZDHV010000399.1:0-2250 GCA_964505335.1 uncultured Saprospiraceae bacterium | reverse complement strand
AATGAGTTGTCAATTTCTGCGAATCCAGAAATATTGAATAGAATGATTGCGATTAAAGAAATTAGATATTTCATAGCGTGTGTGTTGGAATAGAATATTAATAGGATTTGATTGCTACTTGTTTAAAGTATAATATTTAATGATTTGATCTATTACACCTTTGGCATCAATTACATTCCTTATATGATAGCTCCTTCGATTAAGTTGCCCGTACTAGGATAATTGTAAAATCTTGACAAATCCTTAACGTATATCCAAGTAGTTAGTTGACCGAAATCTGACTATAATAAATGCTGTAGAAGTAAGATGGCAAGGGATTGTGTGATATGCTGGAGATAATCGTAACTATGATTTGAGGAACGAAACAACCTCTGTGGCAAAATTTTCTTGTTTGTAGGTATTGTTATGATCGCCTTCGATGAACGTGAGTGTAGCATCCTTGATAGCGTCTTGAAGTTTGTATGGATCACCATTGTAAGTGTCCTCATTACCTCTGAGTATCAGAATTGGAATAGAAATGCCACTCAACTCATCAGTTGTAGTTATTGGCTGAAACTCCTGTTGCAAGGATAGTGAGATTAAGTCACGGTCTATGGAGGTCGCATATTTCACGGCTCCACGTGTCATGTCAGTTAATTCTGCTCTGCCACTAAATGCATCTGCAAAAGCACCTGGAATCTCCCAGGCAGGATTGGTGAAGTCTGCCCCCATGCCTCCTATAACTGCTTTAGTAATTCGATCATCAGAAACCAGCAGCTTACCGAGTACTATTGAACCTCTCGAATAGCCGATAGCCATATACGAGTCTATACCAAGATGATCAGCAAGGGCTATGATATCTTTTATTTCAGCGTTATCGTGGTAGGCTTCTGGATCATGAGGCTTGTCTGAGTCGCCATTACCACGTAAGTCGGGGATAATGACTCGGTATTCTTCATCGAGGAGCTGTCGCTTAAGAGCAGACCGGCCCCATGAACTTCTGTCATTAATAAACCCATGGAGTAAGAACACTGCTGAGCCACTTCCTTCATCATCATAGGCAATCTTGATTCCATCAAACGAGACGAATGGATTTTCTAACACTCGAGGCTTCTTAGTACTATCGCAACTAACTGTGAAAGCAAGAAAAACTGATATCAAGATGTATGACAAGGTGTAGTTCAACGGTAAATCGTATTTATAGGGAACCTAATGTAGTACTTCTTTGATTTCTTCAAGTCCGTTGCTATGTAGCGCGAATCTGCCTTTATCTCTTGCATGGACATATTCGGTCTCTGGCCAGGGCCAGCCGCCAAATTGTGTACGGCCATATTCTCTCATGGTCTCTTGAATTTCCTCACGAGTATTCATGACAAATGGTCCATGCTGTACTACAGGTTCATTGATTGGAACTCCTTCCAATACTAGGAATTGGCTTGAGGTACTGCCATTGCTGAGTGTAATCTCCTGATCTGCCTCCAATTCTACGAGTTGATTAACTCCGATCAACTGATCGTCGATGCTTATCCCATTTCCGCTATAGTAATAGAGTGTTCTATTTGCGATAGCGATTGTTTTTGGAATGGTCCATTTTGCATGAGCTTCCATGTCTACAGTATAGATACAGACGGCGTTATTTGGATTGGCGGCCCATGAATCTGGGGTTGGAGCTAATCCATTGTTCGTACCTAGTGAGCCGGTAACCAGCTTGACATCCGTCTTAAGATCATCATGATCCTGATATCGGATAATGGGGATGTCTTCTTTCCAAAGCATCTTGAAGTGAGGATCGACCATCTTGGACGAACGGGGTAGATTAAGCCAGATTTGCATCATCTCCAATGGATTATCTGCGTCAGTATTGATCAATGGAAACATCTCAGAATGCAATACACCTCGACCAGCGGTCATCCATTGCACGTCACCTCCCATAAAGCGCCCTGCTGCTCCTATGGAGTCAGAATGATCTACAACGCCCTCAATGTTGATTGTGATTGTCTCAAATCCTCTATGAGGATGGTATGGGAATCCAGGGATTGCCCTGCCATGGTACATTCTGAAATTATCCTTGAGCTTGAAGTCAGAACCAATATTGCGCCCCTCTAATTCTATAGAACTTATTTTCATGTCCTCATCTCCAGCAGGGTAGTGGTCTTTATGATAAGCACAGAACAAGAATGGGTCTTGTGTCTGCCACGGAAATCCTAAGGGTCGTATAGATTTTATCATCTTTTTGTGCTTTTGATGGCGGAATGATTGAGTGATGTTGAT
>CAZDHV010000398.1:0-2255 GCA_964505335.1 uncultured Saprospiraceae bacterium | reverse complement strand
AACAATGGCTGAGAAGAAATATGACCTTGAAGATCGACTGGTTGAGTTTGCTGCAAACATTGTCTTTCTGTGCAAAGATCTGCCGTCTGATATGACTGGTAATTATTATGGCAATCAACTATTGAGATCTGCTGGAAGCGCTGCACTAAACTTTGGAGAAGCACAAGGAACGAATACTGTAAAGGATAATATCCACAAGCTCTCAATATCACTTAAGGAGCTAAAGGAATCGAGGGTTAACCTGAGGATATTGGATAAGGTGAGCTATGGAGAAAGCTCGAAACGCACACATCTCCTCGACGAAGTAGAGCAGCTCATAAAAATTGTCGCAACGATCATAAAAAACAAAAAACTGCAAGGTTAATATGCACTTGAACTTGATACTTGAACTTGTACTTAAAAGGAACTTGAACTTGACTCTTGAACTTTGAACCTGAACTTGAAAAAAATGACACCAATCATCATCTGGACTACCGCCTTACTCCTTTACACCATCTTTTGGCTATGGTATGTAGGTATAAGAAAGCCGCTGTCAGATGCGCAAATAGATCATTACCTGAAGGAATTAAGCAAATACAATAATACGAGCTCGGAGGGCCTGACGGATTTGCGAAAATTCTTGGAGAATGACACTGGTAAAAGCTTTGTAATGGTTAATAGCATCAAGTTGAAAAAGACACCTGACATGGTGGACGGAGTCAAGGAAGGAGACAGCTCATTAAAGACGCTTATCACCTATCACAAGTCATTCATGAAGGCCATGATAAAGAGAGCGGGGATTGGTATATTCCAAGGAAGAGTAGCGGGTAACTCTGTAGATGTGATTGGCATTGAAAATGCGGAGGAATGGTCAATTTCGGGGATCAACCGCTTTCGCAGTCGCAAAGATTTGATGGAAATTCTTATCACGCCAGAGTTCCATGAGAAGCATGAATTCAAGTTTGCAGCCTTGAGTAAGAGCATCGCCTATCCCGTTGACCCTTGGTTTCAGTTGGGAGGCTTAACCGTTGTTGTTGGTCTTGCTTTAGCATTAATGGCAGCGATCACTCATATACTCATATTGTACACTACATAAGTCTAATCATGTGGCATAAAGTACTTCCTGACATTGTTGACAACCATTATAGAGGCCATAAGATAGCCTTGTGGTTTTTTTATTTGATAACCATTGTAACCATAGTGCGGAGTTGCATACATATCTTCAAAGATGATGGGGGTGCGCAAAGCATTGCGACTATTCCATTGGATAGTTATACAGATGCAGGTGCCGCAACCGTGATTTTGATTTTTTCCTATTGGGGGCTTAGTCAGTTGATGTTTGGAATTATCCAATTGATCGTCGCCCTGAAGTATAAATCCTTAATTCCGCTGATGTATGTCATGTTAATCGTGGAGTGGGGTGGGCGATTCACGATTTCATCATTCAAGGCAATAGAAACTACCGGGCAAGCACCTGGCGGAATAGGCAATATGGTTATGCCATTTCTTTGTCTGCTACTACTCTTTCTTTCACTAAATAATAATCGGGTACATGAATAATAAATCAAGTCAATTTTTAGAAGATACCGCATCGGAGTTTCCACTCGTGTGTGGCCCGATGTATCCTGGATCTAATCCTGAGTTAATAGCTGCTGTGAGCGATGCGGGAGCATTTGGTGTGGTGCAACCTGTAGCATTGACTTCGCTATACGGACATGACTTCAGAGAAGGCCTTCAATTGATTAAAAAACTAACTGACAAACCCTTCGGGGTCAACTTTACCATATTCGGTGGTGCGAATAAGAAGTATCATGATCAGATGAAGGAGTGGATGGAGATATCCATTGAGGAAGGAGTGAAGTTCTTCTTGACGTCTCTGGGTAAGCCACATGAGATCGTTAAGATTGCTAAGCAACATGGTATCAAGGTCTATCACGATGTGCCAAATAAGAAAGTAGCTCTTGCCATGCGGGATGCTGGCGTAGATGGCTTGAACTGTATCAACTGGAGAGGAGGAGGCCAGACTGGCATTCAATCTGCAGAGCAGTTTATGGAAGAGCTGCATGACATCGGAATCCCACTGGTTTGTGCCGGCGGTATAGGGAATGCTGAAGATTTCCATAAGGTATTAGACATGGGGTATGCGGGGGTACAGATGGGAACCCGATTTTTGGCTACTCACGAGTGCAAGGTTACAGATAGCTATAAACAGGCCATTGTCGATTCTAATGAAGAAGATATCGTCTGGACAAATAAGATCGCAGGGAACAACTCAT
>CAZDHV010000397.1:0-2256 GCA_964505335.1 uncultured Saprospiraceae bacterium | reverse complement strand
CGTATAAGAAATCATAAAATTATGGAATCATTCATTTCTATATTCTTAGCAATCTTTGGTATCTATCTCCTTTTGGGAGCGTTGTTTTCCCTAGTTTTTCTTGCAAAAGGAATATCTAAAGTAGACTCAGATACTAAGGGTGCTGGCTTTTTCTTTAAAGCGCTATTGTTTCCAGGGATGTGCTTTTTCTGGGTGTTCTTCCTCTTTAAATGGCTAAAATCTAATCGCTCATGAGACCATCACATCGAGTCAGTCATATCCGTATCTGGGTAGCTCTGAGCTTGCTACTATCAATACTCTTAATACTAATTATCTTATGAGTGCAGAATATACTTCCATCCTCTGGAGCAGACAAAAAAAGAAGTACGACCGAATATTGTGGACGGGCATATTGCTACTTATTATTTCCTTTATAGGCTTTCAGCTCATCCTCCATCCTGACATTACTCCACAGACGATAATCATCAGGTCTACTGCACTTACAGCGGTGATTCTGCTGCATATTATTTTGGCAATCGGACCATTATGCCGACTTGATACGCGGTTTCTTCCCCTGCTTTATAATCGGCGCCATCTGGGAGTCTCGATGTTCTTAATCGCATTGATACATAGTGTATTTAGCATCATTCAATTTCATGTGCTCGGTGACGCCAATCCTATTGTGAGCATTTTTACTTCCAATGTTAAGTATGACTCGATCAGTGCGTTTCCCTTTCAGGTACTCGGGTTCTTTTCTATTATAATTCTATTCATGATGGCGGCGACGAGTCATGACTTTTGGTTGAAAAACTTGAGTCCACGGATTTGGAAAGGTCTGCACATGTCTGTCTATTTGGTTTATGTGATGATTATCCTTCACATTGCCCTTGGCACTTTGCAATACGAGAGTCACCCGATCTATTGGGTGTTTCTAATTAGTGGATTCTTCGTAATTGCGGGACTGCACTTGATCACAGGCGTAAAAGAAACGACCCGGTTGAGAGCTCAGCGGAGCACACTTGTTGAAAACGGGTTTCATGATGTCGGCTCCATTAATGATCTAAATGAGAAGTGTGCTACCACCGTATTTGTCAAGGGTGAGAACATAGCCATCTTCAAGTATGATGGAAAGGTGTCGGCGGTGCACAATGTGTGCAAGCACCAAATGGGACCCTTAGGTGAAGGGAAAATAATCGATGGTTGTATTACTTGTCCCTGGCATGGTTACCAGTACCTACCAGAGAATGGACAGTCCCCGGCTCCATTTACGGAGAAGGTAAAAACCTATGAAGTGAAAATGGTTAAAGACCACATATGGGTTAATCCGCTCCCTAAAGAAGAAGGTACTTATGTAGAACCTGTTAACATCACAACGACATGAAAGAAGAAAAAGAATTTTACATAGGATGGCAAGATGATATGCCCAAGAGTAATGCGGCTTTTCTCAAAAAACTACTAATACCGCTCTTTATTCTTATACCTATTCTGGTATTTGCCATAGTATACTTCCAAAAACCTTTCAACAACTTTAAGTTTGAGTTTGGTAATATAACTACGATCACGGGCACCTACTATGAGAGCCCTATTCCAATGGTTATAGCGGATAAAGGCAGTTTGGCTGACTCTCTATCACATGATGTGGTCCTGGTGGGCTATGGGAAGTTTGGAGCAAGCGGAATCATCAGTGATATCGAACAAGAAAATGGTAGCCTTGACGGCAAAAAAATTGAGCTTGCCGGCACGCTTATCTATGGAGATGGTAAGACAATGATGGAACTCACAGAAAAAAAGGCATCCTTAAAACAGGTATTTGAAGGTCCATCGACTCAAGCAACTCCAAGCCTTGCGAAAAATGCTGTTACCCTCGAGGGCGAGATCATCGACCCTAAGTGCTATTTCGGTGCGATGAAACCCGGTGAAGGAAAAATCCACAAGAGCTGTGCGATCCGGTGTATTAGCGGTGGTACGCCACCCATATTAAAAACGAAAAATAATGAATTCAGTAGATACTATATACTCCTAGACGAGCAGGGCCGGACCATCAATAAACAGGTATTACCTTTTGTGGCCGAACAAATATCAGTATCTGGATCGACCAATCAATTTTCTAACTGGGATGTCTTGTACATCGATGTAGATAATCTACATATAAAATCATAATCATGTTCCAAACGTTCATAGGCATTACTGCACTTGCCGCTATTTTGAGTTTACTCAATAATAAATGGCTTAAGCTGCCCGATACCATCGGGGTCATGATATTGGCTATCCTTATTT
>CAZDHV010000396.1:0-2266 GCA_964505335.1 uncultured Saprospiraceae bacterium | reverse complement strand
CTATAAACTTAAATACAAAACTGAAGGTTATTTCTATTTTAAGAAGAATAAATCACTGGCTGTTGAACAGGGATAATGATCAAATCAGGTCACTAAGAGAATCTTACGAGAAGGATCATCTTCTCGAAGGAGATATGAGCAAGAATCCAATGCTTCAATTTAAGGAGTGGTTTGATTATGCCCTAGACCAAGAGGTATTTGAAGCTAATGCGCTCACCCTTGCGACATGTGGCTCAGATGGACAGCCTGCCGCTCGAACCGTCTTACTTAAAGAGATCATTACCGAGGGCTATATTTTCTACACCAATTACGATAGTCGCAAGGGTCTTGAAATCGAACAAAATAATAAGGTGTCTTTGCTCTTCTTTTGGAAAGAATTGGAGCGCCAAGTGAGAATACAAGGAACGGCTACAAAAATAAGTCGAGAGCATTCAGAGCAGTACTTTCATTCTCGTCCCAAAGGAAGTCAGATTGGCGCTTGGACCAGTCCACAGAGCCAGAAGATTACCCGTGAAGAACTTGATCGACAAGCTGGTATAACACAATCGAAATACGTCAATAGTGATCAACTTCCTTTACCTCCATTCTGGGGAGGATATCTCGTGACCCCAACACGATATGAGTTCTGGCAGGGACGCAAAAATCGTCTTCACGATAGGATCATATATAGTCATAATGACGACTCAAAATGGGAAATTCAACGAATAGCACCCTAAACATTTAGTTTTTTTCGTGTTCATCCTTTAGTTGTCTTTTTTGTTCCGTAAATTGGTGAACCAATTTTAGTCATTATGAGATTATACTACGCAATATTCTTTTTTATCCTGTCATTTCAGGCGACAGCACAGTCTACATTCTTCGTCAATTCTCAAGGTTCATTTAATAGTGCTCTAAGAGATGCAGCCGCTGGAGATACCATCTATTGGGAGAACGGAGAGTACGCCGATATCATCATGGATGTAGAGAAAGATGGTTTATACATCGCTGCACGAGAATTAGGGAGAACCGTATTTTCTGGGGAATCATATGCTAGGCTTGATGGTGATGATATGACATTCAGAGGATTTCAATATGTAGGTGTCGATATCAGCAGAACAGACATTGTAGAGATCAGAGGAAGTAATATTCTATTTGATCAAGTAAACTTCAGAGCTAACACCTGCTATAAGTATCTGCGTATACGAGAGGAGAGTCAGTTTGTGACGGTACAGTTTTGCAATTTTGAGCGTAGACTTAACCTCGACGATCAAAATATCCTATCTGTGCTGGTGGACGAAGATCAACCTGGTTTCCATAAGATCCAGTGGTGTTCTTTCAAGAATATAGATGGCCGTGGAGATGACTTCGGTATTGAGCCTATCCGTATTGGAGTAAGTACTCAAGCCGAGTTTAACAGTCGGACCCTAGTAGAGTTCTGTTATTTTACTAACTGCGATGGCGACGGCGAGCTGATTTCAAGCAAAGCGAGCCAAAATGTATACCGATATAACACCTTCGAAGACAATCCAGAGGCAGAACTTGTATTGCGCCATGGTTCAGAGAATGTGGTCTATGCCAACTTTTTCTTAGATGGCAAGGGTGGTGTACGAGTCAGAGAAGGCCAACACCACTACATCTATAACAACTACTTTTATCAGATGGATGATCGTCCAATATTCATTCAAAATGAAGAATCTGATCCATTAGATGATATCAACATAGCGTTTAATCTAATCATTGACAGTAGAGAAATTGATCTCGGCGGCGACGGTGGGCCAAACCCTCCTACTAATGTGACATTTGCAAATAACATATTCTCTGATCCGCAGAGGGACCTATTCGAGGACCCAACAGGTATGGAGACGTGGATCAACAACATTTCTACAGGCAGATTGGGCATGTCTACTGTAGATGGTATCGTTAATGCAGATCCATTGCTAGTGGCTAATGACGCTGGATTCTTTGCAATCACTGAAGGTAGTCCGGCAATCGACGGTGCTGTAGGCGGATTTAGACCAATACCACAGTTCGAAGGAATGGATCCAGTTGATTCAGACATCGATCTTGATCTGCTGATTAATGATCGCCCATTAGCAATTAGCGATAAGGATATCGGTCCAAATGAATTTCCACATGAGACACCAATCGAGCCAATAGCAACCGAGGAGAATACTGGACCACAATACAATACTTCAGAGGTTACTTCTACAGAAGATCAATTACTCACATCAGTTGAAGTTGAAGTATTTCCTAATCCAACAAGTGACGAAATCTCGATAAGCATGAT
>CAZDHV010000395.1:0-2269 GCA_964505335.1 uncultured Saprospiraceae bacterium | reverse complement strand
CCATTTTGATTATAGGTGCGGGACTTAACCTTTGTGCCCAGACTCTCGAAGGAATCGTAGTCGATTCGAAAAGTAAGCTGCCTATTCAATATGCACATATTGGAATTTCTGGAAAAAATGCAGGTACAGTCTCTAAAGAAACAGGCGAATTTAGTCTGAACCTATCTGAGTATCTGAGTGCTGATACTATAGTGTTCTCATCCATAGGGTATGAAACATTGTATCTATCAGATAGAAGCCTTCAATCACAAAGTGGAGTTGTGATTGAGCTAGACCCAGTGGTGTATCAGATTGCGCCTATAGAAATAGTTGGAAATAGACTAGACGCCTTTATCCTTGGAAGAACGAAAAATACCAAAACCACAACAGGGCATACTGGTAATTCTAATTATGGGGTCGGTGCAGAATGGGGACTTAAGATTAAGTATCCAGAAAGTCCATATTATCTAAAAGAGGTGAAGTTTCATGCGAGATATAATACAGTAGATAGTGTTCTATTTAGGGTGAACGTATATCATATTGACGAATCAGGATTGCCTGGACGATCGCTCACCAAAAAACCTGTTTTCACTAAGAGCTATAGAAAAGACAAGTGGATATCTACAAATCTCCTTGATCGAGCATTATTAATCGAAGAAGACATTATTGTCACCTTTGAAACCCTCCGCATATGGTATCGAAATAAAGGGAAAAACTGGTTATTCTTTAGCCATGGAGAAGGATATGAAATAGGTACGACCTACTCAAGAGCGTCAAGTCACGATCATTGGCAGATAAACCAGGCAGGTCCAATTGCACTCTATATTAAGGGCATCTATAAAGAGTAGATGATCTCATCTACTCCACCAAACGTGTCTCTGGATAGGTATTAAACCAGGCGAACCAAAACATATTATGACTCGGCAGTTGATGTAATATTTTATCCTCTGGACCTTTGAGATAGGTATTATTTACCATCCACTTATTGCCTTCGCTATCAACTAAGAGTTGATCATCAAGAGAGACAAACTCCACTCCGGTAGAATTATATGCTCGTGAAGCACCCGTGTGATCTGCTACTACAACAAAGTCAGTATCACCAATCATATCCTTATGAAAACGATTCTTTTTCATGTGCTTGATTGATATCGCTAGAGGGTCTGCAGTATAGTCATCTGCTCTGACGATTAAGACCTCATCCTTATTGTTCAACCGTTTGTCTGTTAACGGGACAGGAAACATCAGCTCATCGGTATTAAAATAAGATTGGTAGGCAATGCCCTCGCCATAGTCTCTGCGATGTCCAGTGTTGAGGGATAGGACTTCTGTATCTGGATGCTGAGCCTTCCATTTACCCCAAGTGGTGGTAACTACTGGATAGACGTCTAATTTGATATCTTGATCAGCCAATGGTCCTAGCATCGGTTGACCTTCAATCGTATTCCATAGCGTCTGGGTCGCTCGGTCATACATCAGCTTATTAGATCTGAATAAGAACCCACTGGTCCCAAGTTCGTGTCTGACACCTTTGTGCTCTGTCTTATATGGTATCACCGTACCGCATAGCGTACAGTATACACCAGCGATCTCAAGACCATCAAATTCATCAATGAACATCTCGTGCCATGCTAAGATGCGCTTAGGATATGCCTTGGCAATTCCATTGACATACATACCGAAGACAATATTATCGTCATCTAAGTATTTCGCATCCTCGGCTGAGATAAGTTCTGGATATCGCAATGGAGGGATTCCATCCTGAACAACACCACCCCAGACTACCTCTTCGAGCTGGATATTTGACTCGTCGGAGCGCTCTCTAAAGTATGTTGCGAACTTTTCGTCAATACTGGCATATAGGTCAGCTTTGAACTCAAAGTAGTAAGGCTCATTAGGAATTTTGGCCTCCCATAACCAATCCATCCAGGCAAAAAACTCTTTGTGCTTTTGACCTGTCTTATCTTTTAATAGGGTGTTGATTTTCTTGAATAAGACTCTATCTGATATTAAGCGCTGTATTTCTACCATTGGCGCTATCATGCCATCCTCCCAGTTCCTATCGATTAGCTCGAAGACTGCATCATTATTTTCATCAGAATAGATTAATAGCCTTAATAACATCAATCTGTCTTCATCATTCATTGCAGTGCTCTCTTCTTGAGCGTGTCCACATGAATAGAAAAACAGTGCCGCAAAGAAAATCAGTAATACTCTCATAAAGACAAATCTAAATCGCTTGACACTCATATGTTATCCGCCAGAAGACAAAGAGAGAAGGGCCAATGTCAAA
>CAZDHV010000394.1:0-2270 GCA_964505335.1 uncultured Saprospiraceae bacterium | reverse complement strand
AATTGCACAGTTACCATAGTTCATAGCCGAACTAAAGACACCGAAGCTGAGATAAAGGCTGCTGATATAGTCGTAGCAGCAATAGGTCGTGCAAACTATGTTACTGCTGATATGGTTAAAGAGGGAGCGGTAGTGATAGACGTAGGGATTAATAGAGTAGAGGATCCTACACGGAAGAGAGGATATCGGCTTGTTGGCGATGTTGACTTTGCCAATGTGAGCCAGAAAGCATCATTTATTACACCCGTACCGGGAGGGGTAGGTCCGATGACCGTAACTTCTCTTATTATGAACACATTGAAATCATCTCGCAATGAGATATATCATTAATCGTATCATTACACTATGAACTGTAAGAAAGGAGCAATTAGCCTAATTGATTCGATCGTTGATACGATATCAGCTATCGATACAGATCAATATCATCAGCCCTTGGAGATTTACAATGGGTCTACCTTTGGTAAGCACTTCAGGCATATTCATGATTTCTTTCATTGTCTGGTACATCAGTGCCCTCAAAAAAAGGTAGACTATTGCCACAGATGTCGTGAGGAGCGCATAGAAAACGAAAAAGCATATAGCATCGAGGCATTTAGGACGCTTCAAAAAGATCTTGAAACGCTGGACGAAAATCAGATTATATCGGTTAAAGCAGACTTCGAGATCTCCCCAGGAGTGCGTCCTTCCGTAAAGACATCTATAGGTCGAGAGATTATGTATGCCTACGATCACGCCGTCCATCATTTGGCCATAGTTAAGATTGGTCTTAATGCGCATTGTCCTAATCTCGATTTGGATCAGAATATTGGAGTTGCCGCATCAACAATTCGACATCAGAGTACACATTAATAGATGGAAATCATCCAAAAGCTTGAGATAGAATGCTCAGCTGAAGACCATCAGAATATTCTCATTGCATATGCTGATCTAGCAGGCCTCGATGGTATTGAGCAAACTGAAGATGGACTGATTATTCATAGCGACCAATCAGTCGCTATCTCAGCATATATTGAGCAAATCTCTTCGCTACCATTTATGTCCTCAGACGAGATCAATGTGTCGGAGGTGCCCAAAGAAAATTGGAATAAGCAATGGGAGTCTTCATTTCAACCGATTAGAGTAGAGCAGTTTTGTGGGGTTAGAGCGAGTTTTCACCAGCCGCTTCAGGATGTAGAGCACGAGATCATTATTAATCCAGAGCTGGCTTTTGGGACAGGTCATCATGAGACGACCTATATGATGATCGAGCAAATGAAGGATATCGACTTTCAGAATAAAACGGTGTTCGATTATGGATGTGGTACAGCGATTTTGGCAATACTTGCGGAGCGCTTAGGAGCGAAATCAGTCTATGGAATAGACATAGATGAGCAAGCTATTAAGTGCGCTCATGAGTGCTTAGCACTCAATGATGCCCAGAAGATAAGCCTCGAAACAGGAACTATTGATGTAGTACAAGGGTCTTATGATATCGTCCTGGCTAATATCAATCGAGGTGTATTGATGCATACTGCAGAACAATTACATCAGTTGACAGCTGTCGAAGGACTAATTCTGCTCTCTGGTATATTACAAGAGGACATAGAGCTGGTCTTAGCTAAGTATGTAGAGTCGGGTTTCTCCGTTGTTAGGAAGTTAGAGAAAGGAGAGTGGTGCTCGGTTCTGCTGTCACCCTTGAGCTGAAATGATTAATCCAGCTCCTCCAACATCTCATACAACAGATGCATCGGCAAGCCCATAATATTATAGTACGACCCAGATATATTACTGATCTTGCATGAGCCAATCCAATCTTGGATACCATAGGCCCCAGCCTTATCCATAGGATTGAAGTTATCTATGTACCAGTATATCTCCTCATCCGATATCTCTAAGAAGGTCACCTCGGATCGATCTGACTTCGACGCTTGGATATTGTTGGTTTTAATTGTTAATCCTGTCACTACTTCATGAGAGCGCCCGCTCATGAGCTTAATCATGTGGTATGCATCATCACGATCCACAGGTTTTCCGAGGATCATGTTGTCCACGATTACGATCGTATCTGCCGTTATGATTAACTCATCTTCATTCATTGTAAGAGCGAGGTGGTTAGACTTCAATTCAGACAGATATACGGGTACATCATAAGGATCCATTCCATCTGGTATGATCTCGTCCACATCAGATACTCGTATACTGTATGGGAGTTTCAGATGACCGATGAGTTCTTGTCGGCGAGGACTACCAGATCCAAGTACGATTGTATACTTTGATAGCTCGATCATAAG
>CAZDHV010000393.1:0-2298 GCA_964505335.1 uncultured Saprospiraceae bacterium | reverse complement strand
ATTCGCAGTGAGACCCTTTATGTTCGTCACTCGCTCTCTGTCCCCTCCCTCATGATATGTAGGTATCCGAAACTCTGCATATTTTTCGCCGCCTTCAGCATAGATCTTCAGTCTATAGCGATAGTGCATGTTTAGTGTTATCCCATTCTGAAGATTATAGCTGACCTCGACTTTTTGATAATCATAAGCAGCTACAGCGGAGCTATCTGTTGGATGAACTGTTTGCTTAAGCAGATCCATCGGGATGTCTTTGGCCTTTTGAGCAAACACCGTTAAGAAGCAGGAAACGAAGATTGCTAGTAGTAATTGGGTTTTCATGTTTTTGATTTTAGGGTGATCCCTTGCAGGGAAATTTTTATGGATTGATCTAAAAAGGTTTTTATCTCGTCATATTGGCTGTTATCATATCGTCCTTTGTATAAGGTAAATGATCTTTTGATTTCATATGCCGTCTCCGTTTCAGTTGTTTCTAATTCAAAGATTCCATAAGGTGTATCAATGGTCGAGTTATTCTCGTCCACAGATAGTTTGGTGTGTGCATTCTTAGGCTTATTGATATGGATAGTCTGAGCATGTTCATATCCTCTTGGAAATGATATATCAGATTGTCTGTTTTTGTCTTTTGGTAGCATTGGGATGTCCAACTGAGCTAACTGCATTGGAACGAAAGTGTACGAGCCTGCGGACTCAATGATCTTTTCTATATCTATTTTATAATCTAATGTTATCCCAGAATCACCCTGGCTGTACTTGACATTGTTGAGCTGTTTTAAGTTAATTTTTGCTCCTTTTGAATTGATGATGTACTCTGTAATTTTTTCTTTTGGCTTATCAGATAACCACAATAGGTCCTTTATTTTATATCCAGTAGCAGATTGTTTAACATCCAGTTGTAGGTCTCCATACAGATCAAAAGTGATCTCCTCATTCATTAGGCTATTCTCATGTGTATAGGCAGGGGTCTTCTCTATATGGCTGGCTCCATTTTCTATTACAAGCACATTACGATCATCGGTAAATGTCCCGAGATAGTTAAATGGATTGTGATGTGAAGTACAATCGAGCCATATCGTATCTGATGATGTAGGAATATTGAGGATGATGTGATTGCCCGGGTATGAGCTCGCAAAATCGTTTATAAATCCTGCGGGATGATATGAGCCCGCTCGAACCACAGTATAGTTGGACTTAATATCGTAAAGGTCTAAGAGACATTGCGTATACAGGGTGAGCCCCTTGCAATCGCCGTATTGATTGTGATGCGTGGAGTTTGGATCGATAGGATTGAATCCTCCATCGTCTAACTGCACACTGATGTATCTCGTGTTGTCTTGGACGTATTGATAAACCTTTTTTATGATCTCTCGAGTATCTGTTGTCTCGCCTACATATTTGTCTAGCATGGGCCTGATGACATGTTGGTTTTTAAGCTTCTTTGGGGCTAAGAAACTCTCATACATCCACTGACCGAATTCATCCCAGTCATCGTGTTGCCCAGTATTTCCCTCATAGTTATACTTACGAGGGTTGGTGATTAAAGTGGGAAAGATCTCGAATCTGCCAGGACCATACTGTTCACTATTGATGGAGGGTTGATTTTTCATTGTATAGACACCGGCAACTTTTGAAATGGAAGGATAGCGGTTCATATTCTGCTCGTAAGTCCTCAACTCATCATTGGTAGTTATGCTATAACTGCTCTTTACAACCGCAACGTCATAGTTTGGTATCGGATACCATCTTGGAATGAAGAGCGTATTAGATGAAGTCCTGGTATAACTGTAGTCAATCGTTACCGGGTAGTTATTAGTTTCATAGGACCAATGTTTCAATCTGCTATCGGTAATTATTGAAACTCCATCTCCTGCGGCGTAATCACTTAGGTCTTTTTTCTTGATGCTCTTGATTAGATTACCATCAACATCGTAGATAGAACACTTTACATCTTTTATCTGATCACTACCGTCAGAATAATAGATGCTGAGATTGAGATAATCGCTACCTTTTTCATTGAGCACGGCGATGGTCCCTCGGTAGTAGCTCGTATATGACTCATGATTGTGTAATTCTGTATGCTGTTCTTCGTTGAGTACTACGGCGTTAGAACTATACTTGAGGCTATCAGGAATTGATAGATCTAATTGAGCTAGCGATAAAGTTTGTGTTACACAAACAAGGTATAGCAGTAATAATGGTTTCATTTTGGATGTTGCTGGTGTAACAATATAAAACCAGAATTATGCCACTGAATAGCGCAGATAAGCCGCACGGTAACTCTCTTATTTGCAGTAACTAAAG
>CAZDHV010000392.1:0-2344 GCA_964505335.1 uncultured Saprospiraceae bacterium | reverse complement strand
GGAGATCCGGAGATCATCAAAAACGCCAACTATGAAACGGTGAAGAGATTTTACAAAGATTGGTATCGTCCAGATCTCATGGCTGTTGTGGTCGTAGGAGATGTAGACGTCGATGATGTAGAAACTCAGATCAATGAGCTTTTTGGTAATATTCCAGTAGACACTGACCCAAGACCCCGCACAAAGTTCGATGTGCCTCAGCATCCCGAAACACTGGTAAGTGTCGTATCAGACAAAGAAGCCTCATTTACGAATGTGCAGTTGATGTATAAGCATGACAAGATTGAAACTGAAACGGTAGAAGATTACAGATCATCCTTGGTAAGAAATCTGTATAACTCGATGCTTGGAGCTCGTCTTCGAGAGATTTCACAAAGTGCAGATCCTCCATTCTTATTTGCGAATACAGGCTATGGTGGAAATGTTGGGGACTTAGATACCTATTCTTCTTTTGCCTTTGTACCAGAAGGTAAAGCTTCTGCTGCTTTAGAGACATTACTTACTGAAAATAAGAGAGTGCTATTACATGGCTACACCGCTGGAGAGTTAGAGCGTGCTAAGAAGGTCGTCATGGAGCGTGCCGAAAAGAACCTCAAGGAGATGGACAAGACAGAGTCCGCTAGATTGGTTATGAGATATGTCTTTAAGTATTTGGATAATATCCCTACGCCAAGTCCGCAGCAGACTCTTGTGCTCTATAACGAATATCTTCCAAGCATAACCTTAGATGAAGTGAATAGCCTTGCGAGTCAGTGGATCAGAGATGAAAGTAGAGTGGTGGTCGTTACAGGGCCAGAGAAGGAAGAGGTTCCTCTGCCAGATGAAGCTACTGTCCGCAACATGCTCCGTGAAGTTGCGGCTGCTGATGTTGAGCCCTATGAGGATGATGTAGTTGAGACTCCGTTTTTTGAGCATGAGCTGACATCGGTTGATATAGCCCAAGATGAAAGCTATGACAATGTGGGTGTACGATATGTAAAATTGGCTAATGGGGTAGAGGTATATCTCAAGCAGACTGATTTTAAGAATGACGAAATCCTCATGAGCGCTACAAGTCCGGGAGGTTCATCATTATATAGTGATGACGAGTATTTTATGGCATCCAATTCTGCTTCAATAGTAAGCGAGGCGGGAATAGGAGAATTCAGCCCGACACAATTGCAAAAACTGATGGCAGGTAAGACCGTATCCGTACGTCCATTTGTAGGTACGCTATCAGAAGGGATGAATGGCTCTGCGTCTCCTGATGACTTGGAGATTATGTTTCAGATGATCTATAAGTACTTCCATGAGCCGAGAATAGACGAGGAGGCCTTTGCGGGTTTCGTGGCAAAGCAAAGTGGTTTATTTAAGAACCTAATGTCTAATCCGCAGTACTTCTTTAGCGATTATGTCAGCAACAAGCAATTTGACAATCATCCAAGAGTGGGATTCCCGTCAGCAGAAGATTGGACAGATCTGGACTACGGACGAGCTATGGAGATTTACCACGAGCGTTTTGGAGATGCCTCGGACTTTACCTTCTCCTTCGTCGGTAATTATGATGAACCTGTAATTATGGATTATATCCAACAGTACCTGGGCAATCTTCCAACAATAGAGCGTGAAGAAATGTGGCAAGATGTGGGTGTAAGAGCGGTTAAAGGTGGAGTAAAAGACAGGTTCAAGAAAGGTGAAGCACCTAAGACTAATGTCAACATGTACTACCATGGCGATTATCAATATAATGCGGAGAACAACTATATCATGTCCTCAGCATTAGCCTATCTACGGATAAAGTTAAGAGAAGCACTTCGTGAAGACTTAGGTGGTGTATATGGCGTAAGAGTATCTGGCGGTGGAAGTAAGAAGCCGATAGAAAACTATAGCATAACGATCTCATTCAACGCAGATCCACCTATGACGGATAAGCTGGTAGAGGCTGCAAAAGAAGTAATCGAAAAGGCTATTGAAGAGGGACCTAGTGATCTCGATATGACTAAAGTGAAAGAAACGCAGAAGCAAGGTCGCATAAAGAGCCTTAAAGAAAATCGTTACTGGCAAAGACGTATCGGTCAAGAGCATGACGATGAGAAAAACTTTGATGATATCCTGCTCAAGTCGCTTGAGGCTAAGATCAATAGCTTGACGGCCGCAGATATACAAGGGGCGATCGGGCAGTATTTTGCATATGACAACTATATAGAAATCATCATGGATCCTGAGGACCCTGCTGTTGATTAAAATCTAATTGCCCTATTATCTTTGAGGGATAATAGAAGAAATTGAGCATTGCACTAATCATAATAATATTCTTGCTACTCTCCGCCTTCTTTTCGGGGGCGGAGATAGCTTTTGTCTCGGC
>CAZDHV010000391.1:0-2356 GCA_964505335.1 uncultured Saprospiraceae bacterium | reverse complement strand
ACGTCATCTACATCTGGTCGCTCTTCGCGATCAACTTTTATCGTGACGAAGTGCTCATTCATGATGCTCGCCACCAGACTATCCTCAAAACTTTCATGCTCCATCACATGGCACCAATGACAAGCAGAATATCCTACGCTTATAATGAGTAGTTTGTTCTCTCGTTTTGCCTTTTCCAGCGCTTCATCATTCCATGGGCGCCAGTCGACTGGATTATAGGCATGTTGCAATAGGTATGGGCTATTCTCATGGATTAGAGCATTTGGGCTAGGTCCGTCTACAGTCACTTGACTTTGATTCTTACAGGCTATGCAGCTCAATAGCGCAAAAAATATTATTTTGACAATAGCTTCATTCGCCTGATGAAATACTGAGAAATTCATATATTAATAAATATTTAATATGATGTTCGTCTTGGGGTGAAACCTTGTTGTTACAATGTATTAGCCCTTAACCAAAATATAAAGTACAATAGTATGCATATCACAGAGAAAAAATGGAGAAGATTAGATGGGACGGTTATAGAATCTACACTCTTAGATGCTGTTGAGTCGGCTATCATACGGGAACGGAATGAAGGGCATCGATTAAAGTTGTGTATAGGATCGGACTCTCAAGTAAAAGGCAAGGTGACAGAATTTGCCTCGGTCATTGTTTTTCTGCGCGAGAAGAAGGGAGGCTTTATGTTTATCCACAATGAGAAGAGCACACAGACCATGTCGATAAAAGAGCGCATGATCTTAGAGGTGTCACTATCAGTCGATATCGCTTACGCCCTCTGCAATTTGTTAGATCGGCACAATGTCGAACTTGAGGTACATGCTGATATAAACACAGATCCGAGCTTTAAGTCCAATACGGCACTCCGGGACGCCATGGGGTATATCTTAGGCATGGGCTTCGTATTTAAGGCCAAGCCTGATGCCTTCGCCAGTAGCTCCTGTGCTGACAAGATGATATAGATTGTCTGTTGGATTCAGCAGGCCAATTTGGTTATAGATATAGACCAACGGGAATACCCAAAAAGTAAATTAATAAGCTACAGTGAGAAGAGCCTTTCTATTTATGTTAGAAAGGCTCTTTAAAAATTGAATTTTATATCGACGCAATGTTTAGAGAGATGCGATTTGCGTTTCAGCAGCTTTAAGGACTTCTTCTCCTTGAGGACCCATGAGGGCCCCAGCTCCGATTACAGTCACATCTGATATTCCGACGAAATTAAGAATGCTGACGATATACTTAGAGGTCATATCCATATCGCTGCCTACTGGCACTCCACCAGTAGTAACGACGAGATAAGCTTTCTTTCCGCTTGGCACTATTCCTTCATAGTTGCCTTCATCTGTTACTTTAAACGTAAAATTGGCTCTTACTACTAAGTCTACCCAGGCTTTGACCATCGCTGGAACATGAAAGTTCCACATAGGTACCCCCATGACTAAAGTGTCTGCTTCTATCAATTCTTTTATAAGTTGATCAGAGGTAGCGACTGCTTTTTTTGTCTCTGGGCTATGATCTGCTGGGGCTGAAAAGTAACCCACTAAGGTTTCAGGACCGACAAACGGAAGACCCGTGGATATATCTCTGTGGTTAATCTCCAAATCTGTACGCTTAGACTTTAATCGATCTACTACTTGGGCAGTTAGCTTTTTGCTTACTGACTCTTCTCCTCTTGGACTACTATCGATATGTAGTATTTTATGACTCATGTATTTTGTTTAAATTCTATGGGAGAACGTCGCTACTAATCGAATTGTTTGGTCTAAATCAGAGCTATTCTATAATGTGGACTTGGTCTGGGGATAACGGCCGCCATGATTGCCCTAAAGATAACCCATCGGTAATGGTTTTGTAGCCAAAGGCATGCTGTATTTTGTAAATGAAAGGATTTAATTTTGCCAGGTATACGTTTTTGAAGACTACAATGTCTCAAGAGCAGTTGTAGGTGTAATAAAAGTAAGTAGGCTATGAGGGATATAGAGACCAGAGAGGATATACGGCAATTGGTCGAAATATTCTATGATAAAGCGCGTATTGATGATCGCCTGGGCGGCGTATTCGCTGCTGCGGTAGAGGATGATCTCTGGCCTGCCCACTTCGAGCAAGTCACTGATTTTTGGAATAGTGCATTATTTAATGCGGGTACGTATCGAGGTAACACATTCGCCAAGCATGCTAATCTCCCTATAGAGAAGATACATTTTGATAGATGGTTAGCCCTATTTGCCGAAACTGTAAATGAGCATTTCGCAGGTCCTGTTGCTGATGATAGTATCCATAGAGCACGAACTATGGGCGCCCTGTTTGAGTCCAAGATATCCTACCTCCGTGCTAATCCTCAGATGAAGAATATTCT
>CAZDHV010000390.1:0-2358 GCA_964505335.1 uncultured Saprospiraceae bacterium | reverse complement strand
ATATCGATGGGATCATAAAAGTGAAGGAATCTTATACAGGGCAGTTTCTAAAAGAAAAGCTCGATTGGGAACAGCAGTTTATCTAAAGTCAAGGGTCTTCATATCTTAGCAGGACAAAACGAAATTATGGACGTGTTACAAGGAGATGTATTAAAGTGGATCGTCATGATCATCGTGGGGGCAATCGCAGGAACTTTAGCAGCTCGAATCATGAAAGGACAGACGTATGGATTTGTCGTTAACTCTATGCTCGGTATTGCGGGTGCAGTAGTAGGTGGATTCTTATTCGACAAGCTCAATATCAATGCGGGGTCAGGGATCGTGAAAGTAGTCGAAAACCAATTTGGCGTAGTGCTCCCTGAAAATATCATCGGTATGATGGTGTCGGCGACGGTCGGAGCGATTCTTATCCTATGGGTTACTCAGATGTTAGGGATTGGAAAGAAACGGAGCTAAACAACTATCCACCTCGCCTTGACCAAAACTCTGATCATATTTGACATTGACGGAACACTTGTTACTTCTGATTCTCGGGATAGCAAGGCATTCGCCGAAAGTTATGAGGAGTTTTTCGAGAGAGACTTCTACTCGATTGACTGGAAGAAATATAAGCATGTCACTGATCATACGATCTTTCACAGTGTCTATGAGGAGCATTTTGGTCATGCTTGTTCGGTAGATCAACTGGACGGCTTTCAGCAGCACTATATAGACAAGCTTGTTGCCAATCGCCAGGAGGATTCTGAACACTATAAGGAGGTGGCTGGGGCCAATACGATGCTCGATCTTCTACACAAGGATGATCGCTTCGTCATCGGTATCGGGACTGGAGGATGGAAACGACCACAACTCGTCAAGCTCGAACATGTAGGTATCTTATTAGATCAGGTCTATGATAGCTATGCGGATCATAAAGTTACCCGCGAAGAAATTCTCCAAGAGTCAATTGACGCTGCTCGACGAGACCACACTATAGATCAGGTGATTTACCTAGGTGATGCTATCTGGGATTTCCATACTACCCAGAATATGAACCTCCCGCTCATAGGTGTCAGGCATGAGGGAGATACGGAGTTCTTTACTGACCTGGGAGTCGAGCATGTGATAACTGACTTCATGGATGTTAAGGGCTTCTTGGGGATGGTTGATAGTTTTGCTCAAGGGCTATAAAGGAATAATGATTTTTGGTGGAGAAAGCAAGTTTTAGAAGCTAATACTCTATGCTCATCTGCGACCAAAGATGAAATCGTTTGTACATGAAAGCCTAATCTTGTTTAGGCAGTTTAAATGTGATCGGCAATGTATAAAGCACCCTGGTTAGTTCTCCCTTATGACTACCTGGAATCCATCGTTCAGGAAGATTATTCATGCCCTCAATAACGGCCATCGCCGCCTCACCAGTCCCAGATCCTAAGTCTCTTACTATTTTGATATCAGATAGATAACCATCTTTCTCTACAACGAACTGTATATACACTCTACCCTCGACATTATTCGTCTTGGCAATAGAGGGATAAGTTAGGTTTGTATAAATATATTCGACCAGCTTTTTGTCGGCGCATGCTCTCTTTTTATAGTTCTCTTCAGAAATGTTTGTACAATCTCTAAATCTAGGCATCTGATCAACGACCTTATATAATTGGTTATCTTCAACATCTCCAAAAAACTCATCAGTTGAAATTTTCAACTTTTTTGTTCCTCCTACTATGACATCGTCACATATCACATCATAACCCTCTGGAATCTCCTTCTCATTTCTTAATTTACTTATGTCTTCATCACTTACTTGGCCCTTTTGAAAAATTAGTGGAATAAGCATAGTTGTAGAAACTGGCGTGCCATCTACTGTTCTCGGAGTCCATTGACCTCGATTCTTCAATCCTCCATAAAGTCGATATATCTGGTCATCAGCTTTACTACTTATGCTCTGATGAACCCTGATTCCCTCTGACAGTTGACCATTTTCATCTATTGTGATGCCTGCGTACATGATATGTCCCTTCTGAGAACTTGAGAAAAAGATATTCTTAGAAATATAATCTGCCAATTCTGCATTACTACATGCCTCAGTATCACATCCTGGATACAATGGAACTGTGGCATCAACATTGATGAAATTCAATAGAAGGAGAATAAGCCCAAACTTCATGCCTAAGAATTTGGACATTAAAATAGGACTTACGCCAATCTGCAACAATTAAATTGTAACATTTTAATAGAAGAGAAAGCCTAGACTTTATCATCCTCCGGTTATAGACCAAGCCCAAATCTTCTATTAAAAAAAGGCCTCCTATACATTCTTATAGGAGACCTCTATTCTAAATAGTAGAAATAATGCTGTCAAAAACAATTTATCTC
>CAZDHV010000389.1:0-2362 GCA_964505335.1 uncultured Saprospiraceae bacterium | reverse complement strand
AGCACTTCGTCACGATAAAAGTTGATCGCGAAGAGCGACCAGATGTAGATGACGTATACATGTCTGCTGCTGAGCTCATCAATGGCCGTGGCGGCTGGCCACTGAATGCTTTTGCCATGCCTGATGGTAGGCCGGTTTGGGCAGGCACTTACTTCCCCAAAGATCAGTGGATAGATATTTTAAACAGATTCATTGAGCTAAAAGAAAATGAGCCCAACAAATTAGAAGACTCGGCAGATCAATTGACCTCAGGCATCAGCAGCATCGATGCCATCGAACTAGTAGAATCTCAACAAGAATATACGCCCGACCTGGTATCAGATATTAGCAAACTATTCATAGCCAATGTCGACATGGAGAAAGGTGGTCGCCAAGGGGCTCCCAAGTTTCCAATGCCTAACAACTGGGAATACCTGCTCAAATATGCCGATCGATCTGGTAATACTGATGCCTTAGCAGCAGTGACGACTACACTCGATAATATGCTCCATGGTGGTATATACGATCAGATCGGTGGTGGGTTTGCTCGATACTCAGTGGATGGCATCTGGAAGGTGCCTCACTTTGAAAAAATGCTCTACGACAACTCACAATTGGTATCGCTTTATGCCCAGGCCTACCAGAAGACACAAAATCCAAACTATAAAAGAATAGTTACTGAAACGTTGGCTTATATAGACCGAGAGATGCGAGCGCCAGAGGGCGGATTCTACTCTTCTCTCGATGCCGATAGCGAAGGTGAAGAAGGAAAGTTTTATGTCTGGACAAATGAGGAGATCGAGGAGGCACTCAGTGGAAGTGATCATATTGCGATGATCAAGGACCTGTACACCATAAGTCCCAATGGCAATTGGGAACATGGTAACAGCATCCTTCACACCACACTAGCGACGAATTTAATCGCTGAGAAATACGACATGTCCGAAGATGAGCTTTATGGGATTCTACCTGCCCTCAAAGAGCAGCTACTCTCCTATCGAGCGAATAAGGTCAGGCCAGGACTCGATGACAAGATATTGACCTCGTGGAACGCCCTGATGATAAAGGGGTATGTCGACGCCTATCGAGCGTTCGGTGATCGTGCTTATCTGGATGAAGCCATCCAGAATGCGCACTTTATCCTCAACAAGCAGATGTCTGATGACGGCAGACTTAACAGAAATTATAAAGATGGTAGCTCCAAAATCAATGCCTTCTTAGATGATTATGCCAACATGATTCAAGCTATGATCAGCCTCTATCAAGTCACTCTGGATCAGAGCTGGTTAACCCTATCTAAGGACATGGCTGACTATGCCATAGCGCATTTCTATAATGAGCAGAATGGCATGTTTAACTATACCAGTGATTTAGATGCGAGACTCATCGCTCCGACAGTTGAGCTTGTCGATAAAGAAATTCCGGCTTCTAACAGCACCATGGCACGCAACCTAAACATCCTTGGCGAGATCTATTATAACAAGGATTTCCAAACCAAGTCTGAACAGATGTTGCGCAATATGATGCCACAAATCACCGGTACGGATCAGCCTAACTTCTATAGTAATTGGATGCAACTCCTATTTGACTTAAGCTACCCTCCCTATGAAGTGGTGATAATGGGCGAAGATGCCTTAAAATTGACTCATGAATTAATGACAGACTACACGAGCAACACCATCTTCCTCGGAGACACTCAAGAGAACGATTTACCGCTCCTCAAATACAAGTATGTTCCTACTGAAACGAAGATCTATGTCTGCCAGAATAAGTCCTGTAAGTTTCCAGTCACCCAAGTGTCAGAGGCTCGGAAACTGATGAAATAATGTCGTCATCACTCATTACCATTGATGCTATGGTCGAATAGAGATATCTTTAGACGATGATGATCAATAAGTACATCGCTATACTTATCGTGCTACTATCAGGCTTATCAACTGCTAAGTCTCAGAACAACATGATCTACACCAAGTCATTCACTAAGAAGCTGGCTTACCATCAGATAGACTTCTTCCAACCCGTGGAGCGATGGATTCACATGACTAATATCAGCTCTGACGAATTTATGGATTATGACGCTGTGCTAAGGGATGAAGATGGTTTAGAGATCAGGCTTAATATTCAAGAGGCTAATAAGATGCATAGCCAGCATCCACATATAGAATTGATGAGGGTCATCGCACACATCTCCACCAATGATGCTGAATCTGACATCAAGATTAGCCAGATGAATCATGAATGGGTTAAGGAGCGCTACCGAGCTGACTGGGGCCTTTTCGCAGATTTCACACCAAAACTCGAGTACTCCAACTATCCTAAGGGCAGGTTACTATGTCTCTTTAAAGAAGGCCAAGCAATGGTTAATTACATCATACTCCATGAT
>CAZDHV010000388.1:0-2365 GCA_964505335.1 uncultured Saprospiraceae bacterium | reverse complement strand
CCATCATTAAACACTAAGTTGGATCGGAGCGTCAGGTCTTGAGAAGAATCTATTTCTATTTCCAGTTCTGCATTGAGCCTGTGATTGGTAGAGCTGTTGAGTTCCTCATTAGCTTCCTCATCCACGAAGCTGAAGCTCTCACTGAAGGTCTCTCGAGAGGTAAAGCTTCTGGTCTTATTAGTGATGTCGTTGAGGAAATAACTGAAGGTCAACTGCACATCATCCGAGAAATCATGGTTGATATTAAGACCACCAGCATTAGTGGTGACGAATCCATTGCTAAGTCCATTATTCACGGCGAGGCCATTGCCTCGATTACGGAATCCTATACCTTGCAGGAAGCTGACATAGTCAGCAGAAGAAAATCCCTGCTCGTTGATATTGTTGAAGTTGCCAATAGCAGAGATCTGCGTTTTGGTAGAAAACCTGTTGAGCGATAATCGCCCTTTATAGCGTTCATCAGTGCCATATCCAGCCTCAAAGGTTCCAAATTGTCCTTGACGACGATCTTCCTTGAGTTCTAGATTGATGGCCTTCTCTCGCTCGCCATCATCCAGACCAGAAAATTCTGCAGCATCTGACTTGCGGTCATAGATCTGAACTTTATCAATGGCATCTGCTGGCAGATTCCTCGTAGCTATCGTAGGATCATTGCCAAAAAACTCTTTGCCATCTACAGTCACCGATTGGACCTCTTCACCTTGGGCAGTGATGGTGCCATCTGTATCGACTTCTACGCCCGGCAACTTTCGGAGCAGGTCTTCAACGACCTCGTTGGGTTGGGTCTGAAACGCTGCAGCATTGTATTCTAAGGTGTCTTTCTTGACGACGATGGGGACATGATCTGCTGTTACCTCGACTTCTTCCAGTGCATACTGTGCTGATTCTAATTGTATGACGCCCATCTTGGGATTAAATTCATCTCCTATGATAACAGGGCTGGTATGCTGGGCATATCCGAGGTAAGTCACTTGTAGGAGATAGGATCCTTGACCTACATCCATGATCTTGTATCGCCCTTTTTCGTCAGTAAGTCCGAAGCTAATCAGTGTAGAGTCGGCTTGAGAGAGTATGACCACGGTAGCACTCAAGAGTGCCTCCTCATCATTGCCGAGCACAGTGCCTTCGAGATCATATTTAGATTGGCTGATTCCTACAGTTGCAATCAACAATAGCAGTAATAGGGGGAATAGTTTTTTCATGATGGTATGTTCCAAGAGTTCAGATGATCAGATGTCGCCGATTGAGTGGTTATCAGCCTCCCGAGCGAAATCGTCCGAAGCGACCTCCACCTCCAGGACGCCCACCAAACTCTTCTTCCATTTCTTTGATCTTTTCATCTCTGATTTCTGTGAACTCATCACGGGTAACTTTCTTACCCTTCGTCGGGCGGATGATCTGTTCTTCCGCCAGCGCCTTTAGAGAAATATCCGTTGCCGTGATCTGGCGAGTTCCCGAATCAAAATCCATATGCAAGATCATCCCCGGCAAACCAAAATAGTCGTCAGGTCCTGATGACACGGGGATCATTGGGGTGAACCATACTTCTATGCTCTGTGAGGTATCTTGAAATGTTGCTTTCTGACAGAGATAGGACCCTACTTGCTTTTGCTCGCCAGTGATTTTCCACTTGAGTGACTCTCGAGAGCCTTCAATTAGGAAGTCTTTACCAAAAAAATTGCGTGAATCGACGGCGCTACCTTCTGCAAAATTAGTGTAGTACTTATTGTCGTTATTTCTTCCTCCAAATCGCCCGCCACCTCGTCGGCCTCGCCCTTCACCTCTAAATTCTTGTTGCTGCTGCCTGTCCGCCTCATCTCGTGGTTTATTGATATAGAGAGCCTCAGACGCATTGAAGTAGAGGATCTTCTTGGATTCTCTGAACTCGGGTATCCGGTCCTTCATGGCTTCCATCTCTGGTGGAAGGCTCTTGTGGATATTGACCTTATCGAGATAGACGATTTCGCCCGTGTTATTTTGGGCGGTTGCGCCAATCGCCAAAAGCGAAAAGAGCAGGGAGAATAGGGCAATACGCATTGGAAGGGGAGTAGAAGTCATAAGCTGTTAAGTACTATTTTATAATGTATACTGAGTATAAGACCATAATAATGGTAGATGGTTTAATCGAGGGGGGAGATTATTTTGGAAAGTTGTGGGATGGCTAAACAAGCTAAGCGTATGATGGCTTTAGTAGCGCTGGAATCAACTCAATCTCGCTGGCCTACTAAAAAGTTGTGTGTGACAGTCATAAGGGCCATTCAACCGTCAAATTAAATATTGTTTTGCCTATGCATGAATACAAATGATATATGACCTAATTGAAAAATTATTTATTAAAACTCAGATACTTGATAGTGCTTTATAT
>CAZDHV010000387.1:0-2379 GCA_964505335.1 uncultured Saprospiraceae bacterium | reverse complement strand
ATCGCAAGAGCGAATAATAGTAGTAGGTAAAATTTAGAATGTATACTTTTCATAAAATACAATTATAACTTTCAGAAATTTTATGCAATATAGTTGCATTTACTTATTCAACGCAACATTGTGTGTTAAAATCCAACTCCCACTGAAAGCGAGACGTTTCTACCTGGAGCATCACCAAAATATCGGAGTCGATCAGTATTGGATCTATAAGCTTGATTGAGCAGATTATCCCCGCTGAGCACCACATTTAGGGCATTCTTTTTATAGGACAACCTTGCCCCGACTAATAAAAATGCTTCGGGAGCGTCCATGAAATCAAAAATTTCATTCTGAGCAAATTCTGCCCCTCCATTCTGAAATGATCCTGGCTCGATGGATCTCGGAGCATTCCACTGCTGAGCCATATAATCCAGCTTGACTGCAGCTCCCCAATTTCCACTCTTATAGGCCAATTCATAATTCACATTAAAAGGAGGAATCTCAATAAATGGCTGATCATTTTCTAATTCAGTAGCATAGACATAGGAGACCTTAGCCTCCGAAGTAAACTTATCAGAGTGTCTATACCTGAAATCCCAATCTCCTCCCAAGAATAGCGCATCAGTTTGGCTATATATGAAGAATGGAAAAGTACCTGCGATATTGACTGATACACCAAAAGGTCTTAAAAAGATGTAATCATTAATGCGATTAGCGTATACTACAAATTCCGAACTAATGCGCTCATTATGATACTCTAAACCGGTTATCCACTTAAAGCTCTTTTCTGAAGGCACCTCACGATCTGTTTGATCAAAAACATCATTAACTGGGGTGAAAATATTTGGATTGAAATCATAGCGCCACAAACCAAATTGTATCCGAGAAAAGTGATATCCAAATGAGTACAGTTCGGCAACATTAGGAGGTCTCCAGGCACTTCCGATGTTAGAATAAATAGACAGCGCTTCATTGAGCTGATGCCTGACACCTATCGTAAACGTGGCATTCTGAAAATCGATCTCATTGGAGAATGTAGCTACATCTCTGATCGTATCAACAACACTCAAGTTCTGATAGTCAAATCTAAACCCCAGCTCAAGGACTGTCTTTCCTAAATCAAGAGATTGAATAGAATACGCCCCAACATTGAAGACATTATAATTAGGCACAAAATTAACAGGATTGGATCCTGGTTCATTTCGACTATTCTGGGTATATAACTGTATGCCAGAGTTACCACTCCAGATACCTCGGGTCGCTTGAACCCATTCTAAATCAACATTGTGTGATAACAAGTCAAGATCGATGACAGGTCTATCATTGAGCTCTCCCCTCCTCACATCAAACTCTTGTCTCATATTTTGCTGTATGCCATAGCTCAACTTAAATATGTGATCGCCGTGATAATAAGTCAATTTAGATTTAGCCAATGCATGCTGCACTTCATGGCGTGGATTCTGGATATTATATGTCGGCTCAAATGTTGGACTTGGGACGCCTCTCTCAATTGCATTTTGCAAGTCCTGTAGGTTACCAACGATGGACGCTCTTAATATACCAAGACTCTGATCGAGATAACTACCCGAAAGTTCTATATCAAGATTTGGTAGATGATATAATGTTTTGAAACTACCGCCATACTCACGCTTTCCTGTATTCGACAGATTGTAGTCGGGGGCTTGAAGATCTGCTTGAACGATTCCAAAACCACCAGCTTCCCAGGCAAAACGATGTGAGCCTTGCCCTAAAGACAACTGGCTACTGATTGCTCTACCATTGGTCTTATATGACGAACCGAATGATCCTTCCAGTTTGCGATCAAGCTCTGGTTTTTTATTGTTGTAGAGCACAACACCTCCTAAAGCTTCGGGACCATACTTAACTGTAGCTGCACCTTTGACTACTCTAACCTGATCAACATGAGATGGATCTATCTCAGGCGCATGTCCCTCTCCCCACACTTGAAATGCGTGTCTTAATCCATCATTGATTACAAGGACACGGTTAGAATGAAGGCCATGAATGATAGGCTTAGAAATGTTGGAGCCTGTTCTGAGACTATTAACTCCAGATATTTTTTCGGTTAGATCACCAATTGACGTGCTCAATAGTTCAATCTCATCAAACTCTATGTTTTGAATAGCCGCAGTTCTATTACCATCTGCTTTGGAGGCTTCAACTACCACACTCTCGAGTAAAATATCATTAGACGCCAGATAAATCACGGGATCCTCATGGTGAAAATCATGGTGGTGAACAGCCGTCTTATATCCTAAAAATTTGACCTCAAGATGTATTTCCTCGTTACAAACACCCCGCAGGCTAAATAACCCATTCGCATCGCTCACCTCACTTTGTCCAGTCTCCTCAATAACAATCGTTGCAAAAGGAAGTGGC
>CAZDHV010000386.1:0-2386 GCA_964505335.1 uncultured Saprospiraceae bacterium | reverse complement strand
ATGATTAGTAGAGCGCCTGTTATAATTTCTAACTATCTTGATATTGTTGATACTAGCCTTAGGTTAGGTTCAAGTTAATGATTGAGGCCCCACGGATATCACCTTCGTCATGTCAACCCTCAGTACCTATTCTAGAGGCACCACATATTTAAATTAGTGATTTATTGTTCTTTTTCCACCTGTATTCTGTGTTAAACATTACCATCCATATTGGTATAAAATCCGTCATTTCGGCAATTAGAGTAGTGGATTTCGCTTTTTTAAGAGTCTATAGAGTAGAAGTGTTAGCAATAGCATTTCGTTCCCCATCCAATACTAGTTGTTAACCTATTCAATATTTGGTTGACAGACTACCCCTATGAAACCCATTGAGGCATGAACAAAGTGCGTCTGCACTTTTAGTATTCCCTCCTATATGTTGTTTCCTATTGTCTTAGTCCAGAGACCGTAACATCTATTGAGTTAGCACTTATTGATCCAAAGGGATAGGTGAGGATTAACCCTTTAACCCTAAACAATGGATCAGGTTTTTACACAGGCTACAAAAGTCAATATATCTGGAAACACCTTTTATAAAATAATAAACATGTTACAAAGCAATCGAAATCGCTTAATGCAGATTTGGAAAATGTCTTATATGGTCATTTTCCTATCTCTATTCGCAGGATTGACTATTGAGCTTGGTGCTCAATCAGTAGTCAATGAAAATCAATGTGGAGAAAACGCCTTTATACAAACTTTTATCCGTGGGGTTGAAGGAACAAATGTACCTAATGTAGTTTCAGCACCTCAGATCGATGGATTTATGCGAGCTTATGCCGAAGTATGGATAACTTCGAATGAATGCGATGAGTTTCCAAACGTATTAGAGCTCACATCGGATAGCGGAGAGGTTGTAGAAGCTGATTTTACTAATATTGTAGATCCAGGTGGATCCGAACGAGAGCGGATATATCGTGCGGTATTTGATAATCCATTGACGTCATATGAAGTGACTGGCTTTGGAATTTGTGATGATGTAGTAAGTATGACTCTCAGCATAGAGAGTTTTTTGGAAAATAGCTCGAGCTTTCTTGCTCAGTTTAATCGAGAATTAGATGGTACTCATGATTCGGGGGGAGATGATTGCCTATCCTTTAGTTTGAATATAGGTGTAGAAGAAATTGACAGAGAATTTATAGTAAGCCTCCCTATTCATGAGAAAGATGCCACTAGCGGTAATCGGGTCGTAAGTTATACTATTACGACGGGATCAAATATTGTATCAGATACAAGAAATGAACAAAATGCAGGCCCAGAAGCAGCATTTTATGAAGCAACGATTACGGTACCGGCTAACGAAAGCATAATGACTATCGAGGTCTGTTCTCCTGAAGGCAATGGAGATTCATTTGGTATCGGCGCAATCGTTGTGGCAAGTACTGAGTGTCCGTCATGTGAACCTCAGCCAGATATTGCTATAAATGCAGTTTCAGATTCGATAATTTGTTTAGGGGCATCTGTAACTCTTTCAGCTAATCCAAGTGGCGGTTTTGGTCAATGTGAGATTCAATGGCAACGCCGTGTCTCTGGACAGCCTTGGACGAACTTTGCAAATGGGCAGACAAGCATAAGCGTTGGAACTGGATTTTTATCCACTGTTGGCATTTATGACATCAGAGCTATTTACACTTGTGATGGTCTTACATGTAATCCATCAACCTCCAACAGAGTTAGAATCGAAGTGCTAGAGGATCCATCGGTAAACATTGAAGCGAACCTCAATGAAATTTGTGTTGGCCAGACTGTTAGCTTTTCAGTGGACATAGATGGCGGAGTTGGTAATTGCCAACTTATAAATGAAAGCAGAGTTGGTACCTCTGGGCCATGGCAGACAATAGGTTCCAACATTAACTTTTCGCAGAATTCTATTTTTGACAATCCTGGAACTTATCAGTTCAGATCAAGATATAATTGTAGCGGACCAAGTTGCGGGGAGGATATTTCTGATGTTGTTACCGTTGTAGTACGTGATGAACCAGGAATTACAATTCAGGCCGATGATACAGAAGTGTGTCTCGGTGAATCCGTAGAGCTTACAGCTTCGGAGAGTGGTGGTATAGGCCAATGTGCTATCCAGTGGCAACGTAGACCCCAAGGAGGCGCCTGGACAAATGTTGCTAATGGACAGACAACTATTACAGCAGGAACAGACTTTTTATCTGCACCAGGAGTATTTCAGTATAGAGCATTGTATGATTGTGATGGGCCTAGTTGTGGTGAGGATATTTCAAACGTAATTAACATAACCGTATTTGCAGATCCTGAGATAACAATTGAAGCAGATGATACAGAAGTATGTTTAGGAGAGGCAGTGGACTTTACTCCAAGTGTTTCAGGAGGTGCT
>CAZDHV010000385.1:0-2396 GCA_964505335.1 uncultured Saprospiraceae bacterium | reverse complement strand
TCGTCTATGATCAATACTTGAAGAGCCACGGAGTTTCTGAGGGCCTCCTGAGCTATGGTAGGGTAGTATTATTGGCCTTGTCATGGCAGGAGAAGTATGGTTCATTAGAGTTAGAAGCGGCCTCCCAAAGTCAATGATCCTGATTGTCCAAGTTGAAAGTGATTGTTTACTCCAGCTGCAATAAAAAACGACTTCCACTCATATTGTAGACCTATAGCTGGCCCTTGAAAAGTGCTATTGATTCCAATCAAGATAAGGAGTTCCTTAATGGGACTATAACGGGCTCCAGCGACAAAAGTAGAGCGCTGATCAGTAGCATCATATTGATACTCTGTATGGAGGGATACCTGGTCCGAGATGTCCAGCTGAGCGCCTAAATTCCAAAAGCTGCTGACCAAATCTGAGGAGCTGTTGAGGTTTTCTGCTAATAAGCTCAAGCTTAGGTTTTCCTGTACCTCATAACTCAAACCGAGATCTATATTGATTTCGCCACGGCTGTCACTATTGATTTCTTGGATAGACAATGAGATATACTTAAATGTTGCTCCCAGTTGCAAGTGGTCTGTAAGCTGTCGTCCATAACTTGCTGACCAAGTATCAACTGAAAACTCTGAGATACCATAATTGTGAAACCCCAGCATGAATCCTTGATGCTCGCCAGCATGACTGTAAGTGATAAAAGAAGATGAGATTCCTGAAAAGTATCGCTCTTCTGTTGAGCCGATGATCGTATTGCCACTGTCATAATATAAAGCGGAAAGTGGATTATTAAGGGTAGGCAGATCACTCACTTGGATGGTCTTGGCTCCACCAGATGCCAGTTGATAGGCGGTCAATGGACTCTGACCGGTCAAACTAATGCACGATTGAATTAAGAAAATGCCTAATATATATTGCCTGCTTCGGTAGATCATATCTATTTTAGCGTACGTCTTTGGGCTGCTGTAAAATTATAACAATAGTGAACGCTTGTAATGGCGAAGTTTAGAAAAAATCACACGAGAAATAAAAATCCATTTGTTGGATTGTCCATCCGCGTCTTTTTGATGATAGCCATTGCCATTGTGCTATTCTTTATCGGAAGGCGGGGATTTAACGATGCTCGATCCAATAATTCCAATGGAGCTAATGGGAGTAGTATTAATGTAGAGTTTGAAGATTACGATAGAGAATATATCATTCCTAAATCCGAGAGAACGGATATCGAGGTGATTAATCACAAATATTACTCCCTTGGTTATGTGGAGAAGTATGAGCAACCAGCATGGGTGAGCTATGTACTCAATAAGTCCGAGCTTGCCATACCCAATGTCAAGCGTCACGATCGATTTTTGGAAGATCCTGATGTGTCATCATCCTCAGCTAATTACTACGATTACAGAGGAAGTGGTTATAGCCGAGGGCATATGGCCCCCGCTGGTGACATGGCCTTTAACAAAGAGGCAATGCGAGAGTCTTTCTATATGAGCAATATGAGCCCACAGTTGATTCCATTTAACGGAGGCATCTGGAGAGAGCTCGAAGAAACCGTGCGAGACTGGGCCTATAAAAATGAGCGGTTATATGTAATCACTGGACCTATCTTAGATGATATCGACGGTTATATAGGAGATAAGAACAGGGTCGCTGTACCAAAGCAATACTATAAGGCTATCGTCGATCTGGACAATCCTGATCGTAAGGGGATCGCCTTCATCATGGATAATGAGGTGAGCACGAGACCTATAATGGATTATGCCGTCACAATAGACGAACTCGAAAAAGTGCTACATATGGAGCTCTTTGATGAGTTGATGGAGGATGGTATTGAACAAGAAGTTGAAGGAAAAATAAACATTAGATCTTGGCCGGTTAGTAAGAAGCGCTATCAACAACGGATGGATCATTGGAACAATAATTAATAAAATAGACAATCAAATAACGAAGAGTAGTATGAGCAAAGTTGATCAGTTTAAGCAAGAGATAGAATCAGCATACCAGTTTGAGGGAGACAGTATAGATATGGGAGCAGCTATGCTCGAAGGCGAAGTCCTGACTAACACTGTCGTACGATTACCGCTCAAGACTTTCAATAGACATGGCCTGATCGCAGGAGCTACAGGTACAGGAAAAACAAAAACCTTACAGATAATCGCAGAACAATTATCCGCCAATGGGGTGCCATCATTAGTAATGGATATCAAGGGAGATTTAAGTGGATTAGCAGTGCCAAGTGCAGGGCATCCGAAGATTGATGAGCGCCACGAGAAGGTAGGTTTTCCGTTTCAAGCGTCTTCTTCGCCAATAGAATTCCTAACGCTATCAGATGAGCCAGGAGCGAGACTGCGGGCAACGGTATCAGAGTTTGGTCCGATCTTGTTAGCTAAGATTCTTGATTTAAGCGATACTCAGGCTGG
>CAZDHV010000384.1:0-2404 GCA_964505335.1 uncultured Saprospiraceae bacterium | reverse complement strand
GAAATGGAACTGACGCAATATTTATAGCTATCTGATGACCTGCTTGGGCTTCTTTCCCCAGAAGTCCCATGAGGATCGCTACACCGGCTACAGCTGATACCTCAAAGAATAACTGTAGCGATACAGGGATGGATATGCTGAGCATTTTTTTGATTAGAGCCCTTTGATAGCTTAAGTAGTCGATTCCGGTGATATAGGACCAGAGATCTTTCCACTTTATCAACAGCCCTACCAGTATCATTATCATCACACAGCGTGCAATCAAAGTGCCTAAGGCGGCTCCAGCAACACCAAGAGCTGGTGCTCCCAACTTGCCAAAGATCAACATATAGTTTAGAGCAATATTGAGGACATTGCCTGCAATCATAGCGATCATAGGAGGGAGCGTCTCAGACATGCCATCTGCATAACATCTCAAAGTCTGAAACATCATCATGGGAATCAACGAATAGGCGCAGATCTGTAGATACGGCTTAGCGAGTGAGATAACCTCTTGTTCCTGACCCATATATCCTAACATGGGAATCAATAAGAGCATCGCTATCAAGCTGATTATGGCGAAGCTTAGATTGATAATTAGGCTATGCTTAAAGTATTGACCTATACGACTGTGATGCTTGGCACTATGCGCTTCTGCAACCAGTGGAGGCAACGAAAAGGAAATTCCAATCCCAACTATCAAGAAGATGATAAAGATCGCTACGGACAGCGATACAGCCGCCAAATGTGCAGGGCCGAGCTTGGCAACCATGATGTTGTCAGCTATGTTGGTCGCTATCTGTCCTAATTGACCGAGTACAATCGGGATGGCCAATTTTGTATTGGCTCGAAAGTCGTCTTTGTACCTGCGGTATACATTTGATATCACAGCTTAAAACTACCTATAGTGTTTTGAATTGTATAGGCACATTCTGAGCATTTATATTCAAGTGCGTTGGAATAATGGAGCCACCTTATGAAAAAGGCGCCTAAAAAACAGCTGCGACGAACTCTACATATGCAGCTGTTTTTAGTGTCAGTGGGAACTTATAACTTCCTTGGTATTTTGCTCTTTGTGTTTTTCTGTTGAATCATCTAACAGGTCGATGAAATTGTCCAGCATCAAGCTCCAGTCATATCCGTCATACTTGAGTTTGACTTTTTTGCTTGGGATAAGTCCATGTTGTTCGAGTATTCGCTTGGTTCCTTTCTTTCCTTTAAAATCGCCTCTAAACCAAGAGAATAATGGAGTAGTAAGCACTTTATTAGATGCCTCATCGTATGAAGTGAAATCTGGGAGGTATCGCTTGGTTGCCTCGGCAAATTGCTCTTCAATCACTGTATGATCCATAACAGCAATCGGTGGGCAACTCAATGCTCCGCAGTTCAGGACGAAGTGTACTCTATATTCTTGTTTTTTGGGCCTAAGTTGCTTCTTGAACCTGCTCGGAAATGGATTTCGAATATATCCTAATGCAAAGAGCCATTCTCCTCGGCGTATGATCCCGTGCTCTACGTCACTAAAACTCAAGGTCTTGCCTCCGATCTCGATAGCCGGAGTAGCAAAGAATTTGTTTCTCTTGTTATAGAGCTCAGGTTTGTTCCGCAATTCTACTTGGATATAACCATTGTAAATGTTGATCCAAAAGGCATACTTCTTAGCATCTGTATCGAGCTCTTCTCGCAACTCATCAAATGTTGATTGTCTCAGGGTCTCTACATACTGCTCATAAGGTTCTCCCTCTTTGAATGCAGTGATCAAATCTTCTGCAGTCTGGATATAATTGGTTTGCCCAAAAACTACAAAGCTTAAGATGCTTAATAGGATAATCAATACTGGTTGTCTCATAATATTCTTTAGCGAATTCACCAGTACTATGATTGAAAGAAACATATTGTTGCCTAACTCTTTGGATTTTTTGAACTCTTTAAGAGTTTTTATTCATAAGATCAAGAGCGGAATAAGACATAAACGGCGAAAAGTCACTTGTTACGTACGAAAATATGACGCTCCATTGACATCAAAAATGCTACCTGTCATCCATTGATTGGATTGTGCCATGAGTAGTACGGCCTGTGCAACTTCTTCTGGTTTAGCAACTCGATTCATCGGACTCTGACCTTTGATTGATTCACCTACAGCGCCTTGTAGACGAGGGCGAGACATATCAGTCTCAACGAATCCTGGTGCTACGGCGCCGACGAAGATATTATGCTGAGATAGTGCATGTGCCAGCGACTGCGTCATTGAATTAAGACCCGCTTTGGATGCACCATATGCTGGCATCAACGGCTCTCCTCTAAAAGCACCACGGCTGGATACATTGATGATTCTTCCGCTGCCCTGAGACATCATGACTTGTGCTACCTTATAGCTCATATTGGATGGGCCTATAAGATTGACATTCATGATCTGTTGCCAACT
>CAZDHV010000383.1:0-2414 GCA_964505335.1 uncultured Saprospiraceae bacterium | reverse complement strand
GCTCCAGGCGGGTGTACCACCTGCATCTTATATGCACCAAGAATAAATTCACCACAATCCCATAGACTACCAGTGCGCTCTACCGAAAAAAGGTAGACACCCGTGGCAATTAAGAAAACGATGAGGGAAATTATGCGGGTAAAGGACAGATTTTTCAGCATCAAGGATGTATTGAGTAACAAAAGTAAAAATAGAAAAACACTTAAGCCATTTAGTTAATACATTGTGATTGAATTAACAATACGTCTGAAGATGATCAAATTCGTCACAATCATCGTGTGCGTTTATGTGCTATATCGTTTAATAGCACCTCCAAAGGCCATAAATGGAAGTAATAATGAAGAAGCGAAAGTCATCGACATCGAACACGAAGAAGTAAATGACTGAACCTAATAATGCTCGATCTTGGATCATCCATCAAGATGACGAGCTTGTAGTTGTCAACAAGCCTGTGACAATTCCAGTACAGGGAGATAAGAGCAATGATGACTCAAGTGTGAAGATCATGAGCCAGACCCTTGGCAAAAGAATATTCCTCATAAATCGAATAGATCGACCTGTGAGCGGATTAGTGCTTATGGGTCTCAGACCTAGAGTTCAAAAAGCATATTCTTCATATACGATCATCAAGAAGTATATTGCCATCGTACACAATTCCGAAAAGCTTCAGGTAGGTACTTATGAGCATTACCATACTAAGAATGCACATCGCATGAAGGCCTACATCTCTGATAATGAAGGCAAAGACTCGAAGCCTGTAAGGTTTGATATTGAGCAAGTGCATGAATTAGATAATTATACTGCGTTGATTATATCGATACGTTCGGGTAGATTCCATCAGATTCGTGCACAGGTGGCTCACTTGGGTGCACCTATCAAGGGCGATGTTAAGTATGGCGCTCGACGGGCATCTAAAGACCGTAGCATCATGCTACATGCCTATGAGTACAATTGTCATGAGACCGAGCAACGCTTTATAGCATGGCCAGAACCATCACCTTTATGGGATGAGGCGATTGCTGGACTTGGACTGAAGGCTTGATGAAGCTTGGAATATAAATCCAAGAATACATATTAATAAAAAATCTCATTTGAGAACTTATCTTTACGCAGTGAGCGATAGGTATCATGAGTAAATCAACCATATGCATATTAGCCCCATGTTACAATGAGGGGCAGGTGATTATCAGATTTCTTGATGAGCTAAAGACCATCTTGGAGACGATTAATCACGACTTCCAAATCGTCATCGTCGACGATGGAAGCACTGATGATACACGTGAATTATTGCAGAGCTTGGATTGGCAGTCAAAGATCAAGCTCAATTTAGTCTTCTTGGAACATAACAAGGGGCATCAAGGTGCTATTGCGCAGGGGTTGAATTATTGTAAGTCTCTTGATATCAGTCATCTGGTCGTTATGGATTCTGACGGTGAGGATGATCCTAATGCGATTAAAGAGCTGGTCAATAATCTTTCTGATCCAATCGTATTTGTTTCTCGTAAGAGACGGAAGGAGTCTATTAAGTTCAAAGTGTTCTACACGTTCTACAAGCTATTGTTTTATGTGGTAACAGGCAAGAAGTTGAACTTTGGCAATTACTCGATGATCAGCAAACAGGTATTGCTAGAGATTTCTGATAAGCAGTTTGTCCACTACTCCGCCTTCATCTCTAAACTGAATTACCCTAAGCGATTCCTACCTTATGATCGTCGCAAGAGGATTGATGGGCAGTCCAAGATGAATTTTGATTCTCTAGTGTTGCATGGCTTCAAGTCATTCATCGAGTATGCTGAGGACTTATTTATAGTATTCTTGAAGCTATTCATGATCATCTTCGCCTTCATCATAGGATGTGTGGGAGTGATCCTGTACAAAAAGTATATTATGGAGAGTGCTGTATTAGGGTGGACAAGTCAGCTTATGTTGTCGCTCATTATTATGGCTATAATATCTCTGGGATTCTTTGTGATCGGCATCATGGTGATCTATGGATTTAGAAAGATAGAAGGCCAGATCAACACTCGACTGAATGATTCTACTCAATATACAGTAATCAACAAATGAGCATGTCGACCAATCAAAATATGATTATCAAGGGACTACTAGTTGCTTCAGCAGTGATAGTCATTATACTAAGCATGTCTGCTTCTATAAGTGGTGATGAGGACATCCACTTTAAGTATGGAGATCGGGTTATTAATTTCTTCAGTTCCTTCGGGGAAGACAAGACCTATAAAGAAGAAATTAGAGGTCCCGATTACGCCTATAACTTCACCTTTGATGCCGGAGTAGAATTGGCGCAGCGAGCTACAGGTTATGGAGACCCTCACCAGCTCAGGCATATATTCAATGGACTTATAGGGTGGTTGATTGCATTGATCAGTGCATTTATAGCTAAGAGATATTTTGGG
>CAZDHV010000382.1:0-2424 GCA_964505335.1 uncultured Saprospiraceae bacterium | reverse complement strand
TATAGACTCATGGCTAAAGCCAAATTTGAACCAATATTTAGGGATATTCCTACCGACACGTTCGCACCTAATCTGATCGTATCTGGTATGGCGGTCAGGAATAAGCTGAAGATTAAGACGATGGACGTGCCTACAGATTTTAGGACCACGGGTAGTGTATCCATTCAAAAACTCAAATTGCTTAAAGTGGCGCTGAGGTCATTTAGGCAGACCATTGCACATGCCCTCAAATGATTAGGTCATGCCCGGAATAGAGCTATTCATTGTTAATCTATTTTGCTTCGCTGTAAGTTGTGGGCTATTCTTGGGCATTGGGCGACTCATCAATCGTAAGAAGTCATTCACCTACACTGAGGCCTTTTATGCGCTGTTTTTTGGCATACTGTCGATAAGCACCCTGACTGCCCTGATTCATACTAAGGGAGTAACGATTTTGGCGGTCTATCTTCTTATGGGAGTGATGTTGTATTATCAGGGGAGGCATGACGCCAAGACTGTAGATAAGCCTAACATCTATTCGTCATCTGGCCTATTTATGGGCCTAAGTGTGATTGCAGGAATACTATTTGTCTATATATGGTCATTCTTGAGTCTGGGGCAATTTGATTCATTTCCATACTATATCCCTGACGGCACATCATTATCACCTAATGATTATATCATCAATACGGTCCGTTCATTTTACCTAGGTCTGACAGGAGAAGAGAATTACTATCATGTATTGAATGATCTGGATCCTACTTATCATGGGACTAAGCCATATCACTATCTCGAGTTTTGGACGACAGTGGCTGTAGATTCCTGCGTCCCTGGTCTTGTTGCCGAGCGTTTCAGACTCGTCGTTAATAATCTGTTTTATTTGACTTCCCTTATCGGTATACTTGCATTGATGGAGCGATATGATAAGCTTCGCTGGTATCATATCTGTCTGGCGATGAGCTTGATGTTTTGTGCTGGGCTCTATCTTCCTTTTTACAAGGGCATATTCAATGACTTTAGTCTGCCGATATTCTCGCATCGATTAAAAATGCCCGCTTACTACTTGTTCATTTTGGCTTGCCTCATTGAGCATATTCGTGGTAATTATGTCGGAGCGATCTGGGCACTGTTGGGATTATGTGTGGCTACTATTGTCGCTGTGCCCGCCATATTTGGAGGGGTAGGAGTATACATACTATATCACTTCTTTAGAAAAGAAAAAATTGCACCGACACTCCTCCTCCAGGTTCTCGTAACTGGAGTCGCTATAGTCCTGTTCTATAGCATGACAGGGTCCCAAGAGCTTAACATTAGGGCTAATGCTGGCACAAGCGAGCTGCTGAGCAATCTCGGTTCTTTGTTTGCTACAGATGTGCCTGCCAAGCTATTGATCATCATCAAGACCATCATCGAAGAAATTATAATCTACATTCCGGTAATCGTGATCGGAGTAGCCCTGATCAGATCAAGTAAACCGAGCTGGCAGGAGTACCGTGATCTTTCGGTACTTGTGGGTGGTATCTTACTATCAGGGGCGCTGGCTTATGGCTTGTTTTCTCCGCAGAAAGATGCGGCACAGCTCTTTTACAATGTTGCTAATCCAGTACTCAATGTTTCGCTGATTTGGTTCATGATTAGGCTTGTCGCCAAATGGGGGAATCCTCTTGATGATGGTCGGACATTGAATAGGGTGACTTACCTCGGATGCGGAACGCTTATAGCTGCTATAATAAGCCTACAGTTCTATACTGCCGTAAAAAGAAATATAGTCCCTGCGAGAACTGCACAGCACTATTCCGATCAATATCTCAACGAGATCCGGTCATTCATAACCAGTGATGATCAGATTACGCTGGGGGCGGCAATCAAAGGTGGCGAGGACTATGCTTCGGCATATTCATGGCAGACCGCAGCATATACTTTGGGCTACTATCTGGCTTACATGGAGGATGGATCCATGGCATTAAGCATTAGCGATTACGACATACCAATGCACGAAGACCATTTGGGAGATCGTGAATCTGCATTATTTTATCGTTTCGTTCAGCAGCAAAAAGCGGATGAGACCTTTGTTAGTATGGCCTACAGCCAATTGAAATTCATAGAGCAATATGAATTAGATTTTATCATCCTCTCCCAACAAGGACATCTACCTGATGAGTTATTAGCAGTAGCAGAGACAATACTTGAGGACCCCATATCTGGAGAACGATTCCTACTAATCAATAGAGCATTGATCCTAAGGGAGAATAGCAACTAAGCGATTTCTTATACTCATTGCAGTTTAGGCTGCTTGGCGGTATATTTAAGTTATTGGCTCTGTCTCCTGATCGTGGGTGTGTTCTGTGATTAACCGTACCTTATCCGTTGTGACACGGCTATTTGCGGTTTATATAGGGGATGTATCTGTCACAGTGATAGAGATACGAATGTTATGCACAAGTT
>CAZDHV010000381.1:0-2431 GCA_964505335.1 uncultured Saprospiraceae bacterium | reverse complement strand
GGTAAAGAAGGAAACCATTTGCTTATAAGAGCCTCCGAAGTAGTTTTTCACAAGTCCCGTCATGAATGACTTGGTATATGCCACCTTACTTATAATCGGAAAATACTTGTGGGACTTGCCATGTGTCTCATGATTTACAAATCCTTTTTCTTGAAGGATACGAACAAAGGTGGAAACTGTGTTATATGCCGGTTTTGGTTCAGGCATCTTTGCTATAATATCTCTGACGAAACCAGCTTCTAAGTCCCACAGGACTTGCATGATCTCCTCTTCTGCTTTGGTTAATTCCTTCATGTGCATCTATCAACTAATTTCTTAGTTCAAGATTACAACCTTCTTCTCGAGATTGCAAATTTTATCAACTATATTTTTAGTTGATATATCTATTTTGAATATTGGAGATGAAAGAGAAATGCTAAAAACAGTGTTTTCATCCTGTTCTTCTCGACTCCGCTCGAAGAACATCGCTTTCTACACTATGATGATCTCTGCTTTTTTCATGATCTTCTCGAAGATGATCGCTATCCACAATATTATGGTCATCGAGCGTAGTCGAGATGACAAGCACGCTACCCTTTTTCATGGTCTTCTCGACTCCGCTCGAAGAACATCGCTTTCTACATTATGATGATCTCTGCCTTTTTTATGGTCATCGAGCGTAGTCGAGATGTATTCTATCCTCAAGACAAGCAATCCTGCCAATCCTATGACCAAACAGAGTGGAGAAAACATAAGTGTATCGAGTTGGGCGAATTCAGTTGCTCTTACTTGCTTAAAGAAGCCTACATATCTAAAGTCGCCGATGGCACGGAGTATAAAAATCAAAGGAACAACCCAAAAAAGTCAAAGGATGGAAGCTAGGACTTCTATCTATGTTAAGCATCATGTTATTCATAACCCTCGCATGTAGCGAAGAGAAGAGCTCTCAAGCTAGCATTGCGGAAAAGTCAGTGCAGACTGAAGCTCAGCGCGAATTATTTACAATAGTGGAAGCGCATCCTACATATGAAGGTGGCTTCGATGCCTTCTATAAGTATGTGATGAGTGAGATACGTTATCCTGCACAGGCTAGAAACGCAGGAATAGAAGGAACGGTCAAAGTTCAGTTTGATATCGAAAGAGATGGATCTATCTCTAATGCCAAAGCATTGAACAGTCTAGGAAAGGCCCTTGATCAAGAGGCTACGAGAGTCATAATAAAAGCTCCTGGATTTAAAGCAGGTTCTCAGCGGGGGCGTACCGTAAGTTCTACTATGGTGATGCCTATCACATTTAAGTTGGATCCATCAAAACGAAATCCTGATAACAGTATACAAGGAGCGATTGTGGCAGGAGAAGTTGCTCCTAAAAATAAGCAGTTCGTCGGTAATATCGTTTATAATCATTCCAAAGGAGTTTGGTCAGGTTCTGTAGTAGGAGAAGATGGAAAGAGTGTACCTGGTACTAATGTAGTTGTCGTTGGGACCAACTATGGAACCGTAACTGACCTAGATGGATCTTTCAGTGTGAAAGCAACTAAAGATCAACAAATAGAACTCAGTAGAGTAGGATACGATAATTTACGTGTAGAGAATAAGCGCTAGCAGAAGAACACAATTATAAATTGAAAGAGGGATGATTATAACCCATAGTTGGTTATCATCCCTCTTACTTTTTTCTTGAAATGAAATAAGTAAAAAACCAGAAAAGAAACTAAAAGTAATCCTGCCATCACCTTGATCAACTTTAAATGGTCTCCAGGAAAAATCGGCTCCATGGCTCCATAAGTGATGAATGATGACCAATAGAACGGATGCTGCTTACTCGCGTCCGTAGTTCGCAAGAACTCTAGTTTAGCCTTATGTAGAGCAGCATCTTTATGTTGTCCTTTTTTGAGATTTGCATAGTACAACTCCATTAACTTTGAAGTGGTACAATCATCTACGGACCACATACTCATAACGGTGCTTTTACAGCCTGCTTCCATAAATGACCAGGCCAAACTACGTATGCCATCTCCAGATATATACTCTCCTATGCCTGTTTCACAAGCGCTAAGTACAGCGAGTTTCGCATTCATTTTATAAGAGTTTAAGTCCAACATGGTCATATCGCCATCGCTGAAATATAGACGGCTTAAGTTAGGACTTATGGTGTCTAAGCAAGCATGAGTGGCGAGGTGGATGATATCGGTTCGATCGATTGTACTTATAAAATTATCAATACTTGCATTTGTCGAATTATATGACTCGCCATTGACATGATCAAGCAGGACTTTGATTTCATCTTCTGTACAACTTAAGTTTTTAATTTCATAGTCTCTGCAATTTCGTGTGCTTGTACTTTCATTTTCTGAGAATGTAGGTGCAAATCCTGCAAAAGAAATTGAATTGTCGGTAACAGATGATTCTGCGAGATTTTGTGCGTGTTGGATGGAGTATTGGTAGGAGAG
>CAZDHV010000380.1:0-2435 GCA_964505335.1 uncultured Saprospiraceae bacterium | reverse complement strand
ATAAAGTCGTTGTGTTGGCTGTGATTAATATTGACTACACATTCTATGAGTGGCGGACGTTCTGCCATAACTATTTTTGATTTAGGACATTAGATTATGTAGTTTGTAAGTCGAATGTAAATTTAATTGGATAAGATATTTTCATTGTTGGTGTTCTTCTTTGCTTGCCAGTGTCTTTTGGCACAGATGGTGACTGTATCTCCTGAGATCAATCTGCGATCGGACAGGGCATATTATCTATTAGGCCAGGTCGATGAATCAATTCTGCTGTTTAGGGACCAAGGGGACAAGAAAATCCTAGACATCTTTGAAGAAAATCTCGTGCTCAGCAGTGAGCGAAATGTTGACCTACTAGGTGATCGAGCACTTGTCTATGAAGCGATCAACACCGATACCGCCTTTTCCGTATTCTACGGATTCAGAGATGAAGATGAGGTCGTTGTCCAGATGGATGTGTTTAATGCGACTGCTAATAGAGTAGATAGTGCCGAGATTTTTCGCGAAGAAAGATCATTTAAGGCTCTTCAGTATGAACCAATAATATCGGAAAACCAAAACATAATAGCGCTCTATAATATCACAGATAGGGATCAGATGACGATTTTGGTATTTGATATTAGACGGAAAAAAACCTTGCTCAACAGCAAATATCAATTAGTTGACCTCAACTTATTTGAAGACATCAAGCAAATAGAAGTCTCTGATCAAGGAGATGTCATAATCCTCTATGAACGCAACAATAACAGAAGTGCTAAGGACAATCACTTCGCTAGGTTTATTCGATTTTTAGCTAACGGCACAGAAACTGAAGAGATCAGCCTTCCACTTAGAGATATAGTTACATCAGATTTATTCTTTAAGATTGATAATAGGAATCGCCGCTTAGCAGTAACTGGCCTTTACGACGAAAAGAGTCGTGATCAAAGTAGTGGATACGTATGGATTAATGGCAGCATAGACAATTGGCAGGATGAACAAGTCTTCCTCATTCCATTCGAAGATGTTGTGTTCTTCGAAGTTTATGGGAATAATAAGAACAAAAAATTGCGCAATTTTCAGGTGAGCTCAATGCTACTGAAGGCTGACGGTTCTCCGATTTTAGTATTTGAACACGCCAGAAATGCGGTCAGACAAAATGGAGGAATATCAAACTTTAATAATACCAACACCTTCAGAGGGCAACAAGGATTTAACTCTGCTGGATGGAGCGATCACTATCGTGAAGATCTAGTAGTTATCTCATTAGATCAAAATCTCGAACTCGATTGGTATCATGTGTTCTACAAGAAGCAGTTTTCTCAAAATGACAATGCCCTTTTCTCTTCCTACTTTACATTCATGACGCCGAGCCGTGTCAGACTTATCTATAATGACGAGATAAAGACGAATAGCACCGTCAGCGAATATATCTTTGATGGCGCTGGCAATTACAAGCGAAACAGTTTGCTCAGCACAGAATATCAGAATTTAAGGTTGATCTTTCAATATGCTGTACAGATCAGCAACAGTTCATTGATTGTGCCAAGTCAGCGCAATTCTGCTTTAAGCCTAGTTAAAGTGGACTATTCTCAATAGTTAGATATAGCAAGAGTTTTACATCCAAGAATTACAATCTTTCTATTTGCATTTGCTTTAGTTCAAATAGCTCTGATAACGTATTTTTAGAAATACAAGCCAGCAGACAGATCTAATAACAAATGAGTTTTCTTGTAAAAAACACTGCCCAGGTTTTGCTTCTTGCCGAGCAAAATCTCAAGAATTATCGGGACATAGTTAACTATGCATTTCATAAGGCGGGATACGGTATTACCTATGATCAGTGGCTCGTGCTTTCAGCCATTTCTCAAAAACAAGGTCTTACTCAAATTGTAATTGCTGAATCTACCAATAAGGAACCCGCCTCTATTTCACGCATCCTGAAACTACTGGAGAAGAAGGAAATGGTTGAGAAACTGCCTGACAAGAAAAATAAACGTGCCAAAAGAATCTACCTCTCTCCCGCAGGAGACGAAATCCAACAGAAGGCAACTAAGACTTATAACTCCCTGGCCAAAGAAGGCTTCAACGGTGTTTATGAGCAAGAGATCAATCTATTTGTCAGGATACTTGACAAACTCAAAGGGAACTTTGAAAAGATGAGTGAAAAGAAGGGCTTATAAAAAAGCGGTGTTAAAGAATCAAATAATACACCTCCCCTAAATATGCGGCATAAAACTTGCCGTAGTATGTAGGAGCGTATATATTTGCGCTCCATTTTGAGTGATTAGCTCAGTTGGTTCAGAGCATTACGCTTCAAGCGTAAGGGTCGGTTTCATCAGAACTATAATCTTAACAAGGGTGATTAGCTCAGTTGGTTCAGAGCACCTGGTTTACACCCAGGGGGTCGGGAGTTCGAGTCTCTCATCGCCCACATTGATAAAAAGAGGCTATCTCAT
>CAZDHV010000379.1:0-2446 GCA_964505335.1 uncultured Saprospiraceae bacterium | reverse complement strand
AGTATGCCTTTGATATTATCAAAGTCTTCTTCATATACAGGTATGCGTGAGTATCCAGATTCTTTTACTGTATTCATGACTTCTTTGAAGTCTACTTCGATATCCAATGCTGTGATATCTATACGGCTCTTCATAATCTGACTGGTGATCACGTCGCCAAACTTGATAATTCCCTTGAGGATGTCGACATCCTCGTTATCCTCTTCTTCAGCAACGGCAAGATCAATAGCTTTATCGATTTCTTTTTTATCAGTGGTACTTTGTGTTGTGAGTCGCTGACGGTAGATCCGTTCCTCCATTTTACTCGAAAAACCAACAAGTAAAGAATTGAGAGGCCTGAACATACTTGACAACAATGCGAGCGGAAGTGCCATAAGCCGGGCATGACGAACATTGTTGAGGTTGGCATAGATCTTTGGGGCCACTTCCCCAAACAATACCAATAAGAACGTAACCCCTACGATGGTGATAGACACACTAATAATTGATGCCATTACGGACAGGCTGATCCATTCTATTCCAACCACATTAAGAATACCTTGACCCCAGGATTCAAGCGTTGGTTGGGTAATCAACTTACGTAAGACATAGTCCGACAAGATGACGATACCGATATTGATGAAGTTGTTACTGATCAGGATCGTCGCCAAGAGATTCCTGGGCTTATCTTTTAGGCTTAATATCCGCTGGTCATTTCTTTTTCCGTCTTCTTTTAGCTTATCGAGATCCTGTGGGGAGAGTGAAAAAAAGGCGACCTCAGAAGCAGAGATAAGTGCTGATGCGAGCAGCAACAGTAACAGAATAGTACCAATACCAATATAGCCTCCGAGGCTAATTAATAGTTGTGTTTGATATGTTAATAAGAATTCGGTGGGGGGCTCAGGGTCCAATTTTCCTTATTTAGTTAAAAAATGCCTCGATCAGAATGGAAGGTCATCTTCCTCTGGCAATGTAGGTGCACTGCTGATAGATGGTTTATCAACTTTTGGAAATTGCTCTTCGATGTTAGGGAAGTTCCCTCCTTGAGCTATTTGTCCCATGGTTTCAGCTCCTTCTCGTCGCTCTAACGATCTAAAATAGTTAGAGACGATCTCTGTAGTATAGCGATCTTTACCCTCTTGATCTTGCCACTTGCGATGCGTGAGCTTTCCATCTATATATACGAGGCCGCCTTTTTTAAGCGTACGCTCGGCACGCTCGGCTTGATTTCCCCAGCATACGATATCATGCCACTCCGTCCGTGTTTGCCACTGACCATTACGATCTTGGTAATTTTCATTAGTTGCAACCGAGAACTTGGTCACCTTAGATCCGCCTTCAAAATGTCTAATTTCTGGATCCTTCCCTAGATTTCCTATTAGAGTCACTTTATTTATCATACTCAGTCTTGATGTATGTACTAAGATATAGCTATTTAGTCGTTTTAGAAGACTCCCAAGTATTCTTTGATATACTCGTCGATAACTCGTGGGTACGCATAATTATCATAAGTCTCTGGTGATACAACTATTTCAAAGTCATCCAGAACGGTTTGGTCCACCCGAAAGAAGTCGATATGGATATCTTGGTGAGTTAGTTTTTGGCTTTTAGTTGCAACATGGCTGATGTCTCGGTCAGGAAACTTCGACGTCACTTGCTCGCACATCTCTTCTTTGGCCGTCTTACCACCAAGCTCTAACATCGGAATAGAATATAGCCCTTGCCAGATATCCTTTTTAGTTCTTTTTTCAATGAGCAATCCTTGCTTCTTTGTACAAACTAATCCAATAAAATACCTTGATCGCCTTTTTAGTTTTTTCTCCTTTTGAGGTAGTTGGTCAATTAGGTCGTTGTTATAGGCCGAACAGGATATCATTAGTGTGCAGAACTCACAGTTCGGCTTTTTCGGCTTGCAACATAGTGCCCCAAAATCCATGATCGCTTGGTTATAATCAGCCGACTGTTCAAGAGGAAGCAGGTCTGTGGCAAGCCGGCTAAATTCTTTCTTACCAGCAGTCGTATTGATAGGAGTGAAGATTCCAAAAACTCGGCTCAGCACCCTAAAGACGTTGCCGTCTAGCACGGCATGAGGTAAATCGAACGCAAAACTTGCAATCGCTGCAGCGGTATAAGGTCCGATACCAGGTAATGATAAAATCTCCTCATGATTATCTGGAAAGTGACCCGCATATCTATCGACAATGATTTTGGCTGTCTTATGCAGATTGCGAGCTCGGCTATAGTAGCCCAACCCTTTCCACTGTCTCATAATCTCATCCTCATGAGCAGAGGCAAGTGACTCTATAGTTGGAAAGTGCTCAATTAATCGATGGTAATATTTCGTTCCTTGTTCTACTCGTGTTTGTTGAAGGACAATTTCAGATATCCAAATATTGTAGGGATCATTAGACTCCTTCCATGGAAGCCTTCGGTCTACAGTCTTATGCCATCGTAGTATATCCTCAGC
>CAZDHV010000378.1:0-2449 GCA_964505335.1 uncultured Saprospiraceae bacterium | reverse complement strand
AGCTCATATGAGCCCGAGCATCAACACGGTCTTGAGTATTTTAAGGACCGTGAGAATATATGTAATTGGAACAGCTTTGACCTAGAGCTCTTCATTCCTGTCAAGCCACTAAACGAATATTAATATGCACACTATCGTAACACACGCAATAACTTTTGCAACTTTAATCTGGTGCTTGAATCTAAGTTCACCAGTACACAACAACATTCAAGAATCCAATAAAATGAACAATATGAAATTAGGAGCCTTTTCTGCCAGTTTAAGTGTCAAAGATCTCAACAACTCCAAGACGTTTTACGAAAACCTTGGATTTGAGGTATTGGGAGGAAGCTTAGATAAGAACTACCTCATCATGAAAAATGAGAATGCACTGATCGGCTTGTTTCAAGGGATGTTTGAAGGGAATATCATGACCTTCAATCCTGGTTGGGATGAAAACGCTCAGGAGGTGGATAATTATGACGATGTCAGGAAGATTCAACGAGACCTAAAATCGAAGGGGATCGCATTGATGACTGAAGCTGACGAAAGCTCTACAGGGCCGGCAAGTTTTATGGTACAGGATCCTGATGGCAATGTGATAATGATAGATCAGCATAGGTAGGCAAGGGGTTTTAACCCCTTGGGGGAGTTAGCGCTCTATCAGCATGCGGCCTTCAGTTTTGTTACATGGAGTCAATTTGGGTGGCAGTTGCAATTTTCCAGCGATTTCTTCATTTCTTTACTTAGCTCTATAGAAGAACTTACTATTGTGTCTAACATAACATAATAGTTACAATCTCCTTGACCAGTAATAGCCTCCAATTTATTTGAAAATTCAACTTCTGATACAAATGTTCCTTTTTTGTCCCAAAACTTCCACGTACCTCTTTTATAAGTGTATTCATTTACCACCGGAACAATAGAACAGAATGTATAGCTGCTTTCAACTATCTGTCCAAATCCAAGGAATTCTCCACAATTAAGTTTCGTTTCACTGGTAGAGTTTGCTAAATCTATAGCTTTTGACTTATCAGTACATGAAAGACTAATTAGCAGTATGATACATGTCAAAACTTTCTTCATTGATGTCTTATCCTGTAGGGCGAATAATTGAACTCAACGTCAACTATTGTGCACATCCGCTATTGATCGCATTCCTAAGATAGGGAATTACCTCAGTGTAAAACCATTCATTCTTCTTAAGCCAGATATTATTGCGAGGAGAGGGGTGGGGAAGGGGTAGATATTTGGGGAGGTAAGTTTTGTAGTTTCTAACCGTTTCTGTTAGCGTTCTTTTGCGTGTTTTTTGTAAGTAGTATTCTTGGGCATAAGAGCCTATTAATATGGTCAATTGGATATCAGTAATCTGTTCGAGGACTTTCTGATGCCATAGGGGAGCGCACTCTTTTCTGGGTGGCAGATCTCCTGTCTTGCCTTTTCCAGGATAACAGAATCCCATAGGGATAAGCGCAAAAATATCTGGATTATAAAAGGTGTCATCATCTACACCCAACCAATGACGCAGCCGCTCTCCACTTTTGTCATCCCAAGGAATACCAGTCCTATGAACTATACTACCTGGAGCTTGACCGATGATCGCAAATTTGCTATTAGGTGTCGCCGCCAAGATGGGATTAACACCATTTTCCAACTCAGGTAGGCAAACTGTACATTGTCTTATTTCCTTGAGCAGTGATTCCATTGGTTAAACATACAAAAGTGGGTGCTCTGATGTGGTGACTGGTATTTATGGCGTTATATATAAGACGACAGAAGCTTTTATGGATTCTGTAAAATAGGTTAAGAACGAACAAGCTTAACTTAAATTAATAAGCTTCGATCAAGGATGTTTTTGTTAAATACACTTGGACAATCTCTAATACTAATCCACCTCATAGAAAATGGAAAGACACATACCGATTAAGGGCTCTTACAATATTCGTGATATTGGCGGCTATCAGACTAAAAATGGCGGCACCATAAAATGGCGAAAACTATTCCGCTCAGCGTTGCTGACTCATATAGATCCAAGCGAAACTGAACAGATGGCGGCCCTAAATATTGCGTCTATCTGTGACTTTAGAACATTGGATGAACAAGCGAACAGTCCTGATGTCTGGCATAATATAGAACAGATTAAAAAGTATCCGCTACCTATAGGGCATGGGCGAGTTGATGTGTTTAAAGATGCGGTAGTAGAAGATTTTCAAGAAGGAGAGAGCCATTATATCTATAAAGCTAATCGCAGCTATGTAACCATCCATGCCCAACAGTTTAAAGCTTTTTTTGATGTCCTTCTGGATGAATCTAACTATCCGATACTGTACCATTGTACGGCAGGGAAAGACAGAACTGGCTTTGCCACCTATTTGTTATTGTCGCTATTAGGAGTGGACGAAGCAGTGATTATAGAGGACTACTTATTGACGAATGTATACTTGGATGATTTTGCCACGATAGCATCCGC
>CAZDHV010000377.1:0-2451 GCA_964505335.1 uncultured Saprospiraceae bacterium | reverse complement strand
AAAGGCTATTCAGTGCATCACCTTCAAATTGGTGCTTGATCCCATTCTGGAGGCCGTTGCCCATACCTAATAGCATGACGAGCATAAATATCCCCCAAGCCACTCCAAAAGCCGTCAACAAGGTTCTGAGTCTATGACGGTTAATGGACTCGAAAATCTCCTGCCACTTATCCACATCAATCATAGTCCGTGATTTTCTATGTGGCCATCTTTAATTCGGATAATGCGATCTGTTTGATTGGCAATTTCGTCTTCGTGCGTGACGATTATAGTGGTCATGCCCTGTTCATTGAAATCTCTAAAGAGCTGCATGACCTCCTGGGTCGTAATCGAATCCAGCGCCCCAGTAGGCTCGTCAGCAAGTATAACCTTGGGCTTGCTAATCAGTGCTCTTGCAATAGCAACTCGTTGTTGTTGACCTCCAGACATCTGATTGGGATAGTGATTAGCCCAGTCCTTAAGACCTACTCTCTCGAGATACTTCAGCGCCAAGTCTTGACGCTCAGCCCGAGATACTTTCTGATAATATAGTGGGAGCGCCACATTTTCTTTCGCAGTCTTAAAGGGCAGCAAATTGAATGACTGAAATACGAATCCGATGAATTTGTTCCTAAAGAACGCTGCCTTGGATTCTGACAGGTCCTTGTTGATGAGCTGGTCATTCAACCAATATTCACCATTGTCATATTCATCCAAGATGCCCAATATGTTCAACAGCGTTGACTTACCGGACCCAGACGAACCCATGATGGACACCAATTGTCCTTGTCCAATGTCAAGATCTATGCCCTTGAGGACATGTAGCTTGTTAAAATCTGTTGAATAGGACTTGTTGAGGTTTTTTAGTTTAATCATGCACCTGTCTCGTTCTGACAACGAAGTAATTTATATCAAACGAATTCTATCCCTATTATTAGATGAACTCAGTAAAAGGACAGACTAAAAGGAAAAGAAGTTACACTTCAAACATGATTTATTCTTTTGAAGACTTACTTTCCACCCAATTGATTTTTCTTACTTTGGTCGGGATAGTCGTCTGACCTAATCATATCAACAAAATATTAACTATGGGTATTGCTACGTTCTTGGGATTTACTGTTTTAGTCGCAGCAATCGCATACTTCTCTACAAGAAATACAGATGAGTCTACGGCAGATGGATTTTACTTGGGAGGTAGGAGTCTGACTGCTTATACTATTGCTGGCTCCCTGCTCCTGACTAATCTGTCTACTGAGCAGATAGTTGGTCTCAATGGTCAAGCCTTTACAGAGGGTGTCTTAGTGATGGCGTGGGAGACCTTGGCTGCAATTGCAATGATTGTAACAGCTATCTATTTGTTACCCAGATATCTTAAGGATGGACTTACGACGATTCCAGAGTTTATTGAAAAGCGGTTTGATACTGCGACTAAGAGCATAGTGACTATTCTATTTTTATCGGGATACATGATCGTCTTGTTGCCATCTATACTGTATTCTGGTTCATTGGCTTTTAGCAATATTTTTGATTTGCCGGAGCTGCTGGGTGTCTCGAAGACTGCGACTCTATGGATATGTACTTGGAGCATTGGACTGATTGGAATGGTCTATGCCATATTTGGTGGATTAAAGGCCGTGGCCGTATCTGACTTAGTTAATGCGATAGGTCTCCTGATAGGAGGAATACTCATTCCTATATTCGGTCTATCACTAGTAGGTGATGGGAGTATAATCGAGGGTGTGCGAACTCTTTGGGTGGAGCATCCAGAGAAGTTTAATGCACGAGGAGCCGCCGATGCTTCAATTCCATTTGGAACCATCTTCACAGGAATGATGCTCGTTCAGATGTTCTACTGGGGCACCAATCAAGCAATCGTTCAGCGGGTGTTTGCTGCTAAAAATCTTAAAGAAGGACAGAAGGGACTGTTGATAGCGGCATTTATAAAATTCTTGGGTCCGTTAATTGTGGTTCTACCCGGCATCATTGCATTTCATCTTTATAGTGATCAGATTACTACCCCTGACACCGCATATCCGATACTCGTTAAGAGCGTATTGCCTATAGGCTTAGTAGGATTCTTTGCTGCTGTATTGTTTGGAGCAGTACTATCGTCGTTTAATAGTGCACTTAATAGTTCAGCCACATTATTTGGTTTTGACTTGTATAAAGAATACTTCAAGAAGGATGCTACTGAAAAGCAAGCGGTAAGAGCAGGCAAGGTATTCGGTATCTGTCTTGCTATAGCGGGCATGACTATAGCACCATTTATTGCAAATGCTCCTGATGGATTGTTCTCATGGCTACAAGAGGCAAATGGCTGTTATAGTATCCCGATTCTGTCGATGATCGTAATAGGATACTTTACCAAAAGAGTTCCAGCCTTTGCGGCCAAAATAGGATTGCTTTCCGGGGTTATATTATACTCTATTAGCCAATTTATTATCAAACCTATCATGGTGAGTAATGCGATGG
>CAZDHV010000376.1:0-2464 GCA_964505335.1 uncultured Saprospiraceae bacterium | reverse complement strand
TGATATCGTCCTCCGAGATGCTTCGCTAAGAACGCTTCACATACTGCTAAAAAGGCCATACTGTTATCAGGATTAGCAAACCCATGTCCTTCATCTGGGAAGTTCACATACTCTACAGGCAAACCAAGATCTCTCATTGCCACGACGATCTGATCAGACTCGGCCGTCTTAACCCTCGGATCATTATCACCCTGAGCTACTAACAGTGGCACCTTGATATTTTTGGCGTGAAAGAATGGCGACTTCCGCTTGAGCTGCTCCTGCCCTTCTGGCGTATCGGGATGTCCCAATCGGATATGAAACATCTCTCGGACAGACTCCCAATATGGTGGTATAGACTGCAGGAGCGTAAACAGATTGGAGGGACCCACTATAGACACGCCACAGGCGTAAGTATCTGGTGTAAAGGTCAAGCCCGCTAATGTTGCATATCCTCCATAAGATCCACCCATGATACCGATTTGATCAGCATCAGATATCCCTTGATTGATGAGATAATGGGTTCCCGCAGTGATATCGTCTTGCATCGCCTCACCCCAGGCCCCATTGCCCGCATTGAGGAACTTCTTACCAAATCCTGTGGATCCCCTAAAGTTGGGCTGTAAGACCGCATATCCTCGATTGGATAGAAACTGTGCATATGAATTGTATCCCCAGTGATCTCTCGCCCATGGCCCTCCATGTACAAACATGATGGCGGGAATCTTACCGCCATCATAATCCTTCGGGAGTGTCAGATATGCCGGAATCTCCAAGCCGTCTATTGATGGATATCTCACAGGCTGCATCTTGGATAGATGCTCAATAGGTAGCTCTGGCCGAGGCCTATATAGAAACTCTACATGCCGCCCATCACGATCAAACAGATAGGCCGCACCCGGATCCGTATCCGAAGAGGCATAGACTATATATGTTTGCTCATCAGTGGTGCCACTGCCAAAGGAGACTTCTGCCCCGTCAAACTTACCTTGTAGAAAGTGATAATCTGCTTCGTAATCCTTATCGAGCCAGTACAATCTCTTCTTATCACCTGTATAACTGCTGCCGATCATTTCTTCTCTGAGGTCACTATAGATCATGCCACCATAGTCCACCTCTTCTTCTGGGTCTGAAGCTATCTTTTCTTTGGTCAAGGTCTGTAGATCTAATAGATACAATGTGGTCAGATCAATATCATCGCCCACATTGCTGATGAGATATACTCGACCATCTTTGTGAAACCGGTACGGACTCAAGGTCTCTTCATGGGTACAACCCATAATGGAGTCCCAAGATTCTCCCGCTAACTTTAGCAGCTCTGTGCCGCCATCTGCAGTAGACCTCGAAGCCAGTCTCAATTCATCCTTCAGATCGAAATAGAGTGAGCTATAGTTGATCGTATTCTCTAGTACTAACTTGCGGTCACCAGAGTCTATATCAACGGTGTATAGATCATGCCAAGCCTTGTCACGATCATTGATGCCGACATAGATCTGATTATGATTGGATTTAGGTAGGCGATAGATAAATGCACGGACCTCATCCATTGGCGTGAGATCACGAGCCTCAGGAATCGTATTAGTCGCTATGGCTTCAGCTGGATTGACGGCATAGACATGATAGTTTTCATCACCGTCTTTATCTTGAACATAGAGCACATATTGAGCATCTCTACTCCAGAAGTATCCACCAATAGGGCGTGTCTTATCCTCCGTGATTGGTATGGCCGACTCAAAATCATCATCACGCTTCTTGATCCAGATATTTCGCACGCCATTGAGCGGCTTGATAAAACTAATAAACTGCCCATCAGGGCTAATCTGTCCTCCAGAAATTTCTGGATTACCAAAAAATATCTCTCTGTCGATAATAGGCGTAGTCATACTGCTCTTGCGTAGGTAAGTAGCAAAGATGGATAAAAGAAATAAAAAAAGGTGCGGAAGAAATTCTGCACCTTTTTTTCTAAACAAATTACCTAACCACACGCCTATAAGAAAGGTGTGTTTAATAGTGACTCACAGTGTAAGGAAGTCAATCTTCTGTAAGATAACCATTTAAAGTATGCGGTGTATCCCCATAAATGGGGATATCATCTTCTTTTTCAAAAAATACCTTAAGTTCATCGCCGATTTAAGCCTGATATGAATCCAAGAATTGCCGTTAGTCTTTATTTTTTTGCCAATGGTTTGCAATACGCCAGTTGGGCAGGTCGCATTCCTGATCTGCAGGACCAATACCAGATGGACAATAAGTTGATGGGATTCATACTCTTAGCCCACTCCATAGGTGCCTTCCTCACAATGCCGATTACAGGCTGGCTCACACAGCTCTACAGTAGTAGAACCGTGGCTATGGTGTCAGGTATATTCTTCGGCCTGTTCTTTGCCGGCGCTACCTTATCCACTAATTATTGGATGCTGCTGGCCTCCTTTACCATGATGGGTGTCAGTACAGGTATCATGGATATCGCCATGAATGCTCAAGC
>CAZDHV010000375.1:0-2466 GCA_964505335.1 uncultured Saprospiraceae bacterium | reverse complement strand
TTGTTTCCTGATTGACAAGATCCAAGAATAAACATGGCGAGAATGAATAGTTTTAAGTTCATTGTTTGAGCAAGTTCAAGTGATGTTAGCATCGGTTGTCATTGTGGGGTGACTTAATGTAGGCGTTGCCAATATTAGTAAATATAGCCTGATTATGAAAGCACTCAGATATTCGTTCTGAATTACTAATCTGTGTGCACTTAGTTTATGAATTCTTGGATATTGATTGATCTGCTCATATCATTTTTCAATATTACTTCCTGTAACATATCGTCAATATGATGAGTGGTTAGTCTGTGAGCTCCGCAGAACACGGCTTCAATGGACGTGGTGTTTTTAATATTTTCCAATGGATTATTAGACAACAGTACTAAGTCTGATTTATATCCTTCCTCGATCATGCCTGTGTTGGACTTCATCCATATTCCAGGAGCCACTGTGGCGGCGTATAGTACTTGAGCATTCGTCATCCCACTTTTTGACATTGATTCTAATTCATCATGTAGCGAAAATCCTGGGATTGCTACTGGCACGTTTGCATCAGTTCCAGCCATAATAAAGACATTGTTTTCAGCTAAGGCCTCTGTCACTATATGAATGGCATCAGCATATGTTTTCCAGAATATTTCAGCAGTTTCCTTGCGCTCCGTATTATTCATAACTTCTGGTGGCTCTTCATAGCTGTTATTTCCCGGTAGCCAACCTCTTCCTAACATCGTTCCTTCTATCAATCCTGGGTTAGCATATTCTAATTCAACCTCTGTGATAAGAGAATCTAAATTGAATTTTTGATGGTAGAAGCTTTCCATTAACCATATGGTGGATGAGACCGCAATATTGTTATCTCGTATCTCAGTTGCGATTTGATCACTTTCGTCGTCCACGTATTGCAGAAATTCAGAAGAATTACTTGAATTGATTCTGCCAAATTTCCTAATTAAATCCTTGGTGATTTCTTCAACATGTGCAATTTCATTTTGCCCTGAATGGTATATATTATTTAGTCCAATGGACAAGGGGATATGGCCTATAACGGGTAAGTCGTGTTTTTTGGCTTCTCTCACCGTTAGTTTGTACATGTCAGCATTTATGAAGGTGCTGATCTTGACAGCGTCAAATCCACGCTCACTGAGCCATTTGATTTTGTCAACTACTTCTTTTTCTGTAGAATAGTTGATTCTTCGCCTTGTCCAAGTTTCAAAGATGGCTGCGATACCACTTTTGCTATTTACCTTTTCAGAAGCAACAAATAGGTGCGGGCCTAATTCCCCATTTTCTATGTTCTCTTTCCAAAGTAAGTGCTCAGTATTGCCAGACATTTCTCTGATATAGGTCACACCATTCGCTAAGTAGAGCAACAAGTCATTTTTGCTTTCTCTTAAGTGAACATGTGAATCAACCAACCCAGGAATTAAGTACTTATCGGTGCCATCTATGATTTCATACTCATCGCTAAAGATGGTGTCTTGATGTATTGATCGTATGATCCCGTCCTTAAGCACTACATTTTGATTGGGTAAAAATTCAGTGCAGTCGGTAGAAAGGATATGTACATTTTTTATGATTACAGCTGTAGAGGAATACTCTAATTCCTGAGGTGCGACCCGTTCAGTGTAGCCACCATGAGCCTTCTTTAGTTGGCTATTCACCCAAACAATAGAACCACCTGCTATTGCTATGAGCAAGAGGATTATAATGATGATAAGCTTTATGTATTTTCTTTTCATGATGGCTTCATATGGGCCTTGTTGAGACAAAAACTAAAGTTGAATTTTTGATTGTTTGATTTCAAGTTGTTTCGACAAGCATTAGTTATTTATATACATATAATAAGTGTAGGGATCTGTGCATTTAATGCTCTTTTACAAATAAGGCTTTAGTATTCTTAAGTAGTAGGAGCGTGCTATGCCATCGCATGCGTGTATTAAGTTGGTCTTAATGTGTTTTTGGTCTTTGATTTTGAAATGAATTTTCTCGGGAAATATACAATGCTTACCAACCAAAGAACACTACGTTTCAAGTTCGTTAGTTTCCATAATTGTGCATTGTTCGAAACAATATATGTATTGATGTCTATCCTTACGGTTCGATGTTATTCCTTTTCATCTGAATCGTAGTTCGTTTGTAGCTCGAATGATGTTCCTTACATCCCCATTGCTGGCTTATATTCCGTGATCTCAATGAACCAGGATGGAGCACCTATCTACCTCTGGAGATTAGCGTACTTATTGACGGTCTCCAATAATCCATTTTAGGATTGACTTAGGCATAAGATACTGATATGCGTTGATAAGCATGTCGATAAGAAGAATAAAAGGGAGAACTTTTATGTGTTAGCATGCGCCAGGAAGGCGAAAAGCTTGGATTAGGCCTCATTAATACTTTAGGGATTTAGTGCTATAGAGTAGGAGGCGAGTTCTATGAGGGAATTCAGCGTGTCATCAGGACAGCTAAGTATTCATAACC
>CAZDHV010000374.1:0-2467 GCA_964505335.1 uncultured Saprospiraceae bacterium | reverse complement strand
CCAGATTAATAGAGGATAAGCATTTCGCCACATTACGTTTCGATAGACAAGATGGGGAGAAGAAACATGTGTTAACAGCATCAGGAATCACAGGATGGGATTACCGAAATCCAACTAACTCTTCGTATGAAAACCTCTTTAAATTAACATCATTTCTAAAAGTACCGCATTCACAAATTGAAGAATTATTCAAAAGGATGGTCTTCAACGTAATTTATGGTAATGTTGATGACCATCTTAAAAACCATTCTTTCATTTATAATAAACAGAAAGACAATTGGCAGTTGTCTCCTGCATATGATATCACATTTGCACTCAACCCATTGATAAGTTTTAAAAACACCAAGAGGGCACTATCTATAAATGGAAAGAGGAGTAATATTCAGGCAAACGATATTCTTAAATTGGCTGACGAGTACACCGTAAAGAATCCGGAAGGAATAATCAAACAGATACAATCATATAGAGAAGAATTGATCATTCTATTTGGCCAACATGATATTCCCAAACTTGTCTCAGAAAAAATAAATGATCATATTATAAAGCTACTATAACTACACACGCACTGTGTATCACAGCATAGGTATCGCCTACGTTGCATACAATCCATCCTTATAACTCTTCATACATTGAAACCAATTCACAAATCATCCAATGCAAGAGAAATTCTACATGAGCAAACTACTTCCCAAAGAAACGTTAGCCACCGTTGCTGGCATGGACATATCTATCCCTACTATCTATTTAGAGAATTACACTTTGCCCACCACAGATATACCCATATCCCCGGAAAAGACCCTGAAATATCCATAGGCAACCAACCCGCCCCAAGCATTCTGTAGAACTAATGATTAAGACGTATTTACATTTGACAAAAGACATCAATTGCCAAGCTCCACATGCACCGAGTGCGATGATAGACTACAGGTATGCACTACCACGTTATTATTGGATAATGACACGCATCATCTTCCTTCTATGTTCAATCCTGTACTCTTCCTCGTTTCTCATTGGTCAAGACTATCAGACTTATGAAGGCCATATAATCGATGCAGTAGATAGCAGTGCAGCACCGTTCGTGCATATCTTTTTTGCAAAGTATGAGAATCGTGGCGCTGTATCTCTCAATGACGGCTCATTCGAAGTGAAGACCACTTCGGATGACACGCTTATCATCAGTTCGATGATCTTTGAGACTAAGAAGATTCCGGTCAACACATTGCTACCAGTCAACAATCAAATCTTCTTAGAGGCCAAATCACACGAGCTATCCAACTTGACTATATTATCAGAAGATGCACTCTACGATATCTTGGAAAATGTGATTAAAGAGATTCCTAATAATTACCCCTCGGTGGACCATCAATTAAGCTGCTATTATCAGGAGTATAGTATCGCTAATGAAGACTATGGACACATGCTCGAAGCCTATTTGACCATAGAAGATCAAGGTTATATCAAGGAAAACAAAATCGAACGAACGGAAGATCACTATGATATCATATATGCTCCTCATAAAATCAAAGTGCAGCAACTCAGAAGGACAGACGACAATAGACATCTATTGATTAATCAATACAGGGAGATATCAGATATGACGATTGACAACATACTTAGGGTCAACTCAGTATATGGTAAGAATCTGATCCCGTGGTCTAGAAACGAGGCTATAGATGATCTCTATGAACAATTAAATTCATTTCGGAGTGGCAGAAAAGAGGGCATGAATAAGATTAGGCTTCAGGGCTTAGGATATCATCAACAGGATAGGGATACACTAATAGATTTAAGCTTAGACTGGTTCTATATGAAAAAATCTGACGAATATTTGATGACATCTACATACACCATTAATCTTGCTGACTACGCAGTTACACGGATCAAAACTCAGGTCTCTGATTATGTTAAAGAAAATTGGATAAAACCAAAAAATTCAGAAAGAGCAAACGATTTTAGAGAAGTACGCTACAGAAAAGTTAGCAATACTTATGTACCCTTTTTAATAGCGATTGATAGAGGCTTTTCATTTATGGGAGATACTCAATCCGACTTTGTGAGCAGGAAGCTGATAGTACAGGAAGTGAAGTTCGGTCCTAAGAAGAACTTTATTAAAGGAGGCAAGAAGGTACAACGAGGGAAGAGACTCAGTGAGCTAAAATTCGACTATGATGAAGAGTTTTGGAGTAATATTAATATTCCCACATTGGCTAATCCTCTCGATGCAATCAAGGCCGAATTAAGCCGGTATAAGAGTATCCAAGAGCAATATGAAGACAATCAGAAGATTAGGTAGACTCTCAAAATATACTCCTCAAAAAATCTGTTGTACTCTAAAGCTATAGAAACTAAAAATGGCCCGCATCATCATCTTATTTTCACTCATGCTTTATTCCCTGCACTTGAGCGGTCAGCAATATCATACTTATGAGGGGCACATACTAGATGCTGCAGATAGTACTGTAGCACC
>CAZDHV010000373.1:0-2467 GCA_964505335.1 uncultured Saprospiraceae bacterium | reverse complement strand
TTAAGAGTACGTGGCGTTCATTTTGATGGCTCGTTGCAAGCAAGTGTTGGAGCTGCAATATCATCTGTTTCAGCTACCGGTTGCGCACAAGTAAGCGCTGGGTTTTTCACCGTAAGCAAAGGAAATTGTCCCGTGCCTGCTACAACACGATCTGTAAGTGGAACCATAACGAATCCAGCAGGCGAGGCCTTGAGTAATGTACGTGTTGATATCGGCAATAGATCGACTATTACAGATAATCAAGGGCGTTTTAGTCTTGATCAACTGCCTACAGATATAGGTTTAACAGTCATTCCATCAAATGATGAGAACGCAGCCAATGGAGTGAGTTCACTTGATATCATCTTGGTGACTCGACATATCCTAGGATTACAATCTTTTACCGATCCGTATCAGTTGATTGCAGCAGATGTGAATAACAGCGGCTCGATTTCAGCAGCAGATCTGGTTGGAATACAACGAGTTGTTCTTAACCTTGCTTCTGAGTTTGATGGTCAACCAAGTTGGATATATGTTCCATCAGACGCTGATTTGAGTGCGTCAACTATACGTAGTGGTGTTCAGACAAGTGTTTCATTAGGAGCTTCTGAAGAAAATGTAGAAAACCTTAACTTCATAGGAGTTAAAATCGGGGATCTTAATGATTCCGCTTCCTTAGAATAGCACTTAATATGAGGTTAGTTGGCTTAAGCACTTTAGTTTTTATCGTCGGATTTGTAATTGCTTGTAATCAAACTGACAAGACAACACCCGCTCCAATTGTTGAAGCTGATTTATCTGAAGAAACAACACCTATGGAGCTCTTACGCCATGTCGTTCTATTCAAGTTTAATGATCAGGCGACAGAAGAAATAGTTGGCCAAATAGAGCAGGACTTCGCAAGTCTTGCTGATAAGATTCCCGCAATTCACTCTTTTGAGTGGGGTACTAATAACAGCCCAGAAGGATTGTCCAAAGGGCTTACCCATTGCTTTTTGGTAAGCTTTGCCTCTGAAGAGGATCGTCAGGCATATCTCCCACATCCAGACCACCAAGCCTTTGTAAAATTCATCGGCCCGTATGTAGAAGATGTAACCGTAGTCGATTATTGGATCAAGTAGGAAGTCTGCGGGTCAGCGGTTATCATTCAATAAGACCCGACTCTCGCACATTGCGGCCATTAATACCTAATAGGTTGTCCCCAAGCTCAAGCCTCATCTTATCTGCTAATGCCGAGATGGTATCTACTATCTCTGGGTACTCAGCTGCAACATCATTCGTTTCACCCACATCTTGAGAGAGAAGATATAGCTCTATACTTTTTAAAGTATCTTGATCATAGTTGACTGGAGTACCGTCAGTATTTCCGATTCGACCGTTTAGCGTTCTGTAGGAATGTGGGTAGTAGAGTTTCCAATCTTTATACCTTACTCCATGCAGTTCATTTTGCTTGTAGTAATAATAATAGGCCTCATGGGGTGATTCACTGGTTTGGCCATTCCAAATATTCCACAAGCTTTTTCCATCAATTACTTTATCAGGGAGATCTGCAGCAGTTATTTCTGCGATGGTCGGGAGGATGTCTATGTTCATCATTGGCGTATGTAGTGTTCGACCTCCATCGATCTGCTTGGGATAATGGACGATGGTTGGTTCTCGTTGGCCGCCTTCCCAAGCTGTTCCTTTCCCTTCTCGTAAGGGGTATGCACTTCCTGAATGACTACCATAGTTGAGCCATGGGCCGTTGTCGGAGGTGAATATGATGAGTGTGTTCTCCAGCAATTGATGTTCATCGAGCGCAGCCACGATCTGTCCAACAGACCAATCTATTTCCATGATTACATCGCCATAAATACCACGCTGAGACTTACCCTTAAACTTATCCGAGACATAGAGTGGCACATGTGGCTGAGGATGCGCCACATAGGCGAAGAAGGGTGTGTCTTTGTTGCGAGCTATAAATTCCATACTTCGCTCCGTAATATGGGTTGTGAGTAAAGATTGATCTGTCAGGGTATCGATGACAGTATCGTTGTGATATAGTGGGAGTGGGTCGAAATTAAAGATTGGGCCTTGCTGTGGATGCAAGGGCCACATATCATTAGAGTAGGGGATGCCAAAGTACTCATCGAATCCTTGATTCAGCGGCATGAAATCTGGATGATCACCCAGATGCCACTTGCCAAATATGCCAGTTTTATAATCTTGAGATTGGAGCATTTCGGCTATAGTGGTCTCAGAGGGATGGAGCCCTCGAGGGCTGTCTGGCATATAGGCTCCATGGACTCCGATTCTATTGGGATAGCAGCCCGTCAAGATACCAGCTCTTGATGCAGAACAAACGGCTTGGGCGGCGTAGAAGTCAGTAAGTATGAGACCATCATGTGCCAACTTGTCTAGATGCGGAGTGGCTATATCATCGGCGCCAAAACATCCCAAATCTCCATAACCCTGATCATCAGTAAGGATGATGATGACATTGGGGCGT
>CAZDHV010000372.1:0-2494 GCA_964505335.1 uncultured Saprospiraceae bacterium | reverse complement strand
TAGAGGACATCAGGATACCAAGGGGGTCGAGTGGGCCAGGGGTGGTGCATTGATTATTTTTTCAATTTCTCATAATGAAAGAATATAACTTAAGTGATCTCAATAATCTGAGCGACGAATCGGATCCAAATAGAATAGCCGATGTAATCAAATCTTTAGGGTCTTTCAATAGCATGACCATAACCTTAAATCAAAACCTTGTTTGGCGGGCTAGATTTGAAAAAGAACCATTTGAAGTTCAGAATGCATCGCAAGTTTCATTTAATCCCAAATTCGAGTCAATAGAAAGAGGACGTGCGAATAGCAAAGGAGAGAGTGTTTTTTACGGAAGCTTTGTTCCTTCAGAATATATAAAAGATCAGGATGCGTCTTATCAAGGGGGTCTAAGTGCGGCACTCGAAGCATCTAAACAAATCAGAAGTGGTGTCATACAACCTGAGTTTGGTTACATCTCAAGGTGGCGATTAACGAAGGAACTAACCGTAAATGCTTTTATTAACCACCCTTTCTATGGAGAATATGAGAGAATTCGACAGTTTAGGAATGAGTTTAGAGAAATGAATGAGAAGGTGTCAAATAGTCCTAAAAGAGATTGGGATATTAACAATTGGGTAGCAAAGTATTTTGCTCATGACTACCCTGTTAACTATGAAAGTGCCTATAAAATAACTTCTATGATTGCCTCAAACGGTTATCGACAGAATGAAGGAATAATATATCCTTCAGTACGTATGACGGGCAAGGCTTTAGTTTTAGCAGTTCATAATTCGAATTGCGACAAACTTGTAATGGATAAAATTATAAGAGTTAAGAAGAACATCAGTGGAAAATATTTGATTTATCAAGAATCAGATACCATTGACTCAAATGGAGATGTGAAATGGAGAAAGGAGTTTTCTCCACCTAAAATAATTGAGCCATAATAGATTTAATTGTCATCCAACTTGACTCTTTATACGATTCATAGGAACTCATAAAGAATATGATAAAATAAATGCAGAAGAAATATGAGCACTATTAAGTTGATCAAATCAGAAGAGGATTACGAATCGGCCTTAGAGCGATTGAATGAAATATTTGATGCGCCAACAAATAGCGAAAAGGGAGAAGAGGCGGAAATTCTTGCTATTCTGATCAATGATTACGAAGCAAAGAACTTTGAGATACCATCACCAGATCCAATTGATGCCATCAAAATAAGGATGGACGAAATGAATCTCAACCAAAAAGATTTGATCGGTGAAATTGGTTCTAAAAGCATCGTTTCTGAGGTCCTAAATAAGCGACGAAGGCTCACAACCAAAATGATCCGAAATCTATCAACTCGCTTACAATTGGGGGCTGAGCTTCTCATAAAAGACTACCAACTACAAACATGATTACGTAGGATTTAATCACTTTAATGTTGCATAGCCATGTCATCCTTAGACTTACGAATCAGTCGCTAAGTATCAATGACACATTGTCTTACTAAACAATCAAGATGAAAGTACTGCAGCACCAATTTTGGCACCTTCTCTCATTAGTGATTCTATTGGTGGGTATTATTCTCCTTGTTAATAATGACGATAGTCTGCTTTCGGGTGAGTTAGGAGGGGTCAGTACCGCTACATGGATGATATTGGCGATTCTTTCTCCTATAGTTCATCAACTCTATGTTTTGGTATGCTGGCGATTGGAACTGCATTATAAGCGCATTTCGAAAGCCTTTGGTGCCAATGGATTCAAACTCTATAAAATAGGCTTTGCTATCCTCATCCTATCCAGATTAGTGACGATTGTCGTGTTAGCCATTTCGAACCGTAGTATCCTGAGTGTTGACCCCGTTCTTGCTTACCTCATCGCAGGAATCCTCTTGATTCCGTCTGTCTATTTGTTTTATTCGGTACAGAAGTATTTTGGGATGGATAGAGCCTTCGGAATAGACCACTTTCATCCAGAAGAATTAAAGAATACGCCATTTGTTAGACAAGGCATATTCAAGTATTCCCCCAATGCGATGTATGTGTTTGGATTTATGATACTCTGGATACCAGGACTGTTGCTGATGTCGAAAGCTGCTATCATTGTCGCGGTATTTAATCATATTTATATCTGGGTGCATTACTATTTTACGGAACTGCCTGACATGCAGGTTATTTATAAAGAGTCATATAAGACGTGATATGAAAGGACTAACAACAATACTATTTCTCACCGTACTGACGATCAGTTGTGCTGACGTCAAGAATAACAATACTCAACTCGAGGAATTACAAGCTGAATTAGACAGCCTCAAGAAGCTACAAGAGGAGAAGCAAAGTGATATCACTGGACAAATCGCGACTTTCTTGACCTTTCAAAAAGATGATGCAGAAGAGGCCATGAATTTTTATATGTCGCTGTTTGACAACTCAAGCATTGTTAATGTAAAGCGATGGGGAGCGGATGCTCCAGGAGCAGAAGGTACAATCATGCACGCCACTTTCAGGCTGAATGGCAAGCTATTTATGTG
>CAZDHV010000371.1:0-2500 GCA_964505335.1 uncultured Saprospiraceae bacterium | reverse complement strand
ATTGGGGCGATCTTAATATCGGAAACTCGAGAAATCGTTAATATCGACAGAAGACTTCTATGCTATTTGCCAGATACATATAAGTCCTTGAGTTTTTGAAGAGCTTCTGTGTCGTCCTTGTCATCCATATAGTAATAGTCAAAGTTTATTTCTTCCTCATCTGGTATTCCGAAACTGTTTTTATCTCCATCAAATGAAACATAGGTGGCGACCCAGAAACTGTCTCCTTCGTAATATGTCATTTCTGAGATAAAGTAGTAGTTGTGGGTTTTATCAATCTGTTCAAAGTGTGCCACTTGGATATCGATAGCCTGTCCATATTCCGCATCTTCCATATAGGCATCTGAATATATTTTGGCGAATTCCTCATAACTATGAAGAGAATCAGGTAATAAGGAATAATTGTTGAACTCTTTCTCCAGACTATAGAGTTGCCTAAGCCCGTCATTTGTCTGTTGAAGTGCTGTTATGTCAGACTCATTATAATCCAAGTCGTTTCTCATCAGATACGCTATACCTGCCCCCTTGTAATAGGTCAATGTATCCTTAATCAGTAAATCGTAAGCTTCTCTATAAACATCGTTTAAGGGAAAATGAGACGCAAGCTGTGCTTTCTCCAACAAACTATATTTGGATGTATAGTACTCATCTTCATTCGTACTTATCTCGTTCAATACATTTTTGATGTCATAAGTCAGGCTGTTTTTGATTTTTTCCAGTGAATTGATATCTATTAGCTCATTACTCATCATAGAGCTCAGTAGATTCTCACAGAGGACCGAGGTATCTCTATTTGCCCAGGTCAAGATATCGGGGATTAAATATTGAGCTAATTCAATGGAATCAAGAATGGGGTAGAAGAGATATTCGAATTCCCAATCATTATCGGGGTTTACCATAGACGTGGATAGTAGGCGACTTGCTGATCTGATGGCATCAGGCTGTTTTGTAGTGATTAGTACATCTAGTATTGCCATCTTTTTAGTATCGTCGGTAGCTTTGTCTGTATAAAGAGAGCTCACTGCCTCAATTAATGCAGGGTTGCTATCTATGATTGATGTGAGAATTGAACTATAAGTATATTCTGTAGCTCCTTGAATATGATGTAGTGCGATTAGTAGGTCTTGGCCTTCTTCTTTTGAGAGTTCAATATTATCAATATGCTGAATGGCTTGTTCAATTTTTAAACTGTCATTACTCTGGATAGCTCTGATAATTCTACTTTTTACAACTTCCGCAGTCTGATTGATAAATTGATCAGAAACTGGTTTTTTTAGGGTGAAGCTATCGAAAAAGGATTGTGTATTGACTTGATTATCTAATTCTTTATCATGTCTAACGGTAAGCTTATAGAGCGTGTTCCCTTGAGGAATTAGTCGATGATGGATTTGTAGGAAATGATCTGCATTTTCTACTGTGAAATCAAAATAACTCCACGTGTCATCGATGAATGATGAAGAGGCAGTTAAGGTGTCTTGATAGCCGATGAACTGCTCAATAAGCTTCTGTTTGAGTGTATCTCTATGATCTATTTCTACATACTCGGATAGTTCAAATATTTCTACTAAGTAATTAGTGGAATTAACATCACTACTGGCATATGAACTCTCCGTATGCAGTATGCCATCGGTGATATAGCTAAGATCATAACAGTCGTCTCCAGTTTCAACTGAATTCGGAAAATTTATCGTGTATGCCCCTTTGTCAAATTTGGTCCAACTATTGACTGCAGCGTAATCAGTGAATTGAAAAGACTCATAAATTTCATCGCCATATTTTTGGACATTTTTCTTTTCTGTTCCACCTATAAAAACCTGATGCATCCGATTGCCTCGAGGAATTAGATAAGACTGAACATAGGTCTTCTCCAAATCGGAATACATGAGGATTTTAGAAATACCGGATTCAACGTACGATGTGTCTAGTAGCAACGAGTCCCCTGGTGAGGTGATATAAGAATCGGCGTGATTGTTTTTTGCATATTCATAATTAGACATAAAGCTTAAGGGACTATAGTCTGTAGTGACTACTATATAATACAACTGCTTTTTCTGATCTACGAAATTGTCATATTGGTACTTAATGATTAGTGCTTCTGAGTCATCGATTTCTGAGAAGGTCATCGGGATATTTTGAGCGTCTATTCTATAAGATAGAGCTGAGCTTGTATATGACTTTACTTGGCTCTTTTTCTCTAAGACCTTAAAAGAGTCATGAAACTTCTTTATGCTTTCTCCTTCTAGCTCGCCTTTAACGTCAGATTGGAAGCCTAATACGTATAGATAGTCGTCAATGTGCATATACTTAAAGTATAGATAGTGTCTGCCGCTGCTTAAGAACTTTAGCGTTAAGACGTCATTGCCGTTCTCTTCATAAATGTTCTTTGAAAGAAGCTTGTACTCATTTTTGGATGCTCGAGTCTCTAAATTCATTTCTTCAAGAAGCAAATCCATGTCAAATTCTGAAGCAAGCAAAGGTGAAGCAAGACTGTAGTACATGC
>CAZDHV010000370.1:0-2504 GCA_964505335.1 uncultured Saprospiraceae bacterium | reverse complement strand
CTTTAGGATCGGCGGAGCTAGTTGACGAACTTACGGAGAGACTACGAGATGATGGTTATATAATTGTTGGTGAGCCGAGGACAACTGGAGATGGCTATTATGAGAGTGTCATCCAGGATCCAGAAGGTAATCGGATTGAGTTGACTGTCTGAGTCGGATTTTGCTTGTTGTTTAAGTTCTATTTTGTTTCCATCCCATTTTATGAACAACGGTTCCTTTGATACTATATAATATCTGTTGAGAGCTCACAAGAGAAGAGAAAAATAAGGAAGCCATGTATACACACATAGCTTCCTTTCCTCAATAAGGTTCACATTTAGTAAGAGCGAGATTCAATCACCTCCTTAACAGTTGCAGTCGGAGCAAGACGCATCACATCCCTGATTCCTTCGTCTCTACCTGCTCTAGTCTGATAAGTCTCACTCACTCCGATTATCTCGCCATTTCTGGCTTTGAGATTAAAGTAGTACTCTCCGTTCTTTGCCAAACGTCGATCATAACGCTCATCCAGAGGGCTATTCGCTCTTACAGAGGCGATGCCATTGTCACACGCTTGTGAGGAGCTGTACCCTTCGCTACTTTTAAGAATGATCCTATGATTGCCAGACTTTAGATTGAAGCGAAACTGGCTTGCTTCATCGGAAAACTTTGTAAAGTATCCTGTCATATTAAAAAATAATTAAAATAAATAAATTTCAATTCAGTCAGAATTACTACTTTCAATTTATCACGAATGATGTAAGTAATTCTTACTGAATTTTTAAAGGCCGACCTATGTCGGCCTTTTGTCATTATAAATATATGACATATTTATTAAAGGTAGACAAATGGTTCTGCAAAAACACATTTGTCTACAGTAACGAGGATTTGTTGTATATTTGTAAGCCTTAATTACCACTTGAGTCATTTCTGATAGGACCATTTCTTCTAGCTAAAAACACATCGTTCGCATGGAAAACTTCCCACAGCGTCTCAAAATGGCTCGGACTATGAAGGGTTGGTCTATGAGAGAATTATCAGAACAACTGAATGGTCGTCTTTCTAAGCAAGCTATAGGCAAGTATGAAAATGGCGATATGATTCCTGAACAATCTAGTCTATTGGCGTTATGCAACACTCTTGGTGTTAGATTGGATTTCTTTGAGCGGTCTGGAGGGATCGACCTTCAGCCAGAGTTCAGAAAATTTCAAAAGTTGCCTAAGAAGAAGCAAAACGAAATTATCGATAAGACTAAAGACTATTTGGAGAGATACTTAGAGGCTGAGGAATTAACAGCATCGAATAAGTCATTCGTTAGCCCTTTGAGCGACCCTTGCGTAAATGTAGAAGATGCAGAACGCCAAGCTGATATGTTCCGCAAGAAGATGAATATTGGAGAAAAGCCGTTTCATAATATTGCCGAACAGCTAGAAGAGTGGGGAATCAAGGTGTATCAGGATGACTTTGGAACTGAGGATATTTCGGGCCTTGCCGATAGGGTTGATGAGAGCATTGCCGTAATAGTCATCAACACTAAAGTAAATGTAGATCGTCAGAGATTTACAGCATTGCACGAGTTAGCACATCTGGTCCTCAATATTCCTGATCAAGTCAATCATAAAACTAAGGAAGCTATCTGCAATAGATTTGCTGGTGCTATGCTGATATCCGCAGATCAGCTCAAAATGGAATTGGGGACTAATAGAAGTAACATACATCTGAAAGAGCTTGAAATAATCAAGCAGCAGTATGGTATTTCGCCCTTGGCCACTCTTTACCGTGCTAAGGATTTGGGAATAATTACTTCCTATCTATTCAAACAGAAGATGAGGTACATAAGGTCCATCATAGGTCATAAGGCAGATATAGGTTTCTTTTCTGGCGATGAAAAGACTAATCGGCTATTGCAAATATTATGTAGAGGTATAGCCGAAGGAACAATTACTTCGTCTAAGGCTGCAGCACTATACAATATGAGGTTGGCAGAGTTTAGAGATATAGTGAGCCACAATAAATGATGCGTGATAGAAGTAGTCGTTACAGATGCTAATATTTTCATTGATCTTCTCGCCTTAGAATTAATTGATCCATTCTTAGTTCAGGATATTGAAATATGGACAACACAAGAGGTCTTGCTAGAACTCTATCCACATGATGCAGAATTGATTATAAGTTATGACAGCATCCATGTACAAAATGAACTTGATATAATTCATACTGATAAAAGACAGTTTAGTAGACATTTCTCTGTGGCGGACAAGTCTTTGCTTCGATTAGTATCTACATTAAAAACAGCAATTTTGCTCTCTGGTGAAAAGCGAATGCGGAGTTGGTGTAAACGGCATAACATTGAAACCCACGGCATCATATGGGTGTTACAGGTCCTCATAAACAACAGTGACTTATCCAGTGAGCAAGCTGCTTTTAAACTGAAAGAACTACTTATCATAAATAAGTGGTTACCGATGAAAATTTGTTTGGATCAGATAGAAAAGTGGACTAATGAAAAGCCAGTATTGTAAATA
>CAZDHV010000369.1:0-2536 GCA_964505335.1 uncultured Saprospiraceae bacterium | reverse complement strand
TCTATTTAGTTTACTAAAACCCGTATTACCTAAAAATATGTATCCGAGTTTTGTTTTCGGATCAAAGTGCATCATTGATTGGATGCAATTGTCTCCACCACTCATTCCTGTTAACTGATAGGTGATTCCATACTGGTTTCTATCTATCATGAAGAATATACCATTGTTGTCATCCTCAAGGTTGGTGACAGAACTACTTAATTGTGGTGCAAACAATTTTTCAAATGAAGTTTCCTGTAAGAGAGCTGGATGCTTTGATATCAAAGCTTGGCAATATTTAGTCAAATCTTCAATGTCAGTGATAATATCTCTACAGGGATACAAGATTATGCCACTTGTTTCAACATTAATTATTGAATCCCCTTCCGTTTGATAATAGTCTGTATGTAAGACTGAGTCACTTTCTAATAATGACCAGTATGTGTTGTTAAGTTCGAGAGGATTGAAGATATAAGTTTGTGTAAATTCGGAGAAAGGAATTCCTGAAGTTCGTTCAATAATATAAGCTGCTAACGCCGCACCTATATTTGAATAATTCCAATTTGACCCTGGCTTGTCATTAGTAAAGGTAATATCACCAAATTTTCTTTTTTGAAAATAATTGAGTATAAAAGACTCCAAAGAATTATTCAGATCGGGTTGTTTTGTATAAAGAGACTCTACAACATATTCGTTATAATCTAACGATGAAGTATGTGTTGCTAGTTGTTTTATTGTAATCTCTTCGTTAGGAAAATCAGGATTGTAAATTTTAAAAGGCAAATAGTTGTTAATAGCGCTGTCTATGTTTAGCAATTTTAATTCTTCAGATTTTAATAAAGCAATGCCTATAGTTGTTTTTGAGATCGAAGCTATAAATTGTTGCGTTTGGGTAGTATATGGCTCTTCATTCTCTTTATTGGAATAACCAATCCCTTTCGAATAGATAATACTATCCGCATTAAAAACGGAAACTGCAAAGCCAGCCATTCTTTCCGAATTATAAAATCTCTCTAATTTTTCATCAATGTTAGAGAGGTCTGCATCTATATCATCTTTAGTTTGGTATAGAAGAAAAGAAATGAAACCAATAACTAGGATAAAAATTAATAGTAAGACTTTTCTTAAGAGTTTCTTGAATTTCATGTTTTCATAAGTTATCTGATTATTATATCCTTAGGATGAATTCTTCCTTAGGTTACTTTGACAAAACACATGATTCGAGTTCTCCTCTTATTATCTGTGCTTAGTATTCCAAAACTAAAAAAACATATAGTACTATGCTATACATAGTACTATGCTTAACCAAATTATTAGATAAAAAGTCGCATAATATCGACAAACGTTTCTGACTCTTTCGATAGATAGTAAATTGGTGAGGTGTTACAGATGGATTGTTTATGTCTGGAGTGGCTCTAAATACACTTAAGTCTCGATGCTGCCCTAATACCCAGATTAATCCCCAATAAGTGTTGCGTCGATCAACGCTAATACGGGACTTTATCTATTTTAGAGCCACACAGATATCCAAGATTTCAATGAGTTTGACCAAGAACTATAAAGGGTACGAGTCCTTTCAATACTTAGAAAAAGACAAGGACTATAGATATTTTGAACTGGCCGATCAGCTCGACCGAGTGCCATCCACTAAGGTACCCCTGAATGCTGACCAGGAAGCACTGGTAAAGAAGATTCTCACCGATCATATCTTAATCAGTGTTCATGAGCATCTCGGGACCTTTCCTAAGGATATCATGCAGACCCCAGCCTATGTAAAAGAGGGCCGAATGGCCACTGCATACAAGGGACTATCGAAAAGTCATTGGGATTGTGTCTTTGATAATCTGATGGATGGCGTCTGTCAGATACACTCTAAAGGGGGATGGAAATGGAGCGAAGTCATCCATGACTTAGGCATGCGACTGTGTGATATTGCCCATCAGGACTTCGTGATACACTGCAAGACAGTGGATGATATCTATCGTGCCCATCGAGAAGGCAAAGTGGCTTGGGTCGCAGTGATGGAGGGCGCCATGATGATCGAGAATGAGCTGGATCGCATCGATCTCTTATACGGCTTTGGTCTACGGTCATTGGGGATCACCTATAGCGAATCCAATGCACTTGGCTCTGGCCTCAAGGAAGATCGGGATGGAGGACTTACCAAGTTCGGCAAGCGTGCCGTGGAGCGCATGAATAAGCTCGGCATACTGATCGATGTGTCCCATACTGGAGATCAAACAGCATTGGATACCATCGAGCATAGCACGAAACCGATCATCGTGAGTCATATAGGTGCCAAGGCATTATGGAACACCAATCGTATGGCACCCGATGAAGTCTTCAAGGCCTGCGCCGACAAAGGTGGTGTCATCGGCATCGAAGCTGCACCGCATACTACGCTAACGCCTAATCAAAGAATACATAATCTGGATGCTGTCATGGAGCATTTTGAGTATGTCAAAGATCTGGTCGGAATCGATCATGTAACATTGGGACCCGATACGCTATATGGAGATCATGTCGGATTGCATAAAGCATATACGGCGGCCTTATC
>CAZDHV010000368.1:0-2538 GCA_964505335.1 uncultured Saprospiraceae bacterium | reverse complement strand
TATTAGCACTTGATAGTCATGGAGACCTATCGGGAGCTTGCACTACCAGTGGAGCAGCATGGAAGCTTCCTGGCAGAGTAGGAGACTCTCCGATTATTGGAGCGGGCTTATATGTTGACAATGAGATTGGAGGGGCTACAGCCACTGGATGGGGAGAAGCGGTGATAAGAGCGGTCGGATGCTTCTTGGTTGTCGAATTGATGAGACAAGGTAACAGTGCGCAGCAGGCTTGTGAGCTGGCAGTTGAGCGTGTGATCAGCAAGAATCCAGACTGGCGAGATATTCAGGTCGGCTTCATTGCTCTTGCTAAAGATGGTAGCTATGGTGGTTACTGTATACAGTCTGGTTTTGACTATGCGGTGCAGACCGCACAACTTGACAATCAAATGATCAAAAGTGGCAGCAGAATCTAGCGCGCTTCTGGAAATCTGCATAGATAACTATGAGGATGCACTGATAGCCATTGACAATGGCGCTGACCGCATTGAAACCTGTAGTCGATTAGATCAGAATGGGCTTACTCCGACTGTTGGTTTAGTATCCCAGATTGCTAGCTATTCGGATATTCCTCAACGTATCATGATTAGACCACGACCTGGCAATTTCTGTTATGATATGCACGAAGTGCTTGAGATGGTGGCACAGATTGAACAGTTTAGGGAGTTGGATGTCCAGGGCTTTGTTTTTGGATGTTTAGACGTTTTTGACGATATCGATGAATCGGCCTTATCATTAATTACAGAAGCTTGTGAAGGATATGGCATGACCTTTCATCGAGCATTTGATAGTATCTCAGATCAACAAGCAGCTCTTGGCCTCTTGAAAAATTATGAGATCGATACAGTCTTAACTTCTGGTGGGGCTGGATCAGCAATTAACAATATTGGAAACCTTCAAATGCTGCATCAGTGGTCTAAGGATATTGACATACTCATAGGTGGTGGAGTAGCCCTCGACAATGCCGAGCGCTTGCTGCGACATACTGGAGGCACACTTCTACATGCCAGCCTCAATGTTGACGGCAAAAAAGAAAGCCCCGAACAAAAAGTTCAGGGCCTAAAGTCATTCATTGGGAATAACTGATTTCTAGTTATGCTCTTGCGATGACGATCTTTTCTTTTGATAGATCATGGATCATATCGTAGAATGTTTTTAATCCAGGGTAGTCCTGTGGCAAGATGATGTCATCATTGATTTTTAAGATATAATATATGATCACATTAGATCCTTGACTTTTGACTTCATAGCTAAACCTGCCCATTCCATTTGGCAGCGCAATATTTAGATTATCAGGCTTTTCTTCTAATACATACCCTTCTGGTAGTTGAAATGAGGCAATTGTCTTGCTGTCAATACGAGAATTATAGAATACTGGATACTGTCTTTGATCTTCTTCAAATGGATTGCGCTCAAGACCAAAGTCTAATGTCGCATCTATGAAATGGGTATCTCCTACTTTCTTCATACAGGTCACCAATTGCTCATCAAAATTGATCATGACAGGTTCATTTATATCCTCTAGCCCAGTCAGTTCTGTCACACTATAGGTGTTTTCAATATCGAAGCTCTCGATATCAGATTCCTGATTATCAGCCTTAGAGCTGCTCTGCTCATCCTCGTTTTTATTGGACCGTTCCATGTCCATGCGGTATTTGTAAGAAGCATAGTTAGATCTCTTACGCTTACTACTGCCGCTAATGGTAGTGTTGTCTAAATCAATTTCATACTTAGAGACAGTTTGAGTTTTGAACAGGTTAGGATTGCTGGGGTAGTATGGAACCGCCTTGTTGTCCTGTAAGACTAAGCCATTGATGTTTATTGCCCTGACTGGAAGCTGGCCAATTGGATTATACTTACAACTGGCATCTAGTAACAGGTGCTCACCGTCTTGTTGTGGTATTGCTGCCATTGTATAGTTGAGCTCTGACAAACTCGGATAGTTCATATTGAGCAAACCTCTATATCGTGATTTAGAAACATATGGATTGACAGGTACATTAGCCTTGCGAAGCATATAAATTAGGATCAGATTGATATCACCTATATTACCTGACTTATTTTGGATCGCTTTCTTGAAGCCATCATAGCTGCCGATGCCATAGTTTTCATTCCAGCTAAAAGTGGTCTGAACAAAATGATAAATTTCTGCGGTCTTTTCATCTATGCTCTTTCCTTCGAGCGTGGCTACAAATTGATATAGCCCTTTGTGTTTTTTATTGAGCTGTTTACCGAAATAATCTGCTTTAGTGAGATTTATAGCGATGCTGTTCCAATCTTTTGAATAATCACGTGTAAACTGACCCGGGATATGGATCGAATACAGTTCATATTTTATCCCACTGCGATAGTCATTATCATTGAGGACATAGTCATCTTCTTCTAAGGCAGGAATATCATTGGCAGTGAGGGTTGTAGTCGTTACAGTGTACCCAACAAACTGGTGTGTGTTCTTATCTCGGGTGAGGGGAAATGCTCCAGAGGGTATAGGTGTCAATGAGAAATATTCAGGTACGTCGATCTCATATATAGACTCATGAG
>CAZDHV010000367.1:0-2540 GCA_964505335.1 uncultured Saprospiraceae bacterium | reverse complement strand
TTACTAGACTCAACGCCATCTTCATTATAAAACTCGGGAGTAGTCTCTATAAGTAGTGCAACGCCATTTTCTCCTGATGATATCCAAGAGTTAGCAAACTCTTCTATATTCAGTTTATGTTTGCCAGAGCCAGGATCTGCCACCCAAGCATATTTTTTGGTGATCTTATATAATGTGACAAAATGATTTTGATTCCAATGAAGAATGGTTGGCAACGGGGCATTTTGCAGACTTGGAGCATCTTTTTCAGCATTGATAGGAATTTTAACCGCCAGAGTCCTAAATCCAATCAATTCTGCAGCTTCACTGATACCTTTCAGGCTCACTCCAGCTCTGTCTATGTAACACTTCTCTCTCAGAAATGGTAGTGAGTAGGATTTCCCATACCACTTGGACACCATGCGTAGGCACGTCGGTCCACAGTCCATAGAGTCCAGCTGTTTATAAAATGGAAAGTTCTTCATCACTAATTACTTTATACGTGTATTCCGTTAAAGCATGGTGTGATCGCTATGTTAAGAGATGTAGAGAAGGTAATACTTAGAATACCAAACTTACCCTCAATCGGCTGCCGAGTTTTGAAGTGATTTTGGTCCATGCATAAAAATTTTAGTAGAATCATTTATATCTATGATTCCAGATTATTGATAATTGGTGCTGCATAATTGCACCGTATCCTAAAATTTTTATTAGTTAAACTCTGTACGACAAGTAAAAAAATTTTTCAATTGATTCAAGTTTCAATGTGTTAACATTTGTTAACACTCAATTATAACGAACTTTAAATTTGACTGCTCAATCATAAAGAGTGTCGTAATGTTCATCTAAAAGTTGGACGCATGAACCGAACACTATAAATGAGGAGCATATTATTGCTTCCATTAGGAAACAATTATAACTGAGATATTCTAAATCTATGTATCTGTCATTGATGCAATATGTCGTTTCGCTGGAGCTCTTGATTATGCACCACTATGTGGCTATTGAGATGTAGCTCCGCTGGAGCTGTTTGTACATTTTCCTTACTAATTAATCTCTAAGTTCTTCAAATTTGGATTGAATTCTTTTTATTGATTCTTTCCTAACTCCTGATTCTTTTGCAATTGTTGGCCATATAGATATTGCGTTTTGTACTTGTTCTATCAGCTCATTAGGTCTGTTAATACTAAACTCGTCAGCTAATTCCGTTAGGTGTTTCCGTCCTGGACGAGCCCCTTCCCCAGCAACTCTAGTACTGTGCTCGTCAATACCTGCTGAAGAGTATGTTAGATCATATGCAGGGGCTAAAGACCAGTGTCCATTATGATCCATGAGCCATGAGAAGTTTTTAGAATGATCGTCCCTATTATGACTGTATACATTAAAAGCAGCCAAACGCAATACATTTTTACGGACTGAAGCTGTTTTTTCAAGTCTATATGCAGTATCCATTATATGGCCGTAATCAATACTACTTAAACGAAAATTATCATGCATCAATCCTGCCATTGAATGCATGTGTATTCGATCGTTTTTCATTCTATCAAAGCGCTTGGTTGCAAACACTTGTAAGCCTTTCGGGCTTTCCAATAATTTACATTCACTCATTGATATTCCAGCTTTCTGAGCCATTTTAGAATAAGCATATTCAATATTGGCAATATCAATGGGATCTTCGGAGCCAGGGAACTTTATGATCCAATGTTCGAAATTGTTTGGAAGGATATTATAGCCATGTATAAGTTCATCAGTCGCTGAATTATAGCCCACATTGGCCTTGGGCCGTGCTCCTCCAGAAGATCCACCTAACCGCATCAGTTCTTCGATTACTTCAGTGCTGGAGCCATAATACACTTCATCCATTGCAGTTTTTAGCCTATCAACATCTAGGACATCACCGAACTCCAGTTCTTCTATAAAAGCCGGACGATATATGAGTGCACCTTTGCCAGTATCACCTATATAAGCCAGTTGATCCAAGATATTTATGTCGTTCAGCGAAAGTCCTTTCTTTTCTAATGCACGGTTTAACAACAACATACCCCATCCATCAGGCAATGAATCATCGAAGACTCCAAAGATGCCGTGAAAAGGAGTTGGCTCAGCAAATTGAATATCACTATTATGCCTCAGCTTAAAAGGTGATAGATTCAAGCCCTTACTTAAAAACTCATGGTCGTACTTAAAATAGACCCTTCTATTATCCAAAACTAATCGCCCGACTCGGATCTCCTCAGTCGAAAACCGAATAAAAACATTGATTTGTTTGCTGCCTCTCACTTCAAGATCTTTACTTGGATGAAAATAATCCCTCTAAGCGTTTAGTGTCTTGTGACAAGAAGAGAGACTCAAACTCATGCAGTCTATCGAGCGCCTCGGCAATCTTCAGCAGAGATTCAAATGATATTTTTCCAAATCGTTCAAATCTCTTGATACTTCCATGTGATACTCCCGATTTCTCGGCTAAATCCAATTGCGTCAACTTCAATTCCTTTCTGAGCGTTGCCACATTCTGAGCTGTTGATTTAAGAATGTCGGATGGCACTTTAACAATACTGTAC
>CAZDHV010000366.1:0-2546 GCA_964505335.1 uncultured Saprospiraceae bacterium | reverse complement strand
AGCGAAGGTGATGTCATCACCGCAGTTAATGGACAATCTATAGGCAGTCAAAACTTCTATGCTCTGATCAATCAGACCGTGGATGAGCGCATCCAACTGACAGTGAGGAAAAATGGCATTGAAGAACATGTGGTTATCAGGCCGAGTCGATCCACTCGTGACCTCTTGTATGAGGAGTGGGTTGATGATCGCAAGGAACTGGTAGAGAAGTATTCTAATGGTCGCCTTGGATATATCCACATTAGGGGGATGAACTGGACGAGTTTTGAGCGATTTGAGCGGGAGCTTATGGCCAGCGGCTATGGCAAGGACGGTATCGTCATCGATGTCAGATATAACGGAGGTGGCTGGACTACGGATATGGTGATGGCTGTACTCAACGTGCGCCAGCATAGTTACACGGTGCCACGTGGTGCTACCGATAACCTGGAGCGTGATAACGCTAAGTACAAGAATCACTACCCATATGGTGAGCGATTGCCGCTTTCGTCATTGACTAAGCCGTCAATTGCGCTGTGTAACGAGAATAGCTATAGTAATGCTGAGATCTTCTCCCACGCCTATAAGCATCTTGGGCACGGATCATTGGTTGGGGCACCCACCTTTGGTGCGGTGATCTCGACGGGAGGTCGAGGCCTGATGGATGGTTTCTTCATAAGAGTGCCGTTCAGAGCTTGGTATGTCAAAGCGACTGGAGAGAATATGGAGCATGGCCCGGCTGTGCCTGACTATATCATTTATAATCAACCAGATAGTCGTGCAAAAGGTAATGATGAGCAGCTTAAGAAGTCTGTTGATGTGTTGCTTGGCGAACTAAATGGTCAGTAAGCTCATAGCGTTCTTCAATCAACCCTTCCCGAGTTCGATTGAGACAAAAGATATCATCAAGGAGTCAGCTATTGTTGGCTTCTTGATTTTTATCATTCTGTTTTTACTACAACCATTTGGATTAAATGGCGCTCCTTTATCCGAGACTTTACAGATCACCCTAACATTTGGCTTATTGACATTTGTCGTAAGTCTTGGGTTTCATTTTTTCTTGATAAGTGTATTAGGGTACCATAGCGACAAGCCCAGTTGGACCTTTGGCAAGTGGATCTTGTCCACCTTCATCCTCATCCTGATTATTAATGTCGCCAACTTCCTATACATGACGATGGTTATGGGTTACCTCGATTTTACCTGGCCCCATTTCATGTCGCAGCTCTATGCCACCTTGATCGTTGCAATCTTTCCAGTCGTATTTTTTGGCACGATCACCATGATGAATAGGCAACGTAAATATGGAGATCTGGCTAAGGATATCAATGTACCAGGCGCCCATAGTGGAACCGACAGAGGCATGATTACCATCCCTAATCAATCCAGCCCTATCGACTTAACTATTCATGATATCCTCTATGTCGAAGCCATGCAGAACTATGCGACCATACATCTGAAGGAAGAAGGCTCAGCAATCGTACGCTCGACCCTTAAGTCTCTTGAGGCCATTCTATTGCCACATAAGATTGTTAGATCACATAGATCATATCTTGTTAATCTCAATAATGTTACTGAGGTATCAGGCAATGCTCAGGGCCTAAAGCTGTCAATGAAAGACTCAGAGGCGATCGTCCCTGTATCAAGGAAATACATCGCAGCCGTGAGAGCTCATTTGGATCGATAAATAGTATTGACTTCTAGGGGTTTTAATAATACCCAATGGATTTTAACCCATTGCCTCACTCTCCTTCTTTATATGCTTAAGCACCCGATAGTGTATCTCATGCAAGATGTATTCGGACCAGAAGTCTCAATACCAGACTTGTGTGCTTAGAAAGCTCTATCATTCTCAATGACTAATCCGAGTATTATCCCCAAAATAATTATTGGGATACTCATTACTATTATGCACATTAGTATATAGAAAGCTGTTACTATGACATAGTCTTTCAACTCCATCTCTATTGTACCGAAACCTAAATAGAGGCTTCCGGATACAAAAATTAGAATTGTTATAAGCACTAAAAAACACGTCACAATACCAATTACGGAAGAGTTTTCCTTTTTGATTAGAATTGAATGACCAGCCCATCCTCCGAAATAGAAGGATGATATAAGTAATCCTATAAGACCGAATATTAATCCGCCTTTTATCTCCGAATACTCTTCCAATAATGTTAGGTGATCAAGGTCGGTAAAAGCAAGAGTTACAATATGCGCAACAATTAATCCTAAAAAGGCGATAATAATGGTGTATCGAATTCCCCGTTTTCTTTCCATAATTGATTTAGGTAGTGTTATCCGTTTTTAAGCCTCACTCTCCTTCTTTATATGCTTAAGCACCCGATAGTGTATCTCATGAAGGATGTACTTTGACCAAAAGTCCCAATATGGCACAGGATGGATATGGATATGATACCAAGTAGTGCCTTCGACCAAGGTCTGGCCATTGTCAAGTTGCTTTAGCTCAAACTGGCCTTTCTTGGATTGAAAGTAGCCATCCAAATGAGGTGGATGCACATCCCAGAATGGATTCAACTCTCGCATCGGAGTAGGCTGATCCA
>CAZDHV010000365.1:0-2550 GCA_964505335.1 uncultured Saprospiraceae bacterium | reverse complement strand
TCTTAGAGAAGGAGTGCTGTTCTCAAAATAGCTTTCTTACATCTGTGAGGGCTATGTCTATAAGTGTGTGATGAGACAAATAGCTGGCTAACCTTCTGAAGCCTTTCTTGGTTGGGTAGGAAGGCAATACGATATAGGGTCTAACCTTGTTCTGTGCTGATCGGAAAGAAATAGATACTAATAAAACTTGAGGCAAACAGGAGTCCTAACATTAGTAATATAGTCTGTGCTTGTCAACGTGCCGTCTGGTTCGATCTTATACGTGACAATGTTGTCACTCTCTTGATTAGCTACCAGGAGATAATCACCATTTGGGCTAATCGTAAAATCCCTCGGAATTAATCCCTTAGAAGGATAAGTGTCAATCAATGACAATTCGCCCGGTTCAATTACTTTAAATGCAGATATGCTTTGTTCCGGTTCATCATTTATACCACGATTGGCAGCATAAATATATTTTCCTGATGGATGGATGTGAATTGCCGAGCAGTTTATATTCTGGTTTACAACTCCCTTTCTCAGGGTAGAGGTTGATCCGATTTTTCTCATTGGTTTGTGTGCCTCCTCGAATAGAAAAGATTCTATGCTATGATTAAATTCAGTGATGACATAGATCACACTATTTTGACGATCTACAACCATGTGCCTTGGTCCTGCCTTGGGTGTTGTATTAGTCCTCGTAAGCTCTGTCAAAGTGCCATCTTCCAGTTGAAAATGAATAATCGCATCAAGACCCAAATCAGCAACTAAGACAGTTTTATCGTCAGGTGCAAAAACAGACATATGTGGATGTGGGGCTTCCTGACGAGGAGGCCCTTGCGTATCTCCTTCTATCAATACGGAGTCACTTAATTTTGGATCATTATTCAATGCAACCACTGATACTTTGCTGAGGTAATTACTCGTAATAGCATACTCACTTTGATTTGAGATATTCACATGGCATGGAGCATCTCCATTTACATTCACAATCTCTTGCTCTTTGCTATCGAGATCGATTACATGCAGCTTCCCGATTGGATTGTCAGTCCCATTAGCTACCTCGCTTACAGCATAAATTTTTTGATCCCTAACTTGTATGTAAGAGGGATTCACTACTCCGACTATGGTGTCCTGTATTGTGATCTGTCCTGTCTGAGTATTCAGTTGTCCTAAGTAGATCCCATCGGCATCACCAGATACATGACCTTCCATTCTGGTATAGGTGCCTATAGCGATATTCTCATGTATAATTTTCGGCTCAGAATCGCAGGACATCATTGCCAACAGTGCAAGAACAATGGGGCTTTTGTTTTTCATGGTGATTATAGTTTAGAGGCTGAAAATAATAAGAAGATCGCTAGCGCAATTTTTATATGGCCGCATCATCTGTCATAATACAACTATAAATCTTTACGGTAAGGTATCGAAGACTGCGCTCCGAGCCTACCTACTGAATAGGCTGCTGCTCTATTGGCAAACCTAACTGCCTCTTGAAGATTGAACCCCTCACTGAGGGAGACAACCAGGGCACCATTAAATGTATCTCCTGCTGCGGTAGTATCAACAACGTCTACCTGATCTACAGGGATATATCCACGAAAGTCTGCGCCGCTTAAATAGGCACCCTGCTCTCCCAATGTTATGATCACCGTCTCTATCCCTCTGCTGTGAAGGGCAGCCGAGGCCTCTTGTATGCTGCGTGCGTCATTTATCGCGATACCTGTCAATTGGTAAGTCTCAATAGCATTGGGTGTGATAATATCGACATGCGCCAAAAGCTCATCGGATAGCTCGGCCGCTGGAGCGGGATTCAAAATCAAAGGAACCTTGTAGGTTCTGCAGAGATCACCTATTGCTGCAATAGTATCTAGCGGAGTCTCCAGCTGTGTAAGCACATAAGAGCTTGATTGAATAGCAGACTTTGCCTTTTTAACTAAGTCAGGATTTAAGTTCTTGTTAGCCCCGAGAGCTACCGCAATTGAATTCTCACCTTTACTGTCGACCAATATTAGGGCTGTACCTGATGCTTCAACCGTATCCCGGCTTATCAGTGAAGTATCAATCCCTGATAGGCGATAGTGTTCTATCGCCTCCTTACCAAATACATCATTGCCCACTCTGCATACAAAGCTTACATCACCTCCAAGTCGAGCAGCGGCTACAGCTTGATTAGCGCCTTTCCCTCCGTGGTGCATGCTAAACTGATTGCCTATAACAGTCTCGCCAGGCACTGGTAGTCGATCTGACTTGATTACCATATCAGTATTGCTACTGCCTATCACCGTTATTCTGTTCTTCATAATTCTAGGTGTCCAGTAAATCTATCCACTGATGAAATATAGAACTATAATGCATTGATGACCAATTATGACCATAGTCTTTGGCCTTATTATTCTTTATTTTAGGTGCACTTATGACTCATACAATAGTAATTATTAAGTTCTTGAATACTCAAGTATAATAATGCTGTAGCTATGAGGGTGAAATGGATTCTGGAGAGTGGCATTATGCCGGATATGAGATTAAATAATCTTGTAAATCCAACTCACTTGTTAAGTCCATCTTCTT
>CAZDHV010000364.1:0-2555 GCA_964505335.1 uncultured Saprospiraceae bacterium | reverse complement strand
GCTAATCGGTCAAATAGTTCTATAGAATCTCCAAAGTACTCCATAAGTGATAATGATGATAGTGAGGTCTACATCCAACAGTCTACAACGGAGTTTGATAAAGAAGCCTTGTGGGCTAAAATGTCTGAAGTATTAAAAGCTAATCCAGGAAACAAGGAGGCTATTGCTGAAGGATTGGAAATAATAGCCAAAGACTATTTTAAGAAGTATCCAGATGATCAAAGTGAGATTATGATCGCTGTTATAAGTTGGGGATTTGAGGAAGGATATAGTATAAGGCCAACTTCTCAAACGAGAACTAAGGACGGAGCAGTATTCCACACGTATTCATTTAATGATCTCAAGTCCTTAAAATTTGTTGTTCAAAAACGCAATGAGCACTCATTGCAGAGACTCAAGGGAGATGAAGATCATAGCGTAATAACCAAAAAGAATATAAAGGAGCTTCTTGATATTCTGTACACCAGAAAATTTGATCACCCTGAAGCCTTGGCAGACTTTATCAATTTCAGCTATAACCACAGATCGAATCCATCTAACATTGAGATTCTTATTCAGCGGTATAAAGAAGTATTAACAGAGGAGAAATTAGACGTCTATGATGACTTCGAAAAAGTCCAAGTTTCTGTAGGAACTATTCTTCCAAAAGAATTACTATCAATCAAAGACATTGATCTTGACGATCCGTCTTTGCCCGTGATCTGGACACAAGAGGGCATCCTTTCACAATCAATCAATGAATTTGTTGACGTCTCAAAACCAATTGATGCCATCTATTATCTACCCCCATCTGAAGCTGTCAAAATATTTGGGGAGAAGGGGAGTAAAGGCTTCTACGCACTAATGGGCTATGAGCGCCCGATATCACATCCAAAGAAACAACGTGAGTTACTAGAATTTGAGATGGACAATTACTTTAGTACGCTGTCCAACCAAGTTAATGAGCGAAACTGGGTAGAACGACTCAAGAAAATCCACAAGAAGATGCAACAGCGCTACCCAAAGGTTAGTGATTGGGTAACCCCTTTTACTACTAAGGCGCATAAGTACAACATCAATCTGGTCATCAAGAATAAGGAGATCATAGCGGCCTATCGAGATGGGGTCGAAAGGATAGATAACTCAAACAGAGCAAATCTCCAAGAGGTCTTAGATGACATGAAGAAAACAGAGCGTAAGTATTACTCTAATAACGGAGTGGAAGAAATTGACTCAAAGACTTTTGAACGAGTGATGGGAAGATATAGAAGTGACACTGCGCCCCTATATACTGTAGATGGTACCAAAATTGGCAATCTGGAGCTATTGGCGATCATCCGATCTGAAGAATCTCAATACACCTATACCTATTGGCAACCAGATTATATTAATATCAGAAACTTTGGTGTAGATGCCATTTATGGTCATATGGAACTTAAGACCATTCAAAAGTTAAATGGAAAGAATTATTCGCTACCAATTTTTCCAGGATGTGAGACTGAGTTATGCAGTAAAGAAGAACTCCTGAAATATATCTACACCAATATTAAGTATCCTAAAGAAATGCGAGATGTTAATGAGCAAGGAGTGATGTATTTAGGAATAACGGTTGGTGCTGATGGAAACATATCAAATCGTTTTGAGCATATCGACTACGTAAATGACTCAGCTAATAAGCAGTTATTTATGCTGCATGATGGATTGAAAGAGAAAGGGAAATGGCAGCCGAGAACGCAAAATGGCGAGGCTATTTCTACTGATATCCTCATACCAATTACTTTTAAGATTTACGAGTTAGACTCGGCTATTCTAAAGGCAATGAAGTCTGAGCATGAATTGCCATTACGGGGGTATGATATATTATTCGATGAGATTGTGGTAGTGGGACTAGGTAGTCAATCTAATGCTGAGCACTCACAAGGAAATGACAAGGTCTACAAGGTCGTCCAAGAAATGCCTCGCTTCCCTGGATGTGAATCGACTGGGGGAGACAAGAATGCCAAGAAAGAATGTGCTGATGCAAAACTCATCGACTTCATTTACGATAACCTGGAGTATCCTACACAAGCCAAAGACAATCGGATAGAAGGACGAGTATATATACAATTCATTGTAGAGAAGGATGGCACCTTGAGTGGTGCTAAGCTAGTCAGAGACATCGGCGCAGGATGTGGATTTGAAGCGCTGAGGGTGGTAAATCTGATGAATGAGCTACCTGAGCGATGGACACCAGGTAGGCAGCAAGGAGAAGTAGTCAGGGTGCTGTATACCATACCAGTGACCTTTAAGTTGGAGGATTCTATAACTGATCCCAAGCAGGAAGGAACTGACATAAAGATCGATGGACAATTGGATGCTGATCAGAACCTCAAGGCTTTAATCATTATCGATGGTATAGAGCTTCATGGAGATGTAGAGAATTTAGACGAGTACATTGATCCTCAATCGATTAAAGAAATAAGTGTGATCAAAGGAGAAGAGGCAATAGAGAAATATGGGGATAAAGGTCAAAATGGAGTAGTAAATATCATTCTGAAAAAGGGTGCTAAATTTGCCAGAGTTCCTATGGACACCGT
>CAZDHV010000363.1:0-2562 GCA_964505335.1 uncultured Saprospiraceae bacterium | reverse complement strand
GAGATATTAGAATAGTTCAGACCGCCTCTTACCATAATTTGAGCAGAGAGACAATATGTAAAAGAGAGCAATGTGCATAACAATAGGAATCGCTTCATAGCATATTTTTTAGGGTAGATATAGTTGATTGACGCCTATGTAACGGTAAAAAGTTACATGGACGTACAGATCTCTAGCAATATTCAAGATGAATGGGAGATTACCCGTGCAAATCAAAGGTAAACCCTTAGTTACAGCTCTTTCATAACAGTCTTCTTCAATCGAGAAGTGTAATCCTCTATAGCCCACTCCTTATAGTTGCGTGTACTATTACAGATACAATAGCAGTATCGGCGGATTCGATCTTCTATATCATACTTGAGCAGACGTATCATGGTTAGGGCGGTCATCAGATCATCGGTATTTTCAAGGATGATCTTGACATGCTGAGCAAGCGCATTGTCTATAACGACAGAAGACTTGTCTCGATTTTTAACAGCCTCATCATAAGCGGCGTTAATATTGAATAGCACCTCATCGGACTTACTAAACATCGCTCTGAGCTCATCTGGCATGACATATCTAAATCGCCTCTCGATCTCGTCATCGGTAATCAAGCTCTCCAGGAACTGTATAGGATTTCTAAATATCTTCTGCCAGTCGATCTCAGAGTCCCAGAGACCAAATCTCGCCGCATTATTACCCAGATCCACAACATCAAAGGCCTTCTTGGTCTCAAGCACACGAGATCCTCTACCGATCATCTGAAAATATAGCGTGAGCGATCTCGTTGCTCTATTGATTACTATAGTTTCTATCGTCGGCTCATCAAATCCTGTGGTTAAGATACTTACACTAGATAGAATCGCATTGGGCTTCTCTTTAAACCATTGCAGGATCTCAGCGCGCTCCTTCTTAGTATGTGTATTATCGAGATGCCTGATCTCATAACCCTTAGCTCTGAAGGTTTCGTAGACATACTTCGACGTGTTGATACCATTGTTGAATATTAAGGTCTTCTTACCTTTGGCTCTTTGCTCATAAGCATATAAGAGCTTGCTGCGCATATCATCGCTGGTGTATAGCTCTTCCGAAGAGGATACTGTATAATCTCCGTTGATTCCCACCTTCAAGGTACCGAGACCTACGTCATAGCTGTATATAGTAGCCTTGGACAAGAAGCCCTTGTCAATTAATGATTTGATACTACTCCCAACTATCAGCTCCTCATAAGTATCCTTCATCGGTAACTTAATGTTAGAGCTCAACGGTGTTGCCGTAACGCCTAACATGAAGGTCTCGTCGAAAAACTTGAACAGCTTTCTGAATGAATTGTGGTGGGCTTCATCAATGATTACCAACCCGACCTCTGTAAGATCTATTTTCTTCTCATTAAGACGATTGTTAAGCGTCTCCACCATCGCTACAAAAGCCATATACTGATCTGCATCGGGCAGCTCCTTCACTTGACTATTGATAACCTTGTTCTTGACATTGAACACACCAAGCATAGTTGATGTCTGTCGACAGAGTTCTATACGGTGTGTGAGTATGAGAACCTTTTTTTTCTTTTGCTCGATATATCTGCGAGCGATCTCGGAGAAGATCACAGTCTTTCCACCACCAGTAGGTAGCTGATAGAGCAACTTATAGTTAGGAGGACATGATTCGAATCGTTCGAAGATCTGCTCTAGATCTTCCTTCTGATAATCATACAGTTTCTTGCCAATCTTTTCTTCCTGTATATCTTCGAGCTGCTCGACCTCCATTCGTTATAATTTCAAAAACGACAAATGTACGGGCATTTTACAGTTGGTGCTATGATATAGGAGTTATTAATATGCTAAAAAATTATCATGCACGACCTTACAGCAAACTAAACAGCAGGTTAGGTCTCCACAGATTCTAATCTATTCCCCTTATAGCTAAGGCTAAAACCTCACAAACTCTCCTTCGCAATAGCGCTCAAACCCGTTATCATTCAGTTCATATTTCCATGAGAGTTCATTCCCATTCAACTCCAATTTATACTCCTCCTCAAAGTCATCTCGCCCCACGCTGCTGCGCTGTAGAAACTCGACATCGCAGCCATCTTCAAAAAAGTACGTCGACCAATAATCGCCAATGATCACTGTCGTCGCACCATCAGTGTCAAGAAAGACATCGACGATCACTCCATCCGTAGTACTATCGTCGCAATAAACCGTGCCGATATATTGTCCCTGCCAATCTCGATAGTCGCAATCTTGAGAACAGGAAAAGAAGAAAACGGAGAAACACAGAACTGATAGAAAAGTAAATGATCTATTCATAGTAAATGGATATTGATGTAACCCAATGACGGCAGTCATCTACTATAGCTGTCTAAGAAAATGTTAAAGGAATTGAGTAGCGAGTAGTGACAAATGGGGGCACTATTGCTATTTATCCACCTTGAGGGGTCTTGGGGGTGAAAGTTCTAAATAGGGTCATTTCGGCGAGGGAACTAATAATGAAGAATATATAAGCATGGGATAGCAACTAGCTCCGGTCAATAATCTTGTGCAGGTTGATTCCACCCCCAGCCCCCTCAAAGGGGACATT
>CAZDHV010000362.1:0-2564 GCA_964505335.1 uncultured Saprospiraceae bacterium | reverse complement strand
CCTGGCAGAACAAATCATACTCAAACCAAAGATTCACCTCAGCACCGGCTGGTAGATTGATGATTTGATCAAATTCTCTGATTGCAGCGCCTTCATAGTCCACAGTCGATCCAGTAAATTCCTCGAGATGAGATTTTCGGTTATCGTATAGCTCTTGCAAACTCGACCCATCCACTGGTCCAGTCACCATACATTCTCGACATATGATGTGCTCACCGACGAGTTCTGAAGGAAATCGGTTAGCTAAGGAATCGCCATTAAGGACATGATAGATATTCACGCTGATCAATTTAGTACAAAGATGTCTAATACAGGAGACATGAATTCCTGTTGGAATTCATTTATTTACAGACGATGGAGGCTATCATAGATCTTTTGGAGCGTCGATGGGGATTGCAGGTGACTGACTTGTCTGCCATGGAAGGATATGACAGCACCAACTATAGGGTGAGCTGCGTTGATAAATGCTTCGTGCTCAAGGCCTATAGTTATGACCGAGAGTCATACGAGACAGTTGCGGCCGAAAATGAAGTCCTTCATCATCTAGGACGTCATGGAGAGATGTATCCTGAGCTTATCCCTGCTACCGATGGCGAAGAACTCATTGCCGATGACCAGTTACCCAATCAATTTTTTAGACTACTGAGTTTCTTGGAGGGTAGCTTCTGGGGGGATAGGTCAGACGTTTCAGAAGGCTTGTTCAGGTCTTATGGTCAGTTCATCGGGAGGATGGATGAGCAACTGTCTGATATCAAGCCATTAGCTATCTGTACTAAACAGATGGTATGGGACTTAGATCACTTCCTCTTAAACGAACCATTATGTCGGTATATAGATGATCCTTCAGATCGGAAGCTGGTAGAGTATTATATCCTGCAGTATAAGGAGAAGGTACTGCCACAGTCGCTGCACCTACGTAAAAGGATTATACACAATGATGCCAATGATTGGAATGTCTTAACCAGTGGTGATGAGGTGACGGGTATAATCGACTTTGGTGATGTAGTCTACAGTTCCTTGATCAATGAATTAGCCGTTGGCTTGACCTATGTCATAATGGATCGTGATGACCCCATTAGTGATGCGGCAATCGTGATTGGCGCCTATCATGATATTATCCCTCTGAGAGAAGACGAAATTGAATTGCTCTACTATCTCATCGCTGCGAGATTATGCACTTCGGTTTGTAATAGTGCTAAGTCTAAGCGCGACAAGCCTGATAGCGAGTATATCACGGTAAGCGAGCGTCCTGCTTGGGAGCTGCTCAAACGCTGGATCAGCATCAGCCCATACCATGTATCTAAGGTTTGGAGAGCAGCATGTGGGTATGATGCAAAGTCTACCAATAGTACGACGATAGCAGCAGCAAGATCTCGCAATTTTAGCAATGCGATGAGCCTAAGTTATGATCGCCCGATACATATGCAGTCGGCGGCCTTCCAATACATGTATGATGGAGAAGGGAAGACAATTCTCGATGCCTACAATAATATCATTCATGTAGGTCATTGCCATCCCCGTGTAGTCACAGCAGGACAGCGTGCCATGGCACAACTCAACACCAATACGCGCTATCACTATGATAGCCTTGCAGCATACTCAGATCTGCTGTTGAGCTATTTCCCGGATGAGCTCAACAAGCTATTTTTAGTCAACTCAGGCAGTGCAGCGAGTGATCTCGCCTTAAGGATGGCACGCACCCTCACTGGTCGCTCAACTGTCGCTGTGATCGAACATGGGTATCATGGCAATACAATTGCCAGTATTGATGTGAGTCATTATAAGTATGCTCATAAGGGAGGGGCGGGCAAATCTCCTAACATCATTGAAGCCGTGATGCCAGATCAATATCGAGGCACATATGCTGGATCGAAGGCTGGTATGCAATATGCCCGTGATTTTATCAATGCAAATGGTGACAAGGCCATTGGTGCATTTATGTCAGAGGCCATTTTAGGATGTGGCGGGCAAGTGCCCTTACCATATGGCTATCTCGCGGAGATATACAACTACATCCGAGACCAAGGAGGAGTATGTATTGCTGACGAAGTACAGATCGGATTTGGCAGGGTAGGAACACATTTTTGGGGTTATGAGCAGCACGATGTCGTGCCCGATATCGTCATATTGGGTAAGCCAATCGGCAATGGGCACCCGATGGCTGCAGTTGTCTATACGACTGAGATCGCTGAGGCTTTTGATAATGGCATGGAGTTCTTTAGCTCCTTTGGCGGAAACCCCGTGTCATGCTCGATAGGTCAAGCCGTCCTCGAAGTCATTGAATCTGAACAACTCCAGGCCCATGCTCTTGAGCTTGGCAACTATATGATCGATCAGTTTAGATCGCTACAATCAGATTATCCGTCCATCGGTGATGTACGCGGCTCCGGATTGTTCTTAGGAGTCGATGTGGTCAGTGATCCCGATAGCAAGGAGCCTGATACGCAACTCGCCAAGTTTATAAAAAATGAACTCCGGGAGCGCTCAATTCTGGTAAGCACTGATGGCCCTGCCAATAATGTGATCAAGATCAAGCCGCCAATGTGTTTTAGTAAGAAGAATGC
>CAZDHV010000361.1:0-2575 GCA_964505335.1 uncultured Saprospiraceae bacterium | reverse complement strand
GCATAGCAGCAAAAACGGTAACAATAAGAACCAATTTTTCATTATCTGATTATTTGCAGTTTGTCTATTAACGAAAGCTATCACAATTACCATTCATTCTAGGTGATTTTAGATAAATGTGTAGAGTTGTTCGACATATTGAATTAGTGATAAGCCGATGATGAAATCCATTTGCGATAATGATTGACTTGTGGCTATTGCCTGCTCGTTTACAAGGCTTTACTTTTTGAAAGAATAAATGGGTTTTTACCTAGTCTAATTCCGGACGGATGCCCTGTCAGGATATGAACAATGCGCTCTATCCTATTCATCCTTGAGATTATATTGTTATCACGTATGATTAAGAATTGCCCTTAAGGTAAGAGCGCTATGCGCTCATTGATCACACCTGCGAAATCTCGTAAGAATTCTGGAATCTCACTGACGTCCTGGTCAATAAAAAACTCCCTGCCGCCCCGATCTACGAGTTGTACATATATACCTCCTTGATCTGCACAATCAGGACAACCGTAAGTTTGGCTACTTGTATTAATTAGCTCACGTGGAAAAAAGATTCTTATATCTTCTACTTGAGCGTATAGGTCATTGCTCAACTCATCAAAATCGAAGTCCGAAGTATCAAAAAATTCATTGGAAGCTTCAAACAATGACAACTCTTGCAGCATGTAAATCTCTACGCAACGCTCTCCTGAGCATTCTCCAAAGAAATGGCCAAAGATGATCGTCTCTTTGTCGCAGCTCACTTCATCATCATCTGAGTCGCAGCCGAAACCGAATAGCACCAGGCTCAGGAGAAAGAATATGGATCGATTCATAGTTAGTACTTATGATTAGTAAGATACACGTTCAAGCTCTATAACGCTCTTAAACCTAATAATGCTCCTAACACCATAAAACCCCGCTCATGAGGAAGACAAGCTAATCGGAGCAAGAGAGAGACGTCATAGCTTATTAAAGTTATAACTATTGCGAGTAAAATATTCTGCGCTCCCTTCGTATTTGATTTCTTTGACCAGAGACAAGTTATCGACCTCTAATACTATGGACTGCCTAATCATTGCGGGTTTATAATTATCCTGACCTTCTGCGATCAATACCAAGGTCCATTGGTCACCAGACGGATCCGAGCTGTAACTGTCGATTTTATATACTACTCCATCAAACTTTACTCTTTCTTGGTCGCTGAATAGCTTGATTTTGGCTTTATCATAGATCACCTTGCCATTCGGTTCTTCAAACCCGATGGAGATAGTCCCTTTATTATTATTCCATGAGGCTTTCATCTTACAGTTTAGCGTAGTCTGGGAGGTGTCATCTGAGTAATCGAGATAGGTCAAGGCCCCTGACCATTGACCAACTATCTGATGCATGTATTCACTGACTTCTTGTGCTCGGAGGTTACCACCGATTAGCATGAACAGGGCAAGTACTATAGGTCCTTTTATCATTTATTAAGTTTTTTATGAATGAAATAATCGATACTATATTTTCCAGCTCCATTAAGAGCGATGCTGATACACATCACCATGAAGAAGAAGGCTAATAAGCCGGGCTTTAGGATGTCGCCTCCATGATAGATGAATGCCGCCACCCCGGTCAGAATCATATTGAGTATGGCCGCCGGTCTGGTGAGCAGGCCAAGCATCAATAATATGCCCCCTACGAACTCGGTGAGCACTGCTGTCCAAGCAAAGAAGAGTGGTATTGGGAAGCCCATATTCGAGACATCGTCAACAAACCATTGTTGCGGACCCCAGACTCCATCACGTGGGAAAAGCTTCTCAAAGACTGTACACAGGGCCAAGCCCACAAAGAACCTAAGTATTAGAAAAGCAACATCCTGATTAGCACTGTTGATGTGCAGAGGCCCAAATAACAGATGACGAAATCGATCCATACAAATTATTTTTCTTGATTATAAGACTGATGCAAATCAACCAAGAAGGATCGTTGAGATCGCCCCAAATCCAGATTTGAGACCTATTCGGCTTATTTATTTTAGAGAATTGACATATTCTCTGGGTGAAACCCCATTGAGCATCTTAAAGGCCCGGTTGAACGTAGATTTAGATTGAAAGCCACATTCGTACGCTAGGCTTAAGAGTGTATAGCTTTTGTGCTTTTCGTCCAACAACTTTTTCTTGAATTCCGTGATGCGCCATGAATTCACATATTGGTTGAAGTTACTGCCCATCTCTGTGCTGATCAGATTGGAACACTTCTTCTCTGTTGTGCCCAGGTATTCTGCAAGAATCCTGAGATTAAGATCGGAATTAAGGTGGATCTTGTCCTCTTCAAATAGGCGAACTAACTCCTGCTTGAGTGCTGTTGACTCTGAAGTCGATAATAAGCTATTCGTTCTCTCTGGAGTCGTCATGTAGATGGTATCCGGATTAAGGATCTTAATGGCATGATAGGCGATCCAGAGGACGATCGATACGAAGAATGAGATCCTCAGGAGATAGAATAGCTCTCCAAATCTATGGCCTACTATTAGCTTTCCAATGAAGTCTGCACTCTCCATTGCGGCAATGGCTAAAAATACTTTAGCTACTGATCGCAGCCAAGATAGTTG
>CAZDHV010000360.1:0-2588 GCA_964505335.1 uncultured Saprospiraceae bacterium | reverse complement strand
TATGGGGAGAGATTTCAAGTGCGGGATATACCAAGATGTTCTATTTTGGAGATGGATGGTCTGATCCTAATAATTTCTACAAGCAATTTATCAGTGGTGCACTAATCGCTATTGTGATGACTGGTCTGGATCAAGACATGATGCAGAAGAACCTGACTTGTAAATCCCTCGGTGATGCACAAAAGAATGTATTCACGTTTAGCTTCATCCTCATCTTTGCTAATCTGTTATTCCTAATATTGGGTGGATTACTCTATGTGTATAGCATGAAGTCAGGCATAGCGATACCTGATCGTACGGATCTTATGTATCCAGAAATCGCCCTTAATCATCTCGGCTCAGGTATAGGCATCATATTCATACTAGGACTCATTGCTGCAGCCTATAGCAGTGCGGATTCGGCACTGACTGCACTCACCACATCCTTTTGCATAGACTTCCTAAATTTTGAGCGTGAAGAACGTAGTGAGGAAGAAAAAAAGAATCTTCGCCTTAAAGTACATGTCGCATTTTCCATTGTGCTCTTTATCGTGATCGTATTGTTCAAATTATTGAACAATGATGCAATCATCAATCAACTGTTCAGAGCTGCTGGATATACTTATGGACCACTTTTAGGTCTGTTTACCTTAGGTATGTTTACTAAGATAAATGTCCGTGATAAGTGGGTCTGGCTCGTATGTATTATAGCGCCGTTGATTACGCTCTTTATTGATCTCAATAGTGAGTCTTTGTTAGGTGGATTCAAGTTTGGTTCTATGCTCATTGCACTCAATGGATTCTTGACGTTTATCGGTTTAGCATTACTCTCGATAAACTATAAACAGTCCTCATTTACATAGTACTCTGAATCTATCGATTCTAATCCTCTTCTGTTTTGATTTTTTATTAGCTTGAGGATATGAATCGACGCACATTCCAATTAGAGATTAGCGCACTCCTAGGAGGTAGTATATTACTGCCGCTCAACTCTTGTAAAACTGCTGATCATCCCAAGATAGATCTTAGCACATATGACATAGCAGAAGTAGGTATATCCACCTTACGAAAGCTCATCGATGAACGGCAGATCAGCATCAAAGACCTTACACAATTATACTTGGACCGCATCCAGGCGATAGATATCAATGGTCCAGCGCTCAATTCAATTATCCACGTCAATCCTAATGCTATCGAAAGAGCAGAAGCCTTGGATAGTCAAGTAAAGAATAAGAAAGCGAAGGGTCCATTGTTTGGTATTCCAGTAATCTTAAAAGATAATATCGACACGGCTGATATGCCCACAACTGCTGGCTCACGAGCTTTGGATGGGTCATATCCACCTCGAGATGCACATATCACCCAGTTGCTTAGAGATGCCGGTGCAGTGATCATCGCTAAGGCCAACTTATCCGAATGGGCTAACTTCAGAGGAGAGAGCAGTACCAGTGGATGGAGCGGTCTTGGAGGCCTGACCAAAAACCCATATAAGCTAGATCGTAACACCTGCGGCTCAAGTGCTGGTTCAGGAGCTGCCGCTGCAGCAAGCCTTTGTGCAGTTGCCATAGGTACAGAAACCAATGGCAGCATCGTATGTCCATCTTCAACTAATGGCCTCGTAGGAATAAAACCTACCGTAGGGCTAGTAAGCAGAAGTGGTATTATACCGATATCATCCACTCAAGATACTGCAGGGCCAATGGCTCGTACGGTAGAAGACGCCACACTATGCTTAGGAACCATAGTCGGCAAGGATAGCAGAGATGAGGCATCTCAAAACATACCGAAAGTCATCAAAGACTATTCCCCCTATCTCAAGAAAGATGGACTGCAAGGCAAGAAAATAGCCTATTACAACATAGAAGCCAGATATGAGGAATCAGATAGCAAAGCAGTCGTAGAACCAATCTTTGAGCTGCTTCATCAGGCTATCGCCGACATGAAATCTCAGGGCGCTGAATTCATCGAAATTGATAATATCTCTAAGCCACATGTATTTAGAGATTCCTTTGAGATCATGCTCTATGAGTATAAGGAAGGTCTTAATGCCTATTTTGAAAGTCTTGGTGATAAAGCACCCGTAAAGACCATTGATGAGTTAATCGAATGGAATCGACAAGATTCTGTCGAGCTCAGGTACTTCGGCCAGGAGCATCTCGAGGCTGCCGCAGCTAAAGGAGGACTATCAGATACCGCCTATATCAACGCCCGCAACCGAATGCTTACCGGTCGACGGCAACTCGGTATAGACAGGGTAATGGATGAGCATGAACTTGATGCCATCATTGGGCCAACTAATTCACCAGCATGGAAAACCGATTTGATCAATGGAGACACCTTTCATATAGGAGTATCATCACCAGCGGCCCAGTCGGGATATCCCAGTATTACAGTTCCAATGGGCTTCATTGATGGTCTACCCGTAGGTATGTCAATTTTTGGTAGAGGATGGTCAGAAGGTGAGCTCATAGAGATCGCTTATGCTTATGAACAGGCAACGCTTCATAGAAAGGCTCCTGAGTACTTGCCATAAGAATGATAAATTTGAGGTCTGGTAGAAGTCTTCATGGCTTCAGCCCATAATGGCAGCTTATGTCTCAAAAAATTAC
>CAZDHV010000359.1:0-2595 GCA_964505335.1 uncultured Saprospiraceae bacterium | reverse complement strand
GGCAGTTGTTTGAAGGAGTCAACGTCACTTCCACCGAGTTGCCATCTAACTATATCTATAAGTGGATGTATCTCAGCATTCCGGTGGTGGTTCTTCTAGGTCTGATCATGTTGCCATTTTCATACTATAAGCATAATACTAAGAAGCGCACCTTCGTGATTCTATCTCTGTTGTTTTCAATCGTATTCCCAGTAGCCTATGCCATCATGGGAGACAGCAATGTATATGGGGGTTGGAGACACTTCATATTTGTATATCCACCGTTAGTGATCTTATCTGCTGCAGGGTATAGATATGCTATTAAATCGCTGATGGCTAAGAATGTCAATCTACAATATGCTTCTTTTGGAGTGATCGGATTGCTCTGCATTCATCCCATATGGCATATCGCTAAAAACCACCCCGTAGAATATGTCTACTTCAATGAGATCTCGGGAGGCATCGACTCTAAGTATGGCAACTATGAGATGGACTATTATATGCATAGCTACTGGCCCGCAGTCAAGTGGATGGAGAAAGAAGGAATCATCAATGATCGTGACGAGATCATTCTTGCAACTAACCATGGCCATTCGGGACGGTATTACACCCGCAACTATGACAATGTAAAAGCTTACTACACCCGATATTATGAGCGGTTGAACAGGGATTGGGATTATGCCATATATGTCAATGTATATATCGATCAGGCCGAGTTAAAGAATGATCAATTTCCACCATCTGGCACAATCCACACCATAGATGTTAATGGTAAGCCGATGTGTGCTATTGTCAAGCGACCAAGTAAGGCGAGTATTGGGTATTCAGATGATCTCAAGAGTGGCAACGATGCACTGGCAAAGCAAAAGCTGCGCAGTTACTATAATGCTGATAAGGACAATTTTGAAGCAAATATCAATCTTGCACTGCTTTATAATAAACTAGGACAACGAGATAGTCTGAGTTATTTCTTGAGTGAAGCCAAGCGTGTCAATCCTCAACGTTTTGACTTATACACAAAGCAATAAGTATGAAAAGGACAGATGTCAAAGAATTAGGAGAGTTTGGCTTGATAGATCACCTGACTGGTAGCTTTAAACAGTATAACGAGTCAACACATAAAGCCATCGGTGATGATGCCGCTATCATTCAGCATGGTCAAGGATACATGGCTATTAGTACAGATATGCTCGTTGAGGGGATACACTTTGATCTGGGATATAGCCCATTGAAGCATCTCGGATATAAGGCTGTAGTCGTTAACCTGTCGGATATATATGCTATGAATGTTATCCCCCAGCAGATTACTGTGAGTATGGCGCTGTCTAATCGGTTTTCAGTAGAGGCACTTGAAGAGTTATATGAGGGTATAAAGACCGCATGTGACCTATATAAGGTAGACTTAATCGGTGGCGACACAACCTCTAATCCGAAGGGTATGGCGCTGAGCATTACATCCATAGGTCATACTACAGATCGAGATAAAATCGTCTATCGGCGAGGAGCAAAGGTTGGAGATATAGTCTGTGTTACGGGTGATGTCGGGTCGGCATATCTGGGCCTTCAACTGCTTGAGCGGGAGAAGCAGCTGTTTATGAATGATAGCACTATGAAGCCCGACTTTAGCAATCAGTCTTATGTCATCGAGCGACAATTGAAGCCTGAGGCACGCAAGGATGCCATAGAATATTTTAAGAAGTCTGATCTGACGCCAACGGCGATGATCGATATCTCTGATGGTCTGAGTTCGGATATAATGCATATCTGCAAGCACTCAGATGTTGGCGCCTTCTTAGAAGAAGGAAAGATTCCTATAAAAGATGAATCCAAGAAACTGGCACTTGAGTTTAACCTAGACCCCGTCACCTGTGCGCTTAATGGTGGTGAGGACTACGAACTCTTATTCACCGTTGATCCCGAAGATTTAGACAAAATCAGGTTCATGCCTGACGTTGTAATCATTGGCGAGATCACTCCTGCGACGGATAAGTTGACCTTACACACCACAGGAGGAAACATCCATGAGCTCAAGGCTCAAGGATGGAATCACTTTTAATACTTGTATTCTTAGATATAGAAGGTAGATCTGATTGTTCTGTTTTATCCAATCAGGAATGCATACATCAATGCAATACCTAATGCAATCACTGCAGAACCTCTTAATAGTACTTCAGCGTTATTAGCCCAAAAATCGCTCTTGTGGGTGCCATTTAGGGGATTGTGCACTCTGTTTCCGAATACTTCGTGATTGTCAGAATTAGAGTTGAAGTACAATCTGAATAATCTATAGGCCATACTCGTTTTCATAACCAAATGTTTAATTAACGGCAAATACAAAATTTAATACTGCAAAGTTCACCCTATTTTAGTAAAAAGCAAATATTTGATGGTTTTGCCTTTGGATAAATGCTCGAGCTCATAGTAAGTCTTTATATCCAAATCTTGAGTATATAGCTCCTGACCATATATGTTATTGTTTTTATATATGATCTCGTAATTTTTATTCTTGGCTATGGTATCTACGGAGTATTTAAAAAAATCGTCGTCATCAGTTTTTAAATTGAGTTTGCCGCCACTTTTAACAATTTGATGGTATCGATGAAGGAATGCATCGCA
>CAZDHV010000358.1:0-2597 GCA_964505335.1 uncultured Saprospiraceae bacterium | reverse complement strand
CGAGCCGATGGAAGTAGTGCAGAAATATACCAATGGATTCCATCAGATGATGTCCATATTCAATGTGACACCGCCAAGCATCGAGCCCAGAGCGACAGGTCATATTATCGAACAAATCGAAATGGTCCAGAAGATACTGGATAACAACCTCGCATATGTGAAGAATGGTTCTGTATACTTTGATACAATTAAGTTTCATAAGAAGTATGATAGCTATGGAACCTTGTCTGGCAGAGTGATTGATGATCTTTTCTCTGAAACACGAGATTTGAAAAATCAAAAGGAAAAACGCAACCCTGCGGACTTCGCCATATGGATGAAGGCAGATGATAGACACTTGATGAAATGGAATTCTCCATGGTCAATTGGGTTTCCAGGTTGGCATTTGGAGTGTTCCGCTATGAGCACCAAATATTTAGGCGAGCACTTTGATATCCATGGTGGCGGCGGCGATCTTAAGTTTCCACATCACGAAAACGAAGTTGCCCAAAATATGGGTGCTTGTGGATGCTCACCAGCCAAGTACTGGCTGCATAGCAACATGCTATTGATGAATGGACGCAAAATGTCCAAGAGTGATGGCAATACCATTACACCTCATCAACTATTTACAGGTGAGAGTGAACACGTGGAGAAAGGATTCAGTCCTATGGTGATTCGGTTCTTCTTAATGCAGGCGCATTATAGATCTACGATAGATCTTAGCAACGATGCACTTGTAGCAGCCGAGAAGGGTTACAAGAAGCTCATGGAGGCCAATAGATTCTTGCAAGAAGTGGCGCATAAAGGAGGGGAAAGTGGGTCTGATCTTGATCAACAAATTGGCAAATCAGTCTCTGCTGTATTCGAAGAGCTCAATGATGACTTTAATACTCCCAAAGCGATAGCGAGGTTGTTCGAATTGGTGCCAATCATAAATAGCTACAAGGATGGTAAACAAGAGTTTATGAACTTCAGCGGAGACACGATGGAGGCACTGAAGAAGTGCTTTACTGAAGTCTTGGCTAACATCTTAGGCTTAGAAGATGATGCAAGTAGCCAAGGGAGTGGATTATATGAAAGCTTAGACGGCGTGATGCGGTTGGTTCTCGACCTGCGTCAGCAGGCTAGAGCGAACAAGGACTGGACGACGTCAGATAAGATCCGAGATGCTCTGGTTAAGGAGAATATCCTTGTCAAGGATGGCAAAGATGGATCTTCATGGAGTCTAAATTAGATCAAGAAAGAATATGAGATATATCTGCGCACTAACAGTTATGGTGTTCTTAGTCATAGGCTGTAAAGAGGAACCAAGGTCTGACTCAAACACTGCTACTGCCAAGAAGACCGTTCAGATTCCGGCGTTCAGTGGAGATAATGCATATGCCAATGTTGAAAAGCAATTGGCTTTTGGCTTTCGCATACCGGGCTCTGAAGACCACAAGGAGTGTGGAGAATGGATCATATCGACAATGGAGGGACATGGTGCCAAGGTGATGACACAAAACTTCAAGTCTAATTTTTTAGGAAAGACAAATGTGCCATCGTTCAATATTATGGCGCAGATGAATCCAAATAAGAAGAAACGCATTTTACTTGGTGCACATTGGGACAGTAGACTTATAGCTGAGAAGGACGATGAACGACAAGACGAACCAATACCCGGCGCTGACGATGGCGCCAGCGGTGTGGCAGTTATGTTGGAGATTGCTCGACTCTTATCAGAGACTCCTATTGATATGGGAGTAGACTTCATCTTCTTTGATGCAGAAGATCAAGGAAGCAAGGATGATCAGGTAGGCGACTCATGGGCTCAGGGTGCTCAGTATTGGGGAAAAAACAAGGTTCCAAAAGGTTATAATCCAGAGTATGGAATCTTACTAGATATGGTAGGATCCGAAGGAGCCGTATTTGGGCGGGAAGGTTATTCACATCAGAATGCTAAGAAGTATCAAGATAAGATATGGACTCTGGCCAAGAGGATGGGCTACTCAGACTTCTTCAGGGATGATGTTACTGGTGCAGTAATGGATGATCACTTTTGGGTAATGAAGAATGGCGGGATCCCGATGATAGACATCATCAATCAGAAGCCCGGAGACCGATCAAGTTTCGGCGATTATCACCACACCCATGATGACAATATCGATGTCATCAGCAATCGTACACTCAGAGTAGTCGGACAGGTAGTTACCGCAGCCCTCTATAATGAGAGTATTGGAGCGCTGAAGTAAGTGATAGACAACTAACAATAATGGATTTGTGGATAGTGAGTGAGTTTGTTCTTATTGCTCGTTGAGTCAATTAGAATATCCTCTTTTAGAAGCGAGTGGAGTGCTCATAAACTGTGGGTAGCGGGAGCAGCCTTGCAGCAGAGCTATTTTATGAGCTTGATTTTTGTTTCTTTTCATTCAAGGAAAAGAAAATAATAATATTATGAGGATCGGAATGACTGGGCTGTACAGCATGGTAATTTAAACTGCATCATAAAACAACTAATATTGAGAATCTTATCCCTTGATATGATCCCATGGCTAGATACTTTTATTCATCAATTTCATTGCCCCTCTAAATAAACCTCGATCTAATCCCTTCATCAGGTAGGATACATTCATCCG
>CAZDHV010000357.1:0-2612 GCA_964505335.1 uncultured Saprospiraceae bacterium | reverse complement strand
TCAAGATGAAAAAAGGTGAATTTTTTCATCTCGAGTGAAAGAAGAGATCTATTAGGTCTTTGGCAGTAAACCACAAGGTGGCCTATACACATTATTAATCGCAGAGAAGAGTGTCGTAAAGTGGTTTCAACTCCATAGATATCTTTGTCGTACCTCCTTCGATAAGAAAAAAGTGTCTTCGATTACCGATCCGTCTGAGTCGTATAAGTGCTTTCGAAGATCTTATCAGCATTGCCAGTAGCGAATCCATCTCTGCGATGGGCTCTCTCGATTTTACTGGAGTCTAACTCTCGAAATTGTGGGAGCACTCCACGCTCTGCGAACTCTACATAACTACCTGCAATCTCCTGCTTCGCACCATCGCTAAATTGTGCTATGACCTTGCCAGCTACAGAACTCGTCTGTCGCAACAGGCCATCCGGGCTGGTTTTTATTTCTCCGCCGCTATCGTTTAGCTTAACACCAATCTCTTTCAGAAACGAGTTAAAGGACTCTAAGCGATCATAGCCGTCAGGTAGGTTATGTACGCTAATGGTATAATGGTTGAGATAGTAGCGATTATAGATCACCCAGGCAGCATATTCGCTCTCCTCAAGGAGATCCATATAATCTTTATGGCTGACCAGATCCCACAGTGGCTTATGAAAGAACTCGCCCACCTCCACTGGATCATTTAAGTCTATAGCATCTACAGGATCGCTATCTATATCGGCGATGTACCTTTGGATGATGCCTTGTGCTTGATCTGATAAATCCTGAACCCTCAACTCACTGATAAAAGCTCTGGGATAATGAGGTTCAGGCGGGGCATACCAATAAGCATCCAGTCGTTTCTTCTCGAAGAAGTAGTGATCCATGCGCTTATATCCGTAGTGTAGAAATATCTTTTCAAAGGACTGTAACCCAAGATGAGGAGCTCCAAGTGTCCTAAATGCCACATGATCATTGATGATATCACTTTGATCAGTCACCATGCCCTTGTCAACCATAGCGGCTGTTATCTTCTTTACATCAGGAACTCGCTCAGCGTAAGGCTTAAAGAGTGCTGCAAATATTTTGTCTAAAGGCTTGTTACTTGTAAGCTTCATAAGCTATTTGTTTTTTATCAGTTTGCCATGCTTCATGACTAAGTCAACGTCAGATAGCAAGGATATCCATCTGAGCACATCCCCTTTTACAGCTATTATGTCAGCATACCTACCTTCGGAGATCGTACCATATTCATCATCCACGCCGAGGGATTTCGCTGGCCAATACGTTGCCGCCTTGATCGCATACATGGCGTCAATATCAAATTCATTGACCCATACATCAAGTTCATGCCAGGTCGACTGGCAGTGAAACTTCATCGGGATACCGCTATCGGTTCCGATTAAGAGTACAACACCGGCATCTATGAGTTGTTTGACTTTGCGCTCGAGGGTCGGTCTACGACTTGGCGTGAGCTGAAAGTACGGTAGGCGTCCAGGATACTGAATGGATTGTTCTATATCTGCGATGATGTCCTCGGGTAAGTCCAAGTGCCAGCAGTCATTGTCAAGTGCTTCGGGGTTATCTCTGGTGTACTCGTAGTTATAGAGCCCTTCTACCGTAGGTGTCCAATATAGAGGTCCAAGATTCATCTGTGCGGTACGCTCCTTAATAGCAGTCATGACATCCTCGGGATACTCTGGTGCCGAGGCTAGACCAGTATGCTCGAAGCAGTCTATGCCAGCCGCCAGTCCACGACGTATTTCTTCAGGTCTATGACTATGTGCTACCACCGGTAGCCCATGTTTGTGGGCTTCGGTCACTATGGTTTGAACTTCGTCCATGGTCATTTGATCTTGGTCTATGAGCTTGATACAGTCCACGCCAGCATCGGCAAGCTGTCTGACTTTGTTGCTGGCATCCTGTGGGCCATCTACTCCCCATCTAAATTCCTCTGTGCCGGGATAAGGTTGATGCTGGATAAAAGGACCTGACATGTACATGGTAGGCCCAGGAAGTTCTCCGTTATTGATGCGATCTCTGATTCTGAGACTTGCTGCCAGTGGAGCGCCAAGATCTCGAGCGCTGGTGATTCCTGCTTGTAATAGTTGATGTGCCGATGCGGGCATAATGATGTCGGCGAGATCATTGAGATAGGTGCTATCCCAGTAAGCGTAATTGCTATGACCATTGATCATCAGATGGACGTGCATATCCCATAAGCCCGGCAAGACTGACATGCCTTCAGTCGAGATTAATTCTGCATCTTCCGGAACAGTTAAGTTGCCTTGGTGACCTACCGCAACAATCTTATCATCTTCGACGATGATGACACTATTGTGTATCGGAGTGCCTCCGAATCCGTCAATCAAGGTGCCACCGACGAGTGCTTTTTTCTGAGATAAGAGATCAATGGTTGGAGCTATGGTTATCAACAAACATAGGAGTGCGCTGAATTTACGGAGTATCATAAGCTAAGTCTTTAATTGAGTAGACTGCTCCTAAGCTACGAAAAAGTGAAGTATAGCGACTGTTATTCTATTCTGTGCACCAGAAGCGAATCCGCATTTGGAGGAGATCTCCTGCAATTCAATAACCAGAGCTGTTACTTAATGAAAGAAGATCTTACAGTCGTTCTCCTT
>CAZDHV010000356.1:0-2617 GCA_964505335.1 uncultured Saprospiraceae bacterium | reverse complement strand
CCCACGGTATCATTATCACGGCCATAGTTGATAATAAATTGAAGGGTCTTCTCAAAGTCTCCATCGCCAAATAATAGTCCAGCATATAGAATCTCCCATATTTCACCCGAATGGAAGGCTATTTGTCGTTGATTTTCTTCAAGCGCCTTATAAATCGTTTTCTGCTGAAACCACTCCAAGTCGGTTCCAGGATAATTCTCGGGAATTTTAAGTTTCACAGAATCCTTATGTAATACGATAGCTGCCCCTTCCGGGATTTTAGCTATGGTAATACTATCATTCAATATCATAGATTCAGAGAGGGTGATTTCGTCAATCTCAAAGGCTTCTAAGACGTAATCTTGTGTTGCATTGGCGATGACATGGGGTATACGGGCAATTAAGCGACTGTCTTGATATCCAAATGGATCTATAAAAGCTTGAGTCGCTAATATGGAATCCATGTTTTGAGTGTGTAAAGCCATATTAGTCATGGCTGCTGCCAAGCTCGAGATATCACGTGCATAGCCAATATCAAAAAGGGTATGTTCATAGGCCAGGTCATAAGCCGCTTCTGGATTTGGAGCAATAAGTCCAAACATCGGGGTATATAGAAGCCCTGCACAGCTCATTTCGCCTCCATAAAAGCGATCACGAACCTGTTCATATCTAGCGCCACCTTCTTGATACCCGAGAGCTACTCTCGCCCATTCCTTAATCCAGTCAATTTTTTCAATTCGTATATCCAAACTATCGGGCTGTGTTGCAATATCTTTATCTGATAGTGTACTCACCTGATCTTGATAGTAATCCACTATGAACTGGGCAAACTTAGATTTATTGAGAACGGATCTATTTTGATCGATATATTGAGTTAGCATATACTTCCAGCGTGTATCATCAGTAGTAGATCCAGCAGGTAAATTATGACCCCACGGGCCTTCAGGAGATTGAAGCATTAATGCTGGGGTAAGTCCAAGTATGTAACCATAACGTTTTTGAATAGCAGCACGATCCCACATTTCAGTGGAGACACCCATTGCATCTCCAATAGCTGAGCCAACTAAAGCCCCAAGGACTCTGTCATGAAAACGCTCTTTGCTCATGCTAAACTCTTGTGCACCATATGACACTGTACTAGGATTAGGGATAGACACCTTGGCCTTAGAAGTCTCTGTAGTACAGTTCCCGAGTAAAAGACCTGTCAAAAAAAGGAACAGAAGTCTAAAGGCTAATTTTTTGCTATTCATAGGAGGCAATTTACAACTCTAGCTTTATATCCTTCTTCACATCGTGATATCGCAATGTTGCAGCAATGCAGCGCTTAAGCTCTGCTTCGGGTATAGGAGCATTCAAATCAAATACAATCGCTCTTTTACCTTCGTAGTTAAAACTATCACCAAAAACCATCTTAAAGGTTTCCACTAATCTAGTAGAACAACTGAAATACATCGCATACTCAGTAGGGCTCTTTGTCTTCCAGTCCATCCTAAGGGTACTACCCTTCTTGGTAATAAAGCTTGGTTCTCCCCACTTGAGCGTCTCTTCAAGCTTGGGTATGCCGATCTCCTCCGCAGTTTGGTGGATTAGAGATCTTAGAATATTCATCTTATCTTGTACATGGTCAGGATATGACGCCATCTTATCGATAAACTGCGAAGTCGTGTCGATCTGCAAATCACTCATATAATCTCAAGTGTTCAATTACTTCAAAATAACAAAACATAAAGTCAACAGGCCCCATTAACGAAATGATAAGCGAGATTGAACAACAATTAGCTAACTGACAATATTATAAGCTTATGACAACTATCAGCCCTTTAAGATTCATTCTACTACTATTCGCCTTGCTGGTTGCGAGTAATACACTTCTTAGTCAGGAGAGAGACCCAGATCGGGATCATAAAGAGAGAAACTGGTGTGTTCTTAATTGTGATCCAGAGATCCATACAGAAAACATAGGTCTGGTCTATGGATATCTTGATAATGACAGCATCATGCAAGAAGCCCTGAGCCTCCCTACTATACATTTCCCGATTAGGTTTGCCTACGTGGTTGAGGATGTTGCTTCTTTAGAGCCAGACATGCCTTTTTTGAACAAGGTAATCATGGATCTAAACCACTCTTTCAGAAATACTGGAATAGAATTCAACATGAGCGAAGTTGTCAAAATTCAATCAGACATCAAACTCGAGCAGCTTTCGAGCAATGCATTTCAGCTCTACGATCATTTCTCAAATCAATATGATCTCCCAGATATAATGACCGTCTATGTTGTTGACTATGACAGAGATTTCTGTAGGACTACCGAGACCTCGATTAGTTGTTCACGAGTAGGAGGATTCTCTTATGTCCTATCAGGTCTAACCAGCAATCTCGTAATGAGCCAGTTTGATCTCAAAAACCCCATCATAGTAGCTCACGAGTTTGGTCATTTCTTTGGACTGTATCATACCTTTGAAGAGCGCCTGTTTGGCAAGGGCAGTTTTGATCCCGAATTATGCAATCTGACTGGTGATTTGATTTGTGATACGCCGCCCGATCCAGGCACAGCCTATGAGATATATGTTAACTATGCCACTTGCGAAATGATAGGACATGAAGATCGTAATGGCAACAGCTTTGAACCTATCATTAA
>CAZDHV010000355.1:0-2620 GCA_964505335.1 uncultured Saprospiraceae bacterium | reverse complement strand
AGCATTAGAATTTCGACTACAGAAAGAGAAAGCCTTCAAATCATCGAACTGAATAGTTGCAACAAGTTTAATTACAGGACGGGCATGGAATCTCTCCCTGAGGTTGATGGTAGTTATGTCTTGACATATACGAGAAATGGAAAAAGGGAAACAGAATACTTTGGATACTATACTAATGGTTACCCATTAAATGATGGTTTTACAATAATCATCACCAATGACGTGCCGATAATTACCGAATATTAAACCTCAGACTTACTAAGGATTCGTCAATATCGTCTCCACACTATATTTGGATGCGATATTCATGATGGCCGTTACATAATGATTAGGAACTCTAGGATCTATATCAATTATCACTTTTATAGGGTAGACTGGTTGAATGGTTCTTAACTTTTGGATTCCTTTTTCAATTTCGTCTATTGAAACCACTGTGTTTAAAAGCCAATAACAGCCATCTTGAGCAAGATATATAGTAGTAGGAGGAGCTTTTAGTTGTTTTGAAGATTTTGAATGATTCGTTTTATTTAATTGTGTTGACTGATGAGCTATTAAATTTGTAGAACTTTGCGGAGTAATATGAGAATTCAATCTTTTATACTTTATGCATTGGATTTTAGGGGCTTCTAAATTGGTCTTAAACAGTAATTTGTTTATTGCCTCTAAAGCGTCAGATAGAATAGTTTTATCAGTTATTGAAGTTTCAGATTGGATAATATCCGCATTTACAACTTCACCATTTCGATTTATGCAAATGTTGTAGGTCATGGTTTCCTGATGCAACAACTGACGATTTCTACGTAACCATTCATTAATGGGAGCCTTGTAGATTATATATCTCGAGAGTAATGAATCCTCGGCTGAGGAATATAAATTAACTTGACTCAGCATGCTTGATGTGCCAAGCATTATAACTGTAAACGCTAAAAGTTTGACCATATAAGGTATGAGAAGTCAGTAGTCAATTGATTTCCCTCTTAATGTAATGATACCAATCAAAATACTTACGATGAGGCTAGGTATAATTTAATACCACCACCTCTACTCAATCTGTAAGTATAGTTTCTACACTATACCTAAAAGCGATGTCCATGATTGCAACCACATATTGATTAGGGACACGAGGATCTGGAGATAAGATCATACTTGGAGGACCTTGTTTACTGATTAACTGAATGGTTTTCTCAATTCTACCGATAGAATACTTCTCGCCTGAGATCCAGTATGTGCCATCTCGTTTGATAGTTATCTTTGCAGGTTTTCTTTCCAATACAGTCCTTGAGTTAGACTTCCCTGGCAGTTTCAGGTTGAGTGCATTAGGCACGACCATCGATGAGGTCAACATAAAGAATATCAACAATAGGAAGATGATATCTGTCAATGACGACATGTTGAATTCTGCGCTCGCTTTTGATCTTTTCTTAAGTCCCATGATTAATTATTAGGTTGTGTACCGATGATAGCTCGCATCCTAAGTTTGCTTGCGATTTCCATAACGTCAGCGACCTTCTCCCATGGCACACCTACCTCTGAGAATATGGCTATCGTGGCATTCTCTTTATTAGAGTCATCAGCGATTGCAGCTCGTACAAGGTTTTCAATCTGCGAGAACTTAGCTTTCTTCCCATTAAAAGTGACATTGCCGTCCACAGTCATCATGACTGAATAGTCTGTCGGCGCTACAGTCTTACTACTTGATTCAGGCAACTCCATATTAATCTGAATCATCGAAGAGGTCAACATGAAGAATATCAACAATAAGAAGATGATATCCGTCAATGAGGACATACTAAACTCGGCGCTGACTTTATTTCTTTTTTTCATGTCTGACTACGGTTTCAGTTATGCTGGTTCTTGTAGTAAGTCCATAAACTCTACCGTCGAGGCTTCCATCTTAAAGACTACTTTCTCTACACTTGCTACCAGGAGGTTATATCCTACGAACGCTATGATACCGATCAAAAGCCCAAATGCCGTAGTGATCAATGCCTGATAAATACCACCTGCTAATACATCCGGAGTTACATTTTGCTCTGATGCCATCGTATAAAACGCTTGGATCATCCCCGTCACTGTACCGAAGAATCCAATCATCGGAGCTGCACCAGCTATACTGGCAAGAGTAGAGAGGTTCTTCTCGAGCTTAAATACTTCGAGGTTACCTACGTTTTCTATGGCAGCGTCTATATCGTTGAGTGGTTTGCCGATACGCATCAAGCCTTTTTCGACCATGCGTGATACAGGGGTAGACTTCGTCTTGCAGAGTGCTTTAGCTCCAGCGATGTTGCCTGCAGCCACTGATGCTCTGATGTTATTCATAAAGTTCTGATCGATGCGACCCGCTTTTTTGATCGTCATCCATCTTTCGAAAAATATCGCCAGTGCGATTACTGACAGAACTAATAATATAGCGACTATGGCCATACCCAATGGACCTCCCTGAAAGATGATGTCCAGTATGCCTTGTGATAATGATTCTGCTTCGGCCTCTTCGGCTGCTTTACTTTGAAAAAGGATTAATCCTAACATGTGTTTCTTCAGTTTAAAGAATGATAACTATCTAAGACGCCCTTTTTATTGTTTGAGCGCATTTAAAATTCAAAAATATAATAAACCTTAC
>CAZDHV010000354.1:0-2654 GCA_964505335.1 uncultured Saprospiraceae bacterium | reverse complement strand
TCTGTATAGATATGCTTCTTATCTGGCACTAGCATCAATTCACTACTCTGAGCTAATGAGATATGACAGAATAGTATAAAACAGCTGATTAGTGCTAAGCCTTTAAGTGTTATCTTGAATAAAATTTCCATCCCTTTCAATATAGAGGAAGTTGAAGATATTACTATCTCATGATTCCATTAATCAATCAACAACTATACAGGCACAAAAAAAACCTACCCCATTTACACGGAGCAGGTTCAAAAAAAATTGAAAATACTTAAGTCTTACTTATTCTGCGGTCTAAGGCTTCGCACTGTGCGACCTGCTCTCCACATCTCGGACTCTCTGAGTTCTTCGAGTTCTTTCTCGAGCTTAGCTCTATAGTCCGCTTGGCTGTTGCTATCGATAGACAACTGAGCCTCATTGCCAGTTTCAACACTCTCATATAGCTCCTCAAATACTGGCTTAGTAGCGTCTTTAAATTTCTTCCACCAGTCCAATGCACCTCTCTGTGCAGTCGTAGAACAGTTGGCGTACATCCAGTCCATACCATTCTCTGACACTAATGGATATAGAGATTCAGTCGCCTCCTCAACAGTCTCGTTGAATGCCTCTGATGGCGAGTGTCCCTTAGCTCTCAGTACTTCATACTGAGCAGCGAATAATCCTTGGATCGCACCCATTAAGGTACCACGCTCTCCGGTAAGGTCACTATATACTTCTCTCCTAAAAGTAGTCTCAAACAAGTATCCACTGCCGATACCAATACCGATTGCAATGACTCTATCAAAGGCATTACCCGTAGCATCTTGGTGAATCGCATAGCTTGAGTTTAGTCCTTTGCCCTCAAGGAATAGTCTTCTCAATGAAGTTCCTGATCCCTTAGGTGCTGCCAAGAATACATCGATATCATCTGGTGGAATGATACCTGTACGCTCCTTATACGTAATCCCAAATCCATGAGAGAAGTATAGCGCCTTGCCTTTAGTCAAGTATGGCTTCAATGTAGGCCATACTGCTATCTGGGCAGCATCTGACAGTAGGTACATGATTACAGTTGCTTTTTCTGCAGCTTCCTCAATAGAGAAGAGTGTCTCACCTGGTACAAAGCCGTCTTCTATGGCTTTTTGGTATGATGGAGATGGTTGTCTCTGACCTACAATAACTTTGATGCCATTGTCTCTTAGGTTAAGCGCTTGACCAGGACCTTGCACGCCGTATCCGATAACAGCGATGGTCTCATCTTTTAGTATATCTCTCGCTTTGTCAAGAGGAAACTCTTCTCTAAGAATTACATTCTCTTCGGTTCCTCCGAAATTTAATTTTGCCATAGTAAAATTTGATTTATATCCTTTTTCTTAAATGATTTCCGATTCTGCTGTCTCAATACTCTTGAGATACTTATTTAATTGTTCCATTGGTTTTACGACTGCTATCCGTCCTGACCTCACAAACTCATAGATGCCAATCTTACGAAAGTCTTCTAGGAGTGCCTCGGTTTCATGCTGATGACCAGTTTTCTCTACGACCACATACTCTGGCTCAATGGCAAGAATACGCGCATTGTGTAAACGAATCATCCGCTCCACTTGGTTGCTATTATACATGGCCTCAGCTGGCACCTTATACAGGGCTATCTCCTGATGCACGATCTCTTCATCCCTATAGTAAAATGCCTTAAGCACGTCGACCTGCTTGTCGATCTGGCTCACCACTTTTATTATTACTTCTTCAGAGATCGTAAGCACAATGGTAAATCTGTGTATTCCCTCCATTGAAGATGTGGACACTGTAAGCGACTCGATATTGATCTTCCTACGAGTGATCAACCCTACTACCCTACTGAGTAGACCAGTGCGATTCTCACTAAATACTGTTATGGTGAAGCTTTCCATAGTTTTCATAATCCCTATTTATTATTCTAGTACGATCTCATCGACAGCCTTACCAGAAGCTATCATTGGAAAAACATTCTCCTCTTTTATCACCTTGACATGTAGCAAGTATGGCCCTTCTGCTGCCAACATCGTCTCGACAGCTCCCTCGAGCTCACTCGCATCACAGACCATCTGACCTGGCACACCAAACCCCTTAGCTATGGTGATAAAGTCTGGACTTACTAAGTCCACAGATGAATATCTGCGATCAAAAAATAGCTGCTGCCATTGACGCACCATGCCGAGATACTCATTATCGAGTATTACAATTTTAACCGCTACATTATGCTGTGAGCAAACCCCTAACTCTTGCAAAGTCATCTGAAATCCACCATCTCCTACAATAGCAATCACCTGCTTGTCAGGCTTCGCCATCTTAGCGCCGATAGCGGCAGGAAAACCATATCCCATGGTTCCAGCACCTCCAGAAGACACCCAAAGGTCTCTGCCTAAATATTCGTAATACCTCGCTGCCAACATCTGATGTTGTCCTACGTCAGTTGCAACGATAGCATTTCCTTTAGTCTGATCTGATATCTCTCGGATCACCCGCCCCATAGCAAGTGGCCCTTTTTTATTTTTCTTGAGATCTCTCTTGATTACCTTGTCGTACTCCTTCTTATCGCAGTCTTTAAACTTCTTGAGCCACTTAGGATAAGTCTTCTGTTCCACCTCTGGCAGGAGTGCTTCAAGAGCATCCTTAGCATCTGCATGGAAACAAAGGTCTACGGGTAC
>CAZDHV010000353.1:0-2667 GCA_964505335.1 uncultured Saprospiraceae bacterium | reverse complement strand
TGATTGAAATTGCAGTTGTTAGGTAGATAGTATAAGGCTTGTATATCTATGCCAGCGCAGTCAGGATTGTTTGGATGTGTGATACTATTAATATCGATATCTACGACAATCGACTCCAGCGTGAGATTAAGATTTGTACACAGATCAGGAACCAGCAGATGTTGATAAGCTTCATTTTCTGGCTGATCCACTAAGCGATCTATACCAAGTTGAGCTCTTGTAGCATTTTGACTGTCAGTAATTATAATCTGACTATACGTAGTAAGGTTGCTAATTAAGAAGATTATCAATAGAAGAACCCATCTTGACACCAAGAATTGCGTATTAATCGATTGAATTGATTTAGCGTATGACATACTCATCTTGAGAATTAAACCATTGTCAGGTAATTATTTTAATGGTTGCTCGAGTATAGGTGGGGAAAAACTATACCTAAAATTAAGCAAAATGCGGGCCAATCATGAGATTAGAATAAATCTTTGTAAGCTGTTTAACACATTAATTGCCCATATTGGCTCTTGTGTCGGGGATTGTAAAGAGCTCTTTTTGACGGCCATCTAAGAAATAGAATTGCCCATCTGAGTAGACTCCATCCTCTTCAAGCATGATGCGTACAATCTTTCCTCCCCATTCTGGCACTTCGGTAGCTGCGAATAGTTCGATGGAGTAGGCCGTGTTTTCATAGAGTGGATAGTCGCCAGGACCTTTGACGCCCTGCTGTTTATCCCACATTCCTATAGTCGGTCCCGCAGCATGACCATGAAATCCGATTGGGTGGGTATAGATCGAGGCATTCAATCCTTCGGATTTAGCTTGATCGAGAGATGATTTTAATATCTCATTGCCTGAGGAGCCAATAGTAAAGTTGGAAGTGAGAATATCCTGAACACGATTGCCATTGTCGAATGCTGCTTGTAGGCCAGCAGGAGGAGCTGATTCTCCTGGTCGTAGGACATAGAAGTGTTGTTGTTGATCAGTATTGAGTCGCAGATAAGTAATGCCAAAATCCACATGCAATAAATCACCATGACGGATGATGTCTTGATCGGGCCGCTTGCTAAAGGATCGAAGAAATTCATTGTTGCCCATATCTGCTCGTTGTACTGATACCGATGGGTGAAACCAAGTGTCGAGACCCAAGTCTGATACCCGCTGACGGAGCCACCATACCACGTCATCAGTGGTCGTGATGCCCGGATGGATGGCACGTTCTGATAGTCCCTCCCTGAGGATAAGGTGACCCATCCGACAGATCATAGGATACATCTCCAGTTCGAGCTCGCTGCGGGTTTCGAGCCAAGCTACCGCAAGTTTTTCTGCTGAGCTCACCTTATCGTGCTGATCCTCTGGTAAGTACTCCATGAATGATTCATACTCTGACTTAACTAAGCCGTCGGCCAGACCATAGTTTTCAGAATAATTGAGTGCGATGGTATTTGGGTTCTTCTCAGCGATGATATTCATAAGAGCCTCCCATTGATCGGGATAGACATCGACATTCCACTCTCCCTGCAAGAGCCTGCCGACACTGTATCGGGCTATAGCAACCTTATCCAAAGTCTCACCATTATCATAAAACACCATGATGGTACGGCGTCTTGCAGCGAGCCATGTACTCGGCAGAATAGTCTTCATGACAGGGTCCTCATTGTACTCTCTTGAGATCAGTATCCACATGTCTATACCTTCACGGCGCATGAGTTCTGGCAAGAGGTTGTCGAGCCTGTCTTCGAGTATTTGATCGATTACTTTGGACTGTTCCTCTACAGATAGCACTTCTGGAAATATATCTTGGCTGTAAATAATACTAGATATAAGGGTCAGGAAGGAGATGAAAACGAATTTCATAGCTTGTTAGGTAATTTGTCCTAACAAGCTAATGAAATCGTGCGTGTTAATTGGGGTTATGGTCCTAGCAGTAGGACATTTTTCTTAATCCAGTAAGCCGTTCTCTCATATAATGTAGGCCTTTAGCGACATGGTGTTCTACCGTCTTGATAGATATGCCAAGCTCTTGAGAGATCTCTTTGTATTTCATTTGGTCAATACGATTCATGATAAATATCTGACGACATCTCGGCGACAGCGTATTGATATGATCTAGTATGATCTGCTCAGTCTCGCCGTAGTAGATCCTTTCTTCTATACTCAAAGAATTGTCAACTATTTGCTCATCGAGTTCATTGGTATGGGTTTTCCGATCGCGCAAGTAGTTTAATGAGCGATTAGTGACACATTTCATCAAGTATCCCTTCAATGTAGCATTGATACTTATTTCAGATCTCTTTTTCCAGATGTTTAGGAATACATCTTGAACGATGTCTTCAGCTCTATCAGAGTTTTTAACATAGAATAGGGCTTTGTTACACATGCTGTTGTAGTAGTTATCGAATAGATAATCTAATGCTTCATGTTGACCAGCTTTGAGCTTTGTCAAAATCTCCTTCTCTCTATCTGATAGAGTCGAAGTATCAGTCAGATTGTAGCTGCTGGCTGTATTTGGAGTAGATGTAGTTGTCATGATCCCCGTTTTAATTTCTATGATTCTACTACATAGATAAGGGTGATGTAGACTTTCATTGGGCTAAAAACGACAATTGGATATTGGGACTCTATTTTTGGTAGAAATCTTCAAATTTTTGGATATGGTGAATTTTCGATTTAATG
>CAZDHV010000352.1:0-2676 GCA_964505335.1 uncultured Saprospiraceae bacterium | reverse complement strand
TACACCTGACAGAACGATTGACGCCTACATAGATATAGATGTGGACACCATGATCACCAACTTCTGGATATCAGTTTCTCCAGAATCATGATGTGATCAGACTATTGGCTATATCCATCAGTTGCTGCTTCTCCTGTAAGCTTCTGGATATAGGAAGTTGAGCGAGACCAATTAATCTTCTCATGATTTCTATCCCCGCATATCTCCTCATATTCTCGATGTTAAGCTGTCCAGGATAGGCTTGAATAATCTGGTCAAAGTATGACGACTCGTGAGTGGCTATAATAACATGTGCGGCCATCACCCCAAGATCAAACGCCGGATCTCCTACATGAGCGAACTCCGGATCTAATACATACAAGTCCGTTCCCGATCTCATCCAACTGCCTGGGTAATAGTCACCGTGTATTAGAGATGAGCCAGCCGATAAATATTGATCACCCATGAGAGAGATGATCTTTTTTAAGGCATGATCACCTTGATATCCCGATGCTACTTCTTGAAGGCCTTCTTGCATATCATCTAAAGAGAATCCATTATCCGAATCAAATGGCAAGACAAATATGTGTTGATGATTCAGAAGACGGAGCTCCATGTTCTCAGGAAAATCAGATGAGATTTCTGATTGGTGGCACTGATGAGCGATCTTCACCAATTGGGCAAGATGATCCTTATCGACTACTCTTGAACTGTATATGCTGGTCATATCGACGATATCACCTAAATCACTCATCATGAGGAGATATTCTTCAGGAGCATAGTTAATAACATTAGGAAGGTGATTGCTAACGGTAGTTTTGGTTAATGCGCTATAAAACTGTGCTTCTACGTCGATACGCTCTATAGGCGCTGGGATAGTCGGATACTTTTGTACATAGGGACGTGACTGCTTAAGGATAAAAGATCGTTTATCAGTGATGACTCGCAGGACCACATTCATATTCCCCTCCCCTGCTGATGTTATAGTTTGGAGCTGTTCATTATTGAGCCATTGTAATTTTTCAAGGAAGCTCTGGAGTATAGATATAGGAGTGTCAACGGAGATGTTCATATTAGATAGTTCTCATTTAGATCAAAGGAACGTCAAAATCACTTCTTCGTTCATCTATTCCAATTATATACAGCAAGCTCAGTGATAGCTTTTGATGCTATAGGGCACATGAGTCAGCTCCGTTCTAATTAGATCTGGCAATGATCAATTCAGCACCAGCTGGCACTGTTAAGGATCCACCTAACTCAACGTCTAAGGTCAAGCCAAAGCCTGTATTGGACTTCCCGAAACCAATGGTGCAGCTAATCTTCGTAGATCCCATACTTTATCGCATGTTTAATGGGCCTACGGTATTGCTAACACCAAGCTTTAGAAGCATGTTCTTCCTATGTGTATCAATAGTGCTCGTGCTCAAGAATAGTTTATCAGCAATTTGTTGACTACCATATTCCTGACATATCAGTATTAGAACTTCTTTTTCACGGGGACTGAGAATATTCTTCATCTTATTATTAGGAATCGTAACTGTATTCCGTTGTAGCTCCTTGCCCCTATACCTGTCATCGCTAAGTACGGTTCCACCGCTCGATACCGTTTTGATAGCATTGTGTAGTTCCTCTAAGGAACAATCTTTTAAAAGATAACCACTTATTTTATGTTTTTCTAAATTTCTAAAGATCCTATTCCCTCTCATCATGGTGAGATAAAGTATCGAGACATCTGGCCTCGTTTTACTGAGCCTTATCAACAATTCCTCAGGATCTATGTCAGGTAATTGCAGGTCTAAGAGTAGGACATCAATATCTAACTGCTCTATTTTTTCCAGGAGAGAAGTGCCATTGTCAAAAGTCTCGACGATATCAATCTCACCAATTGTCGCTAACAGACTCTTGAGTCCATTCAGAAAAGTTCGTGATCATCGACCAATGCAATTTTTATCATAATAGGTAAACTGGAAGATCTATACATTCAAGATAGTAGAAAATCTTGAGGACATATGAGTGGGATAAAAAAGTGGAGCCTACCGGATTCGAACCGGTGACCTCTACACTGCCAGTGTAGCGCTCTAGCCAACTGAGCTAAGGCCCCATCTTAGAAGAGATTGCGAAAATAATTAAATCTAATAGATCATTGTGGGTCGACATCAATTGATATCATAACCCGCTTATAGTCCTTATGAGTCTTCATGAGACCTTTAGTGTTCAACAAGATGTCCTTGATTGCTTTAATGGTTTTAGCATCCTTCTCGGTCTTGATATTAATCTGTTGTTGATACTTGTTTCTGACTCTGATGATCACAGGATCAAAAGGCTTGGTGCAGCGATCACCCAGTTTCTTATAAATCTCCTTAAAGAAATACTGCGCAGCCCCCTTGGTACGCTGAAACTCCTTATGTCGGAACCAAACAGTGATCATCCCATAATATGGCGGATACTTAAATTGCTTGCGCTCTGCTAGCTCTCGGCTATAAAATCTATCGTCATCATTCTTAAGTAGTTCTTGGATAACAGGATGCTCTACCTGAAAGGCCTGAATAATCACTCGGCCTTTCTTGTCACGGCGTCCTGCCCTGCCACTCACTTGCTTGAGTAGCTGATAGCTCCGCTCTGATGCTCTGAAATCTGGATAGGACAGCAGACTATCAGCATTGAGCACCCCAACCAATCCGATATTATCAAAGTCGA
>CAZDHV010000351.1:0-2684 GCA_964505335.1 uncultured Saprospiraceae bacterium | reverse complement strand
CCCGATATTCATGAGGGATCTCCATCTTGGTCATGGCGATGTGCACGAGGCTATTACCTTCATATAGGAAGTCATCATCACCACAATCTATATACCATCTCACAGTGCTTAGCTCTTCAGCGTCGCCATTTTCGATGAGATAATGGGCGTTAGTCTCATTGAAGTACTCTTGTAGTTCTTCTTCAGGGTAATTTTTCTCTTCATCACTTAATAGCCATTTGCCTCCTTCTGTAGTTAGTGCTCCTACATAGGCACTTAAGGGGCAAGCAGAAGAAAATAAATCAGGTCGATGTATGGCGTAGATAAAACTGCCTCCACCACCCATAGACAGACCGGCGATGGCACGATAGCGTTTGTGAGACTTGATGCGATATTTCTCTTCTACATGTGGCATGAGCTCGTCAAAAAAGAAGTCTTCATATCGCCAGGTGTCTCGGATCGTATTGTAATATCCTCTCCGCCCGGTGTCTGCATCTGGCATGATGATGATCATCGGTGTCGCTTTGCCAGACCTGATGGCGTCGTCGGTTATACGTTGCACCTCACCAAATTGAATCCAGCCCGTCTGATCATCTCCTGCGCCGTGCAATAGATAGAGTACTGGATAGCTCCGAGAAGAACTATGGTAATCTGGTGGCAAATAGACCGCATAATTGCGATCCGAATTAAGGATCTCGCTGCGCATAGATACTTCGTCATCGACAGTGCCATACTGAGCGTATACAGGAATCGATAGCAGAACTATGAAAATGATGGTAAGTAGCCTCATGGGAGTTAAGATATTAAGAAGTCAAGGCATGAATCACAATATGACATCAAATATTGTAATGACAATCTTATATCATGATTTATTTCTGAAATTGTAGTCCCACTTACAGCTCATTAGGTCGATCAGATCACTCTCATTGACTAAAGTAAATAATGCTACCCACCATTATCCTTATTGGTCGCATCTATAGGTGTAAGAGATATGTCCTACTCCAATTCATGGATTGTCATAAAACGAAAATATGGTATATAGTTGTCCTTAATTTGTTATGCCTTAGGATATTTTGCCAATTCGATGTTTCTGGGTCTATACATGATGACAACGGAGCTGTTTCATTTGCTAATGTGGTAGTTTTAGATTCGGCCAAAAGCGTTATTTCATATGATATATCCGATGAAGAAGGAGGGTTTCATTTAGATGTCTCAGGTGGTGAGTATGTACTTCAAGTATCATTTGTAGGTTATGAGGATTGGAGTATGCCGCTTAATTTACAAGAAGACCTGGAAAATGTAGAGGTAAATTTAATTCCCTCAGCAATAGAATTAGGTGAAGTTGTCGTCAGAGATAGAAAGCGCCTAATTGAATTGAAATCTGATAGGCTTATATATAATGTAGAGAACAGTATCGCATCAAAGGGTGGAAATGCATTGGAAGCAATTTCGAGCGCTCCTGGTGTCGTAATAAACGATAATGTAATTGAAATTGTTGGACGGGGGAATCCGGGGATACTCATACAGGGACGCCTCCTTAGGTTGTCAGGGCCTGATTTGATAAGCTACTTAAATTCGATTCCTTCGGATGATATTAAGAGAATAGAGCTCATAACCAATCCACCTGCCAAATACACTGCCGAAGGCACTGGTGGCTTGATCAATGTTGTCTTCAAACCAGGTGTGCGTGATAAGTGGAAGAATTCCATTAGAAGTGGTTATGAGAAAAGAGACAGGTTTGGTCTGTTTACACTTAGCAATAGTTTGCTGTACAGTAAGGACAAAGTAAGATTGAATGTTGGAGTCAGTGGTGTTTTGGGGAAGGTAGAATTAGATGATGCAAAATCAATTACGTATCCTTTCAATTTCGTTAATGCCACTGAGACTTTTAATCAAAGAAGAGATAATTTGTCGGGGAGAATGTCTATTGACTGTGATTTGTCTAAAGATATTACTCTTGGTGCTCAGTATGAAACTGGTTATAGAAACCAGGGAGGAGATACCCAGAATTCTACCACAATACAACAGCTAACTAATCCTGTCGACTGTATGTTTGTATCCTCAGGGAATTTTAATTGGTCAAATAGATATAGTTCCTATAACCTTCATGCCATTGCTTCGCCTGGAGATAAAGACTTTACTATTTCCGTCGATTTAGATTATTTCAATTTCGAAGGGAACATTGAACGTGAACTTGCTACAGATGTGCTCCAGACGAATAGTGTCATTGGTGAAAATCAGGGCAGAAATATTTCTGAGCAATTGACGAACAATTATAGTATCAAGGTTGATTTCGCACATCTAACAGATTTTATCACATATAATTATGGACTACACTATAACAACTCGGGCTCAACGAATAGCACGCAAGTAATAGAGGCAATTAATACGGATCCTAACCCCTTTGCGGATTTTGATTACAATGAAAACGTAAATGCGCTTTATTTCAGCGGCAGAAAAAAATTAAATGACCACATCAATGTAGAATTTGGATTGCGTCTCGAGGATACTAATGCTGAAGGAGTAGAACTAAACTCGAGAGAAAGTTTTGAGATATCAAATCTAAGGTTATTCCCAACCTTAAATTTCTCATATCAACATAATGAGAATAATAGTTATTCTCTAAATGTTGGTCGAAGAATTCGTCGACCCTCTTTCTGGTCATTAAATCCATTTCGGTTTTATAGAGATCAATTTTCATTTAT
>CAZDHV010000350.1:0-2694 GCA_964505335.1 uncultured Saprospiraceae bacterium | reverse complement strand
AGCCGATAATTATCGTGCTCATACACCGCACGGATAGTACGACTATTGTTGTAAAACAGTGATTATGGTTACCTACTTATTTTTAATCTTGGTTCTACTCGGACTTGCTACACTTTATGATCTATTGGTGAATAAGTTCAATAGGCAGCAGTAGTATCCTTAGTTGGTTTGAGAGGTAAGCCCTACCCAGCTAAATCTGGACTCTCCAACAACTTAAAGAACTGATCCATCTTTGGTGTCATGATTATTTCTGTGCGTCTGTTTTCAGAACGACCAGAGCGGCTTTCATTGTCACGCTTAGGGAGATATGATGATCGCCCTGCTGCAGTTAACCGTTCAGGCTGAACATAATACTGCTCCTGAAGGAGACGAACTATAGAGGTAGCTCTTAACACGCTCAAGTCCCAATTGTCATTAACCTTGTTATTGTTTATAGGAACATCATCGGTGTGACCTTCAACCAGTACATTGAGCTGATCATGATCGTTGATAACACTTGCAACCTTTGACAAGACGTCGTAAGATCCTTTGTTAACAATGGTAGAGCCGGTATTAAATAGTAGCTTATCAGATATAGACACATATACTGCTGAGCCTCGAACCTCAATTTCCAGGTCACTATCATTGATGTCAATCAGCGAGCGTTTTAAATTGGTGACTAGGGCAAAGTTTATTGAATCTTTTTCCTCCAGCTTATCAGTGAGGTTTTGAATGTAAGCATTCTGACGACCTATATTTTCCAATGAGGCCTGTATACTCTTTGATTCAGTCTGGTTGATTACTGACATATCAGACAACCTGTCTAGGAGGCTCGTATTACTGCCTTGCAGATGATCAATTTGATCTGTTAGCTGTACGATCTGTTCATCCTTATTGGATATATCCTGTTCCAGTTGCTTGACCTTAGCATTTTGGCAAGCCGGCAACGAGAGAACTGCCATGATTATGACTACGAGTAATTTGTTCATGTTTATATTTTGTTTCAATGTATAGCTCAAGAATCATTAATAAAACAGAGGTTTGCCTGCATTCATTATCATGGTAAACCACTAAAATTGAGTTGTTATTATGAATCTATCGCTAATCAAGTCAGAATTTCAACAATACATCCGACTCAGCCAAGGACGGTCCGAAGTGCTATTGGAGATTTTGGCACAATACGATCGATTTGGCGAGCATTGGGACTTGAGGGCATCAGATATCCATGAGATGATAGAGGCCTCCTTGGATGGAATACACGTTTTTTGGAGCGGACCCGACTATCATCCATATGAATCCCTATTGGCATATGCACAGTTTGGGCCCGAAATGGTGCGCAGTGCATTTACAGACTTATTAGATGAAAAGAAAGATCTCGTGGGGCGTATTGATAGGTTTCAGTTTCATCTCAACTGGTTAGAGAAGAACAGTCAGGACCCTAAACATAAGCAGAAGCCTCACTATCATACTGTGCCTACTATAATGCAGTATCTGAGTATGGCTTATCCCGAACGATACCTGTTGTACGATGCTCAGTCCTTTGTAAGATTTTTAGATCGAGTAGGGGCGAAGAAGGATCCTATCCCGTCATTAGAGCGATTCTTTAAAGTTTCTGCTATCATCCTTAAGATCATTTCTAAGGAATTGGAGCAATTATATCTGGATCAACCTCTGAAAGTTATGCATGATAGGTATCCTGTTATCCTGATATCAGACTTCCTCGGTACGGTCTCCAAAGAGAGGCGTAAATAATTCATTTGATAATCAAGGCGGTTTTATTGAACTTGGCAATCTAAACATATGCACATGTATGATACGCTACTTCTTGAAGAAAGAGAGCAATTCCTTGTCGTAACGATCAATAGGCCAAAGGCGCTCAATGCACTGAATACTCAGGTGTTCACAGATCTAATTGATCTATTCACTCAGGACTTGAAGTCATATCAGTATCGTGGTATAGTCATCACAGGTGCTGGAGATCGAGCATTCGTCGCTGGTGCGGATATCAAAGAATTTCTCACCTTGGACAATGATAGTGCGATGAACCTCTCTAAGCGTGGGCAAGACATTTTCATGGCCATTGAGAGCTATCAGGTGCCAGTGATTGCTGCAGTTAATGGATTCGCGCTAGGAGGAGGCTGTGAGTTAGCGATGGCCTGTCATATGCGAGTAGCCGGCACTAATGCCAAGTTCGGTCAGCCGGAAGTCAACTTGGGTATTATCCCAGGCTATGGGGGAACCCAACGGCTAGCTCATCTGATCGGCAAGGCTAAAGCTATGGAGCTCACCTTAACTGGTGATATGATCAATGCAGAGGAAGCCCATCGGCTTAATTTGGCAAATGTCACTTGTGAGGCTGGGGCAGAAGTGGATACAGCTATCGGCATCCTAAAGAAGATCACTAAGAAAGCACCGCTTGCGGTTACTGAGGCGATTACCGCTATAAATGCAGCGTTCAAGACTGATGGCTATCAAACAGAGGTCGAGGGTTTTGGACGATTAGCAGAGACAACTGATTTCAAAGAAGGCGCTGCAGCCTTCATCGAAAAGCGTAAGCCCAATTGGGTAGGGAAGTAGTGGGTGATCATTGAGATGATCGACTTGCTCCATACCAATAAAAAGAAAAAGCCTTTTCGCTCAGCGAAAAGGCTTTTTTTATAGTGATCCCGCAAGGATTCGAACCTTGGACCTGCTCATTAGAAGTGAGCTGCTCTA
>CAZDHV010000349.1:0-2704 GCA_964505335.1 uncultured Saprospiraceae bacterium | reverse complement strand
TGGCTGTACCAGATATTTCTGGGGATTTCTTCGGATTAGAGCGTGCTCCAGCCGGCAAGGTGCTTGCATTAGAATCAGGTGATTCTGGTTTCGATGCGATAACTTATGATTTAGACGAACAGGAAAAAGAAGAGTGGGCTACGGGATTGAGAGCGATTACTACATCTTATGATGGTGCCTATGCCCTTCATAGTTCTGGATCTGCTTGGAGTATTTCGTCTCTTAGTGGCAAGCCTAAGCCTAAAGATGATGGAGTAAAGATTGACCTCAAGGTCAAGGTTGATCCGACAGAAGAATATCATCAGATCTTCAGAGAGGGATGGCGCTACATGAGGGATTTTCTATATGTGGATAATGTTCATGGAGCACCATGGGACAAGGTGTGGACCTGGTATGCGCCATGGATAGATCATGTACGTCATCGGTCTGATCTCAACTATGTAGTGGATATTATGAGTGGCGAGGTAGCTATCGGGCACTCTTATGTCTCTGGAGGAGATTTCCCAGACTTGGATCGAGTTGGCGGAGGGCTGCTTGGAGCAGATTATACGATTAACAATGGCATGTATCAGATCGAGAAAATCTATGGTGCTGGACAGTGGAACCCTGATGCTGCAGCGCCGTTGGCGATGCTTGGATTAGGGGTGTCTGAGGGAGACTATATCACTTCTGTTAATGGTCATGCCTTAACTGGAGATGACAACATCCATGAGTATCTGGTAGAGACCGCTGGAAAACAAGTCCGCTTAGGGATTAAGTCTAATCTTACTGAATCAGAGCGGATAGTAACCGTAATCCCCATCACAAATGAAAACAACTTGAGGACTATCGACTGGATGGAAGCCAATCGGCGGAAGGTTGATGAGCTATCGAATGGCCAATTGGCCTATGTCTATGTCCCCAATACTTCAGGCAGGGGTTTTACTAATTTCAACAGGTATTACTTCTCACAGCAAGACAAGAAAGGTGTTATCATCGATGAGCGCAATAATGGTGGAGGCTCGGCTGCCGACTACATGATAGATATCATGAGTAGAGAGGTGGTCGGTTATTTTAATAGCAAGTCTGAGAGTCGCCGGCCGTGGACTACACCGATTGCGGGTATTTGGGGTCCTAAGGTCATGATCATCAACGAGCGTGCAGGCTCGGGCGGAGATCTGTTGCCCTACATGTTTAAAGAAAAGAATCTCGGCCCGCTCGTAGGTACTCGTACTTGGGGTGGTTTAGTGGGTACTTGGGATACACCACCATTTATTGATGGTGGTCGGATGGTCGCCCCACGAGGCGGGTTTTTTGATGTGGATGGCAATTGGGCAGTTGAAGGCGACGGTATTGCTCCAGATATCGAAGTACACATGGACCCAGAGCTCGTCCTCAACGGTAAGGACCCGCAGTTGGAAGCTGCCGTGACGGAAGCGCTGAGACTACTAGAAAGTGAGTCATTTGAAATGAAGCCAGAACCAGCTGCTCCCATCCGATCTAAGCGTCCAGCGGGATGGGATCAGGAGTAGGGATGTTTCGATATGATTGAAATAAAAGTTGTCATCCGTGAGACAATTAGCTTGGCAGGATAAAAAATTTCATTTTTAATATATAAAATACTGATTGTCAACAGAATAATACATTTGATAGAATCATATATGAATTGGTTTAATAAAATTTAATTGAGTGTAGAGTAATAGTAGTAATTATGATTACATTACACTTTTAATTTAAAACTGTTATGAAAAACTTGATTATTTCTTTATTCAGTTTTGTTCTGCTTTTTGCGGTACCAAACGTAGTGGAAGGACAATTAGCTGTCACTGATGATTTCGAATCATACACAATTCCCGCTGGTCCGGTTGGTGATGCCGGTACACCTTGGGTAGTTGGTGGTGTTGTTTCCGATCCATTTGGTGGGTTTTTATTTGATTTTTTCGCATTCCCGGCTCCGCACGCAACTGGAGCTTTTTCAAATATAGGAACGGACGGCTCTAACCAGTTTATGGAAATATTCAGTGTATATGATCCAAATTTAGGAAGATTTGCCCCTACAAATAATATTGTTGATGCCTTCTTTTTTCAAGGGCAAACAATAGGTACAGCGGATTTGGGAAATGATTTTACATTCCAGTTTGATACAAGGAATATAAATGCAGATTTCAGTAGTGCTGAATTGTTTTCTTATAATGCATTTGTAAGAGTTTTTACTCCTGATTTTTCACAATTATTGGTTGATCAACAAATTCCCGTTGGAATGTCAGTGAATTTTGAGACGGGCTCAATAACTATTTCTATTGATCCTGCTTGGGATGGATTTCCAATTCAGTTTGGTTTCATAAGTAGTTCGACTGGAGGAGTACCAACAGCAATAGCCGTAGATAACGTTGTTGTCACGTCTGTCGCACCACCACCACCGGCACCTATCCCAACACTTGGAGAGTGGGGATTGATATTAATGTCATTGTCATTGTTCATTGTAGGATTAGTATATATCCGACAGACATCATTACAGCCTATTCGACAGAAGAAATAGAATCTACTTAAGAGTAGACTATAATTATATATAAAGGATGAAATCATGTGATTTCATCCTTTTTTTGTTGAGGGTATTGTCTCTTGGCATCCATATTCGTGGATCATAACATTATTGTCATTTCGAGTTTTCATGAGTTGCTGAGCCCGTAGCTTGTGAAAGAAGATCTTACAATCGTTCCTCCTT
>CAZDHV010000348.1:0-2723 GCA_964505335.1 uncultured Saprospiraceae bacterium | reverse complement strand
TGGCCAGTGATTTTTCCATGGCTTCTAATATCTGTCCTGCCATATCTCCTCCACCTATACATTCGAATGCCAAAGTGGCTTCAGTCTCACTGATTGCATCTATCAGTTGACTTTTAAAATTGTCATCACTGGAGTTGAGTACATATTCTCCACCGATTGATTTTAAGAGATCTACCTGTTCTTGTCTTCTGACTATATTGATAAGAGGTATACCATCTGCTTTGCAAACTTTAAGAAGCATCTGACCTAGATTAGATGCTGCAGCAGTATTGATGATTGCTTTGTGATTTTCCATTTTCATTGTCGCTACCATACCCAGGGCTGTATACGGATTGACGCAGCTCGCAGCAGCTTGGTCAGGAGTAGTGCCTTCATTCATAACCATGCATGATAGTCCCGGCACACAACGATATTTTGAGAAACAGTTAGCTCCAAATAAGGAGACCACCTTGCCCATAAGATGTTGCATATCACTTCCAGCGCTTACGACGATACCAGATCCTTCGTTACCACTTGGCAACGCTTTATCCCATCTTCCTTTCATATGATCTACTATGGCAGATGGATAGTTGATCGTCTTGGGGTTAGCCGTTGTACCTATGAGATCAGTGGTAATCATATTGGACAATCCAAAGAGTACACCTACATCTGATGGGTTTATTGGTGCGGCATGTATTTCTACTACCACTTCGTGAGCTTTAGGTTCTGGCATTGGAGTATTAATCACTTCAAGTGATAAGGTGCCTGATTTGCTAAGCGTTGATCTTATTTCTCTATTCATATGTTCTACCGTTTTTATGATATTAATTCTGTTAGATACTTGTCAGAACATACAGATCACCCGTACTGGATCTTGATCTGATTCTCTTAGGCAGTAACCAACATTTCTTCCTGTACCAACTGAGGAATACGTTTCTTGACATCGTGATATAAGACGAGGCCGTTTTCAGTTAGGTATGGATAGTGATACTCCCATATGGCTAACATGATCTCGTCCATTCCAACTTGTTCTTTCCCGAGTACTTCACGTTCTATTAACCAGGAGTTTAAGATTGCCCAGATATTTTTAGCAAAGAAGTGAAAACTACCATCATTAGGTTCTGGTTTCAGTAACCCCTTTCCCAAAGCCAAGTACATGCCGTTTTTAGTGAAATTGATGACTTGATTCATTAACTGTTCATAGACATCCTTGGCTTCAGGAACCAGACTGGTGATATCCAATATGTCTCGATAAAAAAAGCGATGCCCGATCTGAAACCGTAAATAATTTTTGACCACACCCAAGTAGTCTTCTGTTTCCAGAGAATGCATATTGGAAGCCCGCATTTCAATAGTTGCTTCCTGAAGCATTGCTAATACAGCACTCATCAGATCTTTCTTGGTGCTGTAATGATAGGAGAGGTTACCTGGGCTGATTCCGGATTTTTTTGCAATATCCTGGAGTCGTACATTACTTACGCCCTGTGTATTGAACAGTATACGTGCGTTCTCCAAAATCTTCTTAGGTGTCTTTTTCATGCTCGTCTCAAAGATAAATAATAAAGACCCAACAATGCTGCATTATTTAGGTTTTAAATCCTAATTTAGCTATGTGTATCCAATCAAACCGTAGTATTCTAAATTATAAGCATGTCAAAGATCTTGAAGAAAATTGCCTCGAAAGTTGTTTCCTCACCGATTCAGATCGACTTCAAGAAAGGGGGAGGAAGAAGAGTTCAAGAAGTCGCTCCATATCCCAAAGAAGTGTTTTGGGATGATTCGGTATCAATTCATAAGACACCAGATGGTGTGGAGTTTGTCAGGACGCCTGAGGAGCGATTTGAGAACCTTACAGGATACAATTTCAAAGCTAACTACATTGACATTGATGGTCTCAGGATGCACTACCTTGACGAAGGGCCACAGGACGGCGAGATACTCTTGTTACTGCATGGCCAACCTGTATGGTCGTACCTCTATCGCAAGATGATCCCCATCTTAGTCAATCACGGTTATCGATGCATTGCTCCAGACATGATCGGTATGGGTAAGTCGGACAAACCAATAAAGGAGGCTTATCATACCTATGATCGGCATTGCGAATTAATATTCTCTCTAATTCAACAATTAGAATTAAAAAACATAACCGCTTTTGTGCAAGATTGGGGAAGTCTGATTGGGACTCGATTGGTCGGTGAGAATCCCGAATTATTTGCAAGGCTTGTATTAGCCAATGGCGATTTACCGCTTATGACAGAGGAGACCAATCCGCTATACATCCCCAATCCAGTTGTTGTTAATCCAAAGATTAAATCGATTAAAAGTATTGCCAAATATTGGCTAAAAGGCTTACCAGACATGTTTCAAGCTTGGGTGCTTTTCTGTCTGGAGAATACTAAGAACTTTATTGGTGAGGTGATGCAACAAAGCACGTCGAACGAATTATCCAAAGCGGAAATGGCGGCATATGAAGCACCATTCCCTTCTTTCATCTACATGGCGGGCCCACGTACTTTACCGTCTATGAATGTCGGTTTAGTCGGACAGCAGCTACCAGCGTGGGAAAGTCTCAAAAGGTGGGAGAAACCTTTCATTTCATTCATAGGACTCAAAGACACCCTGTTGGGACGACCATCTATACAGGAGAAGTGGATCAATTCAGTTCCAGGAGCCAAAGGCCAAGATCACGAACAGTTTGAAAACGCTAACCACTTTATTCAAGATGATCTTGGTGAGATTATGGC
>CAZDHV010000347.1:0-2738 GCA_964505335.1 uncultured Saprospiraceae bacterium | reverse complement strand
CCCATCCGAGCGGTGCCCATTTCGTGAATGGCCGCTCCGATAGCTGTTGGATCATTATAACTCCAGATGTCTGTACATCCAGCCGCCTCAAGCATCTCAATAGCACAGTTCACACCATCTGTTCTCATGGCGATCTCATTATCACGCAGCTTAGCATCAAAAGTGATAATCGGCATACCGTGTTGATCTTTCTTGTCAAAGTTGAGGTACATCTTATTGTCATGATAGGGTAGCACCTCTCCAAAACAAGTCATAGAAAATTGATATGGCCCAGGTGAAAAGATCTTTGTTTTCAGGTCTGCTCCAATGAGATCAGCTGGGTTGTTAGTCCCTCTTGCAGCTCTCCCTTGATATCCAAACCCTCGGATGTAATCATCTCTTCGTGTAGCATCATCGATGTTTCTAAATCTTGGGATATAGAATCCCAATGGCTTATCACCTTTGTAGTAGGTGTCTTCCATACCAGGTAAGGTCCCCCCTGCACCCATGCCATAATGGTGATCCATAAGATTGTGACCGAGTTCACCACTACTGTTACCCAAGCCATCAGGAAACTCATCCGAGCGACTATTGAGTAGTATAGCAGTTGTTCCGACAGTAGATGCATTACAGAAGATAATGCGCGCAAAGAATTCCATCTCTTCACCGGTCTCAGCGTCTTTGACTCGGACACTATCAGCCCTACGGCTCTCCTTATCAAAAGTGATCTCTGAGACGATGCTCATAGGTCTAATCGTGAGATTGCCCGTTTCGGTAGCTACTGGCAGAGTCGCGGATTGACTACTGAAGTACGCACCATATGGACAGCCACGCCAGCATTTGTTTCTCGTCTGACACTTGCCACGCCGCCCGAGATGGATCTCAGGATCATACTCGGTCAGGTGTGCTACTCGCCCTGGAGTAACGACTCTGTAAGGATATTTCTTTCCGACGGATTCTCTGAAGTGCTGCTCTGCACAGTTTAGTTCAAACGGCTTCAAAAACACGCCATCCGGCACCTGCTTTAAGCCTTCTGCCTGTCCCGCTACACCCACGAATCGCTCCACTTTGTCATACCATGGTTTGATATCTTTATACCGTATCGGCCAGTCGATGGCAATGCCATCCTTAAGGTTACCCTCAAAGTCTATGTCGCTCCATCGGTAGCAGTGTTTGCCCCACATAATGGACCTGCCGCCTACATGATGCCCGCGGATCCAGTCAAAGCGATGATCTTCATCATATGGATACTCATCATCTTTATTTATGAAGTGCTTGTTGTCTTCATGTACCCACCAGCTGAGTCTGTTTTGCTTGTAGTAGTGCTTGTCTATTTCAGCCTTGCTTACGGTATTCTGGTTTGGGAGCTCCCATTTCTCCGAGCTTGCAGTGGGATAGTCGCCATGATGCACCATTCTACCTCGCTCCAGCATCAATACTTTATATCCCTTGAGACAGAGCTCCATAGCTGCGTAGCCGCCGCTTATTCCTGACCCGACTACGATGGCATCGTAAGTGCGTTCCGCCTTTCCTTTAGTATTGATATATGTCATGCCCATGCTTTATGTCCTACTGATTCGGTGGTGATACACCCTTCATATTCGCCAGGAACTGGTAGGTAATTCAGAAAATTTTTGCTCACTTCTTCTGTGCTGAGGTAGTATGCTACAGTCTGTTGCTTGATGGTCATCAATGACTGATGTGCAGGAGTATCCTTAGCACCCATGATGTCAGTCAATTGGGCCAACAGATCTAGATCAGCATCTGTATCCAAGCTCCCCTTGAGCGCATTAAACCCTTCTTGATATCCTTCCTGCGCAGATTCGTCATATACTTCAGCAACCATCCTGTCGATTAGTTGATGCACACCAACTGTAGAAGCAGCTGGACTATCTGTCTTTGGCAGGATGATGTCTACGATATCTGTCAAGAGTTTAAAGTCTTCAGTGCTGAAAAACTTAGGCAGATAGTCGGTCTGTACCTGGTGAGCCTCATGGCATCCAGATATGATGCTGGTCATGAGAGGTGCAGCTATCGCCGTACCTGTCAAGAGCGAGGTATATTTTAGAATTTCTCTACGGGTCATAGTTTCGTATTATCCCCTTCAAGATAGTAAATGTATAATGAGTATCAAGTTGTCAAGATGAAGTATCGAGTTTCGAGTGACGAGTTTCGAGTCTCAAGAAAGGAATGTTGATAGTTATGCGAGTGAGGAAAGGGCATCACAAGTGGGTGACCGCCTGATCTCGTAGAGTCGAGTGCGACAGTACTCGAAAGAAGGGAACGACTAAGTCGATGGGTAGCTCAAAGTAGCTATGTAGCAGAGCCTCTGATGGCCACGGGTTTTGGGGACTTTTTGCCGATTGCAAAAGTGCCTCGCCGAAGGCTTCAGTAGAGGGTCGCTAGTCGATATTGTGCAAAAGTCTCATTAATTACAGATTGCGCTACCCAGAACACTTTTTATATCGCGCATACCTAAACTTGCATGACCAAGCTAGTTTGTAATCAACATTAAAAGGCTTTTCTTTATAACTCATGGAAGAGAAATCTATTTTTTCTGAAAAGTTTACCGGATTAAAACTTGACAAACCAGCAGCGTATGCAGCTGGACCGTGGGCAATTAAAAAGACCCTTGATCATCTCCTCAGTGAGATGGGACCCGTTCGGGCCTTTAAAGCAATTAATGCGATGAATAAAGTGGATGGCTTTGATTGTCCTGGATGTGCATGGCCCGATCCAGATGATAAGCGATCTGTACT
>CAZDHV010000346.1:0-2755 GCA_964505335.1 uncultured Saprospiraceae bacterium | reverse complement strand
AGTTTACTCACCGACAAGAGGGAAATAGAAAAAGCTCTGACAAGTATTCACTTAATCAGAGCTTTTCAAAAATCGATTTTTAAGACTCTCCGTCTCTCTTATAGTTCGAACTGTCCAGTTCCAACTTTATATCCCTTGTTATAGATTTCTACATTGTAGACACCATCTACTGGCTCAGTTGAAGGAGTCCAGTGCATACAAGCCTCAGTATCTTCATTATTATAAGTTAATTCGCCAGACATCGTATATCTGACTGATTCGCCTGAAACAACATCTACGAGTTCTCCTGACCCTTTATCATTAGCAGATAATGTCTCGCCATTAGGATTCACGATGCGTAAATAGAATGTCTCGTCGCCTGCAGGAACAATCACGTTAGTCTCAGTTCTGAAACAAGTACGCAATGTTTCCATCTTCTTAGTGCGCTTTCTTACTTTGAATGTTCCGTCATCATTGATGTCACCTCCATTAAAGCTCATCCAGTTTACTTTGATTACTGATCCGACATCTACTATGCCTGATAAGTCTGCATTTTCTTCCATCAGCACTTCCTTCTCGCTTACGAGTACGGCACGTGCCTCTTGCAATTCAGTATTGGCTTGTTTTTCAACCGTAAGATTTTCGTTGAGTGTGGTATTCGTACTCACCAATGTTGCATTCTCTGATTGGAGTTGCTCAGTTCTTGCCTTAAGGTCATTGATCTGAGCTAAGTATCCTGCAGTAAGTGATTCAAACTGTGTAATCTCTTCTCTTGCTTTGTCTAACTCTCTACGAGTCCAGATTAAGCCGTCGATTTTTTTCTTTTGTGCCGTAAGCTCTTCTTTCTGATTATCTATCAGCGCATTTAGCTCAGTGTTGTCACTGCGCATGCTTTCGATGCTTTCAAGAGCTGCCTGATAATCTGCATCAAGTTCTGCTTGTGTACTGCGCATCTCATTGATCTCAGTCATCTGAGTTGAGTTTTCCGTCTTCAATTGTGAATTTTGGTAGAATAAGTAGCCCGTTGATAATAGCAACAAGGCAACGAGGATTCCAAGAATTGTTCGAGTAGACATCTAATTACTTTTTAAGTTCTGTAATGTAAATTTAGTTTGCAACTACAATATGTGTGCTGATTTAGGCGCATTTCATTAGGGTATTACCTAATTTTCAGTACTTATGGCAATTAGCTTGCAAAATTTGCACCGAATTTTATTCATCGATATCGAGACGTCAACGATAGTTTCAGATTACGACGAACTTGACGGTGCTCTGCAGCATCACTGGAATCAACGATATCTGCGCTATCGCTCATTCCCGCAAGCGGATTTGGATGCTAACAAGACTGCCCAAGACTATTTTAACAACAAGGCGGCCATATATGCAGAGTATGCCAAAGTCATCTGTATCTCTATCGGATATATCAGAGGGGAGTATCCTGAGCACGAGTTCAGGCTGCGAACGATTAAAGGCGAAGATGAATTTGAGTTATTGACAGAGTTCTCTGAGCTCTTGCATCAGTTCTACTATGATCGATACAATCATTATATCTGCGGACATAATATTAGAGAGTTTGATATTCCATTTCTCTGCCGCCGAATGATTATCAATCAGATGCGCCTGCCAAACTTATTAAATATCATGGGGGCAAAGACTTGGGAGACATCGCATCTGATCGATACCCTCGATCTATGGAAGTTTGGCGATTATAAGCATTACACCTCGCTTGATCTATTATGTCAAGTGCTAGGAGTAGCGTCGCCGAAGGACTCGATCAGCGGGAAGGATGTATCACGACTTTATTGGTCGGGCAAGCTGGATGACATTGCAGCTTATTGCGAGCGAGATGTGCGAGCGACGATGGAGGTCTATCTGAAGTGTGTCAATAGTGGCCTCCGTAAGGATCAATCGGCTCTTGAAGAAGAGTAATTATCTCTCTTATTTATAAAAATCTAAAGTCTCCTATTTTTGCATAAAAATTAGACAGCTGTCATGGGTAGAATATTTGAGGTAAGGAAAGCATCAATGTTTGCTCGCTATGATCGTATGGCGAAGCAGTTTTCGAGAGTAGGCAAAGACATCAACATAGCCGTAAAGGCTGGTGGTCCTGATCCAGATAACAATCCTGCACTCAGGCGTGCCATGCAAAACGCTAAAGGTGTCAACATGCCTAAGGATAAGGTCGAAGCGGCTATCAAGCGAGCCATGGGCAAGGATACCTCGGACTATGAGCAACTCATGTATGAGGGCTATGCACCACATGGTGTAGCGATTCTTGTAGATACCGCTACGGACAATCCAGTTCGTACTGTTGCAAAAGTTAGGGCCGTATTCAATAAGTGTAACGGCAACCTCGGTACCAGTAATAGTGTAAGCTTTCAATTTACACAGATGGGCGTGTTCAAACTGGAACCCGCAGATCACGACATGGAGATGCTCGAACTCGAGCTAATCGATTATGGCCTCGAAGAACTCGGAACTGGTACCGATGACAATGACAATGAGATGCTCGTAATCAGGGTGCCTTTTAATGAGTTTGGCAACATGCAAGCAGCCTTAGAAGATCGCAAGATGGAAGTGAAGTCCTCAGAGATCGAGTGGATCCCACAGAATATGATGGAGCTATCTGGAGACCAAGCTGACGAAGTTCTCAAGCTCATTGCTAAGATGGAAGAGGAGGAGGATGTCCAAAAGGTATTCCATAATCTGGCGTAAGGCTATTCAATAAATGGGCAGCAGTGTATAGATACTTTCCTAAGAAGCATTGGGAAACCTA
>CAZDHV010000345.1:0-2769 GCA_964505335.1 uncultured Saprospiraceae bacterium | reverse complement strand
ATTAATTTTAATTTAGGATATAGTCAAGCGAACACTTATAGCCCTGATTTTGATCATACTTCACTGAATTTAATTAGATTTAAAGCCGGACATAAGATACAATTGAATAAAAGGCGATCAACTATAATGCTTGAATTTAGATTTCCTTTTGAAGACTTGTACTCTACCAGTAATTTTGCAAGAGATAACCAAGCTAGCCTATCTTCCAGTATAGCTGACCCTTATTTGTTATTTTCCGTAGATATAGGTTTTTAACATGTTTTGAAATTGAACTATGAGAATGAACTGTTTTCATATAAAACACTTTGCCTAAATATTGTGTTCAGACTATCTTAGGTGTCAATTCTATTTTGCAATTAGATAGCAAGAATTTTGTTACAGCCCCTTATTATGTCGGATGATATTATAGTTAGAAAACTGTAATATTATGGAGATGAAACAAACAAAGAAACATGTGTTCAAGCCACTTATCTCGTTTCAGATCGGGAAGGTATTTAATGCTAAAATCTTCGAACATAGCATTGAAGCCATCTCCATCTGGCGAAGCGGCCATGAGTCCGGCCATTACTGGGGTGTTTTCTGGGAAATAGGCTAATCTCATCATGGCGAAATTTACATTGTCAAAGGAGTATTTTATTTCGATTGCATCCATTCTTCTAATGGCCTTCAACCATATCGCCTGCGGTTTCTGCATGAGCTCAATAACACTCCAGTCACTATACTCGTGAGTAACGACGGTACTTAGGTTAAGCCGATCATTTACAAACTCAACACCTGCCTTAATCCAGCTTGTCTCGTCCTTTCTGATCATAATCCCCATTTGGTCAAACCTACTTTTATATGCTCCAGTCATTTTCACCTGAATTTCAAATTCTCCTCCAATATTTGAATACAGAAAAGGACCATCATCGACAGTATATCCATAGTGGGTTTTTCTCCAATAATCCGTACGTGGAGTTACCGACATAGACAAGGAAGAATCTCCTACAATCTTCCAATCCTTTGGCTCATTGAACCATTGCATATTTTTCATCATCTGGGATATCTTATGACCACTAACTATAACTGTCAGTACTAAACTATCGATAATTTTATGATTCCTCCAATTCACCATTTACGGATTGCAAACATATATGGCTTCGTCACACGCTGAAAACTCATGATCGCTCAGCGGGCCCATACTGAACGGCGCATGGGTCCAACATCGGCAGGCCAATGACGCACGATGTCGTGCAACAGGGGACACAAGCAGACAGACTTGTCTATTTAGATATATTTAGCTTATGTTTGCATCGTGAAAGGATCAGAATTAAGAGATCATATCATTGTAACCGCCTCAGATTTGTTTTATCGCAATGGATATAACTCAACAGGAATCAATGAAATAATTCAAAAATCTGGAATCGCAAAAGCCACACTGTATCATCATTTCAAGTCGAAAGAAGAGCTCTGTCTATCCTATTTGAAATATATGAACACGAAGTTCATAGAAAGCATCAAGGAGTATTGCTATTCAAAGCCTCTTACTAAAAACAGAATCCTATCGATTTTCGATTACTTGGAAGAGTTTTTTGATGATCATTCATTCAATGGATGCTGGTGCATCAAGACAGTTTCAGAGCTTCCACGAGAAGACAAAAAGATTAGAACAGAAATCCAACTTCAGAAAAAGCAATTTATAGAATTAATCTCTGAGTTAACTCAGATCAACTTTAAGGATAAGCCTTCAAAATATAAAGAATCAAAGGATCGTCAGATCTATTTGCTCTACGAAAGTGCAGTTGGCGAGAGTCACTTGCATCAGATGAACTGGCCAATAATAGAGGCAAAGAACATCTGCTCTCAAATAATCTAAATTTTTTTTCTTAAAAAAGACAGACTTGTCTGTCTACTTAAATACAACATTATATATGACAGAATTTAAAAACAAGGTAGCCATTGTAATCGGTGGCACAAGTGGTATCGGAAAAGCCACAGCAGAACAATTGTTAGCTGATGGTGCTACCGTACATATAGTAGGTAGAAGTCCTCAGAAAATAGCTGACGCCACCAATCTTGTAAAGCATCAAGTGGACATCACTAACCAAGGAGAGGTTAACAACTTCATTGCCAAGATTAATCAACTCTCCAATGTCGATCACCTGGTTAATGCGTCAGGTATCTTTGGGCCTAAGCCATTCTTAGATCATACTCCAGAGGATTATGATTCTTACTTAGACTTGAACCGAGGATTCTTCTTCATTACACAAGCCACTGCCAGAGCAATGCAAAAAAGTGGTGGTGGATCCATTGTAAATGTAGGTTCGATGTGGGCCAAGCAAGCCATTAAAGCAACGCCTTCATCAGCATACTCCATGCAAAAAGCTGGATTACACACGTTTACGCAACATCTGGCTATGGAATTAGCCGATCACAACATCAGAGTAAATGCTGTTTCTCCAGCTGTTGTTGAAACACCAGTATACCATGGCGTCTTCGGAGGGAAAGCAGAAGCAGAAGAAGCCCTAAAGGGATTTAACGCCTTCCATCCCATAGGTAGAAATGGAACGGCAGATGACATTGCTAATAGCATACTGTTTTTGCTATCTGACAAATCTTCTTGGGTAACAGGCGCTATTTGGGATACAGATGGCGGCGTGATCGCTGGAAGAAACTAAAACATCCTATGACACTATGTCGCGGAAGGCTTCCTACGGGATAGCCTCCGCATATAGGGTTATGAATACTTAGCTGTCCTGATGACACGCTGAATTCCCTCATAGAACTCGC
>CAZDHV010000344.1:0-2770 GCA_964505335.1 uncultured Saprospiraceae bacterium | reverse complement strand
CGAGGATCAGTCATCTATATGGTTGACAATCCACTCTATAGAGGATTCTGGCACAACGGACTTTTTTTATTTAGCAATGCGTTATTTATAGTAGAATAGACAATTTATGAAACAGCTTATACTCATTATTACCAGCCTCCTCCTAATATCTCAGGCTGCTATTTCACAAAAAGATATTACTGTCGAAGCTATCTGGCAAGACTATGAGTTCTTCCCGAATCGAGTGCCTGGGTTCAACTTCTTACAAGACGGTCGGCACTTTACTCGGCTCGAGGACAATACGATTAAGAAGTATGATATCACTTCAGGCGCTTGGGTAGAAGACATCTTTAACGCAGCAAGCCTTAAAGGTGAAGACATCGAGATCGATGGCTATCATTTTAATCACGATGAGTCTGCTATCCTGATTGAAGCTAACAGCGAGAGCATCTATAGGAGGTCTTACTTGGCCAACTACTATGTCTATGACTTTGCCACCGAAAAGCTATCGTCAATTTACGATGAAGGCAAAGTGATGAATGCAACATTCTCACCTGATGGTACACACGTTGCCTATGTCTGGGAGAACAACCTGTATTACTTCAATATTGACGAAGAGCTAACATTGCCGGTCACCTTTGATGGTGAGATCAATAGCATCATCAATGGTGTTACCGACTGGGTTTACGAGGAGGAGTTTTCTATCGTCAAAGCTTTTTGGTGGTCACCTGATAGTAAGCGCATAGCCTATTTACGATTTGATGAGTCAGAAGTACCAGAGTTTACCATGACCTACCATCGAGATGAAGTATATCCAGATTATCACACCTTCAAGTATCCAAAGGTTGGAGAAAAAAATGCTGACGTAACGGCTCATGTCTTTAGCCTCGTGAGTGAGGAGAGTGAGGCACTCGATCTGGGAGATATGAATGATATTTATATCCCTCGAGCGATGTGGACGACACAGTCTGACGAGCTTTGCGTGTTTAAGATGAATCGCCATCAAAATCATCTTCAGCTCTATCTCATAGACACTGATGATAACAGCTCAAGGGTTTTACTTGAAGAGAAGAATAAGTACTACATAGACGTACACGATCACCTCAACTTCCTTAAGGATGGACAACATTTCATTTGGACCAGTGAAAAGGAAGGTTACAATCATATCTATAAGTATGATATGTCTGGTCGTGAAGTGGCTGCCTTGACGAGAGGCAATTATGATGTGACAAGTTTCTACGGCGTAGACGAAGCTAATGGTCTCGTCTATTATCAAGCTGCAGAGCAATCGCCGCTGCGAAGAGAAGTGTATCAAGTCAACCTCAATGGAAAACAGAAGAAGCTCTTAACACCCAATGGTGGTACCAATAGCGCAGCATTCAGCAGCACCTATGACTACTATACATTGAATCACTCTACGATCAATACGGCTTCTACCTATACCGTCTTTGATAGAGCCGGCAATCAGGTAAGACTGCTTGAGGATAACGCTGACATCGCTCGCAAGCAGACCGAATATGGCGTGCAGCCCGTTGAGTTCTTTGACTTTACCACTTCTGAAGGTGTTCAACTCAATGGATGGGGGATAAAGCCAAAAGATTTCGACCCTGCTGGCTCTTATCCTGTGTTTATGTTTCAATATAGCGGACCTGGCAGTCAGCAAGTTCTTGATAGCTATCGTGGTGTTAACTACTGGTGGTTTCAGATGCTTGCTCAGCAAGGTTATATCGTAGCCTGTGTCGATGGTCGGGGCACTGGTGCCCGAGGAGAAGAATTCAAAAAAATGACCTATTTAGAACTGGGGCATTTCGAGACGATCGATCAAATCGAGGCAGGCAAGTATCTCGCTGGATTGCCATTTACTGACCCTGAGAAAGTGGGCATATTCGGTTGGAGCTATGGAGGTTATATGTCCTCGCTATGTATCCTTAAGGGAGCAGACGTGTTCAGCACAGCCATTGCCGTTGCGCCTGTAACTAACTGGAAGTGGTATGACACCATCTATACGGAGCGATTCATGCGTACATCTGAAGAGAATGAGGATGGCTATAAAGACAACTCTCCAGTATACTTTGCTGATCAGCTCGAGGGTAACTATCTACTCGTACATGGTAGTGGCGATGATAATGTCCATATTCAAAATAGTATGGAAATGGCTAATGCCTTAATTGCAGCCAACAAACAGTTTGATACCTATATCTATCCTAACCGTGCACATGGAATCGTGCGAGATGGTGCAAGACTGCACTTGTATAATAAGATGACGAACTTCTTGAATGAGCATTTAAAATAAGTTGGGTTATCTGAAACTTTATAGACGACAGTGGCGGTTGTAGCGCATCAGCTTATGAATAACTAAATGAACAAGGTCAAAGAAATTGTAAATCGCAAAGCGAAATTTTCGTACAGCTTCATCCAAGAGTTTGAGGCCGGTATCATGCTGACTGGTACGGAAGTAAAGTCCCTACGTAAGGGTGAGGCCAATCTGAATGATGCCTACTGTGTGTTCAAGGATGATGAGCTCTACATACACAGCTTGTTCATAGCAGAGTATGACCATGGCAATATCTATAATCACGAGACCCGACGTACTCGAAAGCTCCTACTCAAGAGGACAGAACTCCGCAAACTTGACAAGCGCACGAAGGAGAAAGGATTTGCCATAGTGCCTTACAAGATCTACTTCAATGAACGCGGTAAAGCCAAAATATTGATAGCGCTGGCTCAGGGTAAAAAGTCCTATGACAAGCGCAATAGCATCAAAGAAAAAGACATGAAGCGAGATCTGGAT
>CAZDHV010000343.1:0-2777 GCA_964505335.1 uncultured Saprospiraceae bacterium | reverse complement strand
GCGAAATGATAGGACATGAAGATCGTAATGGCAACAGCTTTGAACCTATCATTAACAATTATATGGGCTATTATAAGCCATGCTACCTCCAAGAATTTATTTTCACACCACAACAAGAGTTCGTCGTAAGGCTGGCCAGCAGATTGCAAATCAGAAAGAGATTAAGTCAGTAAGTGTCAAATAAAGACTCTTCTCAATCACGCCAGCGGGGGTAACCCAAAACATGAGTATACAGCATCACAGCTCCATAGAATAGACAGTGCTTAGAGTTCTGAATACTGTACCGTCTAAATCATCTTCCAAACCACCAAAAATAAAAATCTCGCCATCATAAATGGTCCCTACCGCTTCAGATCTCTGATCTTGAGGCGGTGTGCATATTAATTGTGCCTCGAAGGTTGTCAAATCAAGTGCATATACGCCTTCCATACCTCGACCCGTCGTGATATATAAAATTCCATCGTCTACAACAGCTACTCCATCATTACACGATATTGGATATTCTGCAACCATATTCCATTGGTCACTAACGTCTGTATACTGAAAAATTTCTACATGATTTCTGTTTGTACTTACTAGATATCCTTTTCCATCATAAGCAACAGCCATATTCCTTGCAGAAGTAAAAGCTATAGGGAAAAAACCCCGCCGTTGCCATCTGTTAGATTCAATATCGTACTCAAATAGTAATTCTGAGATATTCCTCTCGCCGAGGAGCAAATTGGTCACATAAATTTTATTATTTAGAACAAAAGAAACGCCGGCAATACCCGGAAAAGGCAAAGGTTCTAATTGCCTCCAAGTATTTGATGAGATATTGAAACTGTAAAAATCCGAATAAAATTCGGTCTGGGAGCCACCAGTTCCTAAATAGGCATTATCTCCAACGACAGCTGAAAAGAGAAAGCCTCGTTGTCCTCCAGGAAAGTCTTCTAACTGACTCCACTCTCCACTACGAAAACTGTATCGCCAAAAATCACTGACGAATGTGGAATCAGATTCAGTGTAACCTCCACATAGATAAAATGAGTCACCTATTCTAAATCCAGTAGACTCAGCTACTGCCAAAGGCATGTTTTGTTGCTCTATAGATTGGATTTGTCTAGAGGTGCGGACTCTCTGAGTAAAAAATCTACTTCTAGGTTCATCTATCTCAATCAAGGAAACATCTACATCTAATACGTCTTCATCAAGAGGTACAACAGTATATTCATCATTTGTAATTGGAAACTCCTGACAGTTGCTAAGCTGTTGAGCAGTTATACAAACCTCAATATTGACTGGTTCGGACGGGCAAATTAAAGACTGATTTATCAATAATTCTCTTTCACTTGCAAGGCAATCAAATGAAATCTCTAGTGTTGATAAGTTCTCAATATTATAATCCTCGACGAACTGCCTTGGCGTTTCGAATAGAGTTTCGCCATTTATTATTGCATATGGTCGCCAAAACAATGTTCTTGAGAAAACGTAGTCTTCAACAGTTATTGAGAAATTAGCTCGATTCACTGAGGTACCTAAAACAACTCTGACATCATCAAAGGTTGGAATCTCATTTTCATAAGAATAAACAAATCCCCATTCAGTAGCTGTGCTTGAAGATAGAGCTCTACCCTTAAACTCAGCAAAACATTCATCATAATTATATTCTGTAGAAGACGTATTGAAAAAAAATTCTGGCTCCACAACTTCTTCTTCATCTTCGCTGCTGCATGCAAGAAACAGGCAGAAAAAAAGTAATAAAACAATTGTATTGTATGTTCGCATGATATCAATTGAATCAGATGGTAATATCTATTATGTTTTGAAAATAATTAGAATGTTGCATTTCTTGAGATCAAAACTATAAATCATAGCAAACTGTCGAGATAAAAACTACTTGTAGAAAACCTCTAACCCTCCTATGCCACATATCCTCCAGAATAACGACCTCAGTGTCACAATAGATCTTCCACATGAAGGATATCAATATTCAAGATTTGACTGGAGTGGTAAGGTCACTAAGCTGAGCTTTCGTGGAATACCGATTACAACGACGGAGCTAAATGATCATTTTGAGAAAAAGCGCTATGGCCGAGGTCTCTATAATGAATTTGACATTGATGGCCCAGATAGGTACAATCGTACAACGGCAGGAGATCCATTTCATAAGATCGGCATCGGTCAACTCCTTAAGACGCGGCCTAGGTACGATTTCAACCTCCCATACTCTATAGATCCTGCCCAGTTCGATTATGAGCTCTTACCTGATCAGATCAGCATTCGGTGCAAATCATCAATAATCGATCGGACTTCACACACCTTACACAAGACAATAAAGCTCAAGGGACAAGAACTCGTCATAGAGTATGAGCTCCATAACAATGGCGACACCATTATCAGCACTACTGAATACGTCCATAACTTCATAGCTGTCAATCATGGCGCTATAGGTAAAGACTATGAGCTGCGATTTCCGTTTGATATAGATCTCGGTAAATGCAGCGAAATAGTAAATCTCGATAACGCAGTCATGATCAATAAAAACACAGTAGTCTTCAAGCACCACCCGACCCAACCTTTCTTTTTCAGTGAACTATCGTCTGGGCAGACTGCTCCTGCACAGTGGCATCTCTATCACAAGCCATCACAGCTGCACATCACAGAGACGGGAGACTTCAGTGCTCATAAGGTCAATCTCTGGGGCGACTCCCATGTCATAAGTCCAGAACTATTCCACAGGGTCGACATCGCCCCTGGAGCACAATCCCAATGGAGAAGAACCTACCGGTTCTGGA
>CAZDHV010000342.1:0-2780 GCA_964505335.1 uncultured Saprospiraceae bacterium | reverse complement strand
TGTTTATCAAGAATGGTCAACTCATCGAGCGGTTCTCTGGCCTGGTCCCCAAGCCAAACCTCTCGGAGATGTTAGAGGATCTGATTGCCTTAGAGGTGGCACCGAGGCCGGTAGCTCAGGGGGAGGAGGAGTGAGAGTTATTGACCGCAATCAGCTGACTGTCAGTAATAGATTTTGATGATTAAATGGTTAAAAGCGAGTACGAGTAGTCTGAATTGACTTCAGCAAAGATTAGGAAACACTCAAAGAGTGTGAGCTATGTTACAGTACGATATATGTCAAATCACTCTGAAGTGATTATAGTAGAAAACGTAACCAGGATCATTAGAGTCATATAAAATATGAGAAACAATGTTTAAGTTTATTCAAGAAGAAAAGAATTGAGCTGCCTGAATTTGAAGAGCTTAAAACATCTAAGATTAGAGATAGCTATTTCGTAAGAAGAGCTACCTGGGACTGGCTTGACCGAGAAACAATCAACGTAGTAGACCCTAATGCTCCAAGAGTATTAACTTTGGATCCTTGGCTTCAAACGATTTTTTTAGCGGCAAATGGCCAAATAACTATTACTGAATTTACAAATTCAATGGCTACGAAGTATGGTTCGAAATCATCAATACCCGATGGGTTAGATAGAACTATTCTTGGGGAAATACAAAAATTAGTGGATTTGAAAATTGTAGAGCTGTTAGATGAATCTCAAGTCTTGCCATATTACATTGAACTTCCCCAAAGTGATCAGGATAGAGATAATGCAAAAAGACTAATGATAGCAGATGGGTTTATAAAAGGCCCAAATATGTAAACTCTAACCGTTAGCTCCCAAGGCCTGTAACACCAGCTCACAACCTCCGTCTTTCTGATAAATATAACCGTATTATGAAAGATTCTATTCTCATTTTATTCACCCTACTCTTAATGATGTCTGGTTTGCATGACGCAGATCAAAGAAGTGCTGAAGCCAACATGGAGGAGGGTAGCCCCTCACCACAACAAACCCAAGTGTTGACCCTGGGCACGTTTCATTTTAACTTCCCCAATCTCGATGTCGCAAAAGTTGATGATAGCGATAAAATTGATGTGTACGACTCGAAGTATCAGGAGGAAATAGGATTGATTGTATCGCAACTAGAAAAGTTCAATCCTACAAAAATTGTAATTGAGCGAGAACCAGAGTTTCAATCGACTTATGATTCACTCTATACATCCTACTTAAGTGGTGAGCACAAGCTAACCAGAAGTGAGGGGCAACAAATTGGCTTCAGACTGGCCAAGTCCCTGAATCATGATCGTCTCTATTGCACCGATGCATGGGGCGCTGACTACAACTATGTAGATCAATTATTCGTAGGCAGGGATACTCTTGCTAAGCAACAGTTTTGGGACTTCTTTTATAACCACCCTGACACCCTTTTGCAATCCTTCAGAAATGAAGAAAGACTCTTTAAAACTAAAGGAATCGTAGCCGAACTTAAACGAATGAATGATCCCGAACAATTGACAAAGAGCTTGGGCGATTATTTTATAGGTGTGTTCAAGTATGAGACTTCAGAGTATGACCAGTTTGGACCAGATTTCACCACTGGGTGGTGGTTTAATAGGAACCTAAGAATATTTAGAAATATACAACGACTGAACACAACAGCTGAAGATAGAATTTTGGTCATATATGGCGCTGGCCATATGAATCTACTCAATATATTCTTTGAGTCTTCACCGGAGTATGAGTTGCTGCAAGTTAGTGATTATCTGTGATGACTTATAGTGGGAGGAATGAGAGGAGAGATATGACATCATCCACTATAATGACAGGTGGTTACTATGCGTTTATTTTGCGTTTGAATGTATGCTGTCGTATCTATTGGTAGATACAGTATGTATTTAAGCTGCTGCTTTTTTACTCTTGACATTTCCTTTAAGTTCGTATTCTCGACTAAAAGCAACCGGTTGCATTTTGAATCGACTACTTAGTTTCGTAATCATCCGTTTACTGATATTTCTTTTATAGTTAAGGATTTCAGTGATTAATTGTCTTGAAACTTTAAGTTGACGTGCAAGCTCTGCTTTTGTTAGTTTGTTTTCTTCCATCAAGTATTGAAGTATTTCAACAGGATCCATGTCTTCATTTTTGCCAATGTTTTCAATTGTTCTATTGTCAAAATCCTCAATAAGTAACTCAAGTAAGTCGATTTCCTCTGAATACTTTTTTGAGTTTTTCATTAACAACCGTTCGTATATATTACAATACTCGTTATATAGATTGATGTCATGAATTCTTTTGTATTTCATATTTCTATTTGAATATGTTTACGGTACAAGCATCTATTTTATCATACTCTTTATGCGTTCCGACGAACTTTGCGAATAGGATGCAAGTGCTTTCGTTGAAAAGATAGTCGCAAATCAGCCTGTACTTATTATTTCTAATATTGAAGACAATTCGACTTTGCTTAGTTTTTTTACAAGTTATCAAGTCACTATCAGGAAATGAACTAATCAACTCTTGAGGATTAGTACATCCGCTTGCAAATTTCAATCTTCTTCTAAAGTCTTCAATTGCGTTCAACATCATTGTGTCGTTCTTACACCTTAGGAGCACGTTTGACCATTTGATGATTCGAATTTTCACAAGTCAAAGAAAGGTGTTTTATCGCAAAATGTCAACAAATTGTGAACTTTGTAATGCGGGTATATAAATATTCAAAATAGTCCTAATTGATATCTTTTACAGATCCATCACCGCTTCCACATCAGGATCTATCTTCTCAGTGCTCGTTGCA
>CAZDHV010000341.1:0-2799 GCA_964505335.1 uncultured Saprospiraceae bacterium | reverse complement strand
AGCAGCACTAGATCCACCAACATACTTAGGTGTATTGGTAGAAGTAGCTAATGAAATAGAATTTCGGCTAGTATTGTTACTGCGCTGCATCTGTATTGTAAAGTCTACAGCACTCCCAGAATGACATGTGTTGCATCTGCTATAGCTGCTCTGATCTCTTACGCCTGTAACAGCGACTGTATTACTTAGATTAGCAGGGAATATCACTCCAACAAAATTGGTAAAGGAGGTAGAGGTACCTGCCGCTGCAAAAATCAGTTTGCCACGATTATAAGCATAGTTAACACCGTCTCGTACCGTACCAGAGCTAATGATATTACCTATAGACATACTTGCGATCTTAACATCTGATCGATTACCTGCAATTACCAAAGCATCCTTGACGCCATTCTTTTCATTAGAGCTGCTGATAATTACATCGTTCACCGCTCTTACAGAAACGATGTTGGACCTATAAGCCACTCCAACACTATTGCCATCCGAACTCCATGGCGCTCCGGCAAATCCCGCCATAGACGTTCCGTGACCACACTGATCATGCGGACTATCTTTGCTTCTCCACCACCATCGTCCACTGTAATGAGTGCTTAATTTAGTGATGCTTCGAGAGGGGGAATTGCCTGAAGCGAACTGAGAACCAAGATTGTCTTGGTCGTCTGATGCTCCTGTATCTACAATGAGAATACCAATATTATCGCCTGATGACCTACTCCATGCACTTGTGATATTATGATTACCAAAATTCCATGGAATCTTAGCATTGAAAGAAGAAGTCCTTGTATAGTCAGCTGAGTTAATATTGTCTGGCGAACCATCACAGCCAGAAGAACTCTTAAGAAACTCATCCTTGAGCTCGTAGCCCATAGGCTCGATATATCTGATGTCATCACGAGACTTCAACTCTTTAATCAGATCCGCATCAGTTATCTGGATAGATATTGTGGGGATATCGTCATCTAAACCGAAGGGTAAAATACCCTCGACAGTTAACTGGGCGTCAGGCCTTATGGCCTGTTCCCGTTCTAAGATGTCGCCAATGATCTCATCTCTCTTGTTGAGCCACTGATCATCTAGGCCTTCTTGTACACCGACAATCGATGACACATCTAGCTGCGCATCTATGGTATACCCAATAGAAATAATTGAGTCGCTTAATAGAGCTGCGCTGTGTATCATGTCAGCAGGAGCAATCTCCCAATCAAAGATCTCCCCTTTACTTACAGTTTGATTTATGAGCTGATCGATTTCTACTCGATCAAAAGAAATAGCTTGTGGACTTGAGTCACTCACTTCGGTGTCAGAACTACAGGAAGCCAACAATACTGCCATTAACAAGGCAGCATAAAGTAGATTTTTCATTATGCAGAGTTTTGTTTTTCAGCTATTAAATTACCAAACTCCGAGTAAAGAAAAGATTCCCCATTTTGTTTTTTAACAACAAATTGTAGCTCAATGCGAGCTTTGGGTTACGTGATGAACAAAAGTTCTGTGTTTTTTACTGCTGAAAACGAAAACCGCCATATGATTCGGTGGCTTGTTGAGGCATAGTCAAGCCATTGTACTAATGAAAATAATGGCGACGACATATATGTGTTACAGGTAACGGGCCATAACCGCAATGCCAATCTTGATAACTAAAAGAATAAGCTATTGGGCGTGAGTTCGATCAAGAATCAAGAAAACAGGAGCGCTGTAAACAGACGGGTCTTAAGCAAAATCCGTAGCAGCCATCTCTGCCACCATCTGTGCGTGATCTACAGATTTAAATACTTCTAACAGCGTCCATGCAATTAATACTGCCAAAACTAACTTGCCGAGTGATTTATAATTCATAACGTAGATTTGACATATAAACGAGGTGAGATTAGTAAAGATTACTATTCCCAACATTTTATGATTTCATTAAGGCATCATTAATAAGTATGGCAAGAATAAAAGATGAATTACTACGGCTAAAAGAAACAGCCAAAGCTCTCGAGCCAAATGAAGAAAGGAGATTGGAGATTCGAAATCAAGTAATTCAATATGCAGAAGAGTTTCTTAATGGCATTGATAGCATACCTGCCTATGTAGCACCGACTGATCAACTTAACAAACTTGTCAAGGACGATCTTGATCATCTCTCCCCAATGTCCAGCATCCTCGATCTTCTAAAGGATACTGTCGATCATGTCGGAGTTAATCCAGCCTCTGGTGGTCATCTTGGATATATTCCTGGGGGAGGTATATATACTGCTGCGCTAGGAGACTACTTAGCATCAGTATTCAATAGATACGCTGGACTCTATTTTGGCAGTCCAGGAGCAGTGACGCTTGAAAACAAGCTTATCAGATGGGTATGTGAGCTCATGAACTACCCCACCACAGCATTGGGAAATATCACGAGTGGTGGCTCTATTGCCAACTTGATAGCTCTTGTCACTGCTCGAGACTACAAGAATATAGAGGGTCCAACAATCAAGCAATCAGTTATATATTACTCAAGTCAGACTCACCACTGTGTCAACAAAGCAGCCAAAATAGCTGGGCTTGGGAGTTGCGTTTATCGAGAGATCGATCTAGACGGTAGGTTTAGGCTCTCCCCGTCTCATTTGGAACAGCAAATTCAATCAGATCTGGATGAAGGGCTAAATCCTTTTTTCCTCGCCGCTTCTTGTGGAAGCACCGATACCGGGGCGGTAGATCAATTTTCAAGACTATCTGATATCTGTCAGGAGCATCAGATGTGGTTTCATATTGATGCAGCCTATGGTGGATTCTTTAAACTGCTTCCTGAATTTGCAGATCTTTTCGATGGCG
>CAZDHV010000340.1:0-2800 GCA_964505335.1 uncultured Saprospiraceae bacterium | reverse complement strand
CTAAGATGTTTCACCATTGTAGCCAAGAATATCATAACCTTGCACAAATATTACCCGAGTTATACCGTCAAGAAGCTACCATATGAATCACAATGCAATCAATTTTGCCGAAAAATTCGGTCTTTTCACTGAGCAATGGTCACCTAAGGTCATTGCAGAACTAAACGACTATCAATTCAAGCTGGCAAAGCTCCAAGGAGATTTTGTATGGCACAGCCATGCTGACACCGATGAAGCCTTTATCGTCATCAAGGGAGAACTCAAGATTGAGCTAAGAGACGGCGAAGTCACCATCAGAGAAGGCGAGCTATATGTCGTCCCCAAGGGTGTAGAACATCGACCTCATTGTGCAGAAGAAGTTCATCTCATGCTAATAGAGCCGCGACATGTTGTGAATACTGGAGATGGGCAGACATCAGATATTACCGCAGAGAATGATGTATGGATATAGAATGGGGATAATAGACAATAATTCAGCAAAGTGCGGGTTTGTAAGGCCATCTCCTACTCTTAACCGATTAGATTATCTTTTCAAATTAAGAATGTGAATAATTGCATTCTCTGGACCTATAAAATCAACAGGAAATGACGTACGACTCGTACAACTTTCCTCACTTTGTACAATGCTTGTCGATCCAAACTATTTTTGTCATCTTACGCATTTTGCTCAATGAACAAGACCAAAGCACTACCAATAGAATTATAATCAATGCAAGAACAGCATAACCAAGGACTGTCCTCCTTCACAGTTTCGGCAGTCCTATTTCTCCTGTCATTTGGGACCGTACTATTTACAGTGATCTTATTCAGGTTGTTGTCATTTTTTATAATGCCATCCCTATTTTTTGATTTGCTGTTTATTGGTTTTCCAGTTGGTGCACTTTTGGGATTTTATTTTTTCAAAATCAATATCAGTTCCTTCTCTAAATCGCTTTGGCTCCTCCAGCTTGCCATGCTGTTTTCTGTAGGGACGATGTTCATCTGCAAGCATTATGACTATCTGAGGGCTCATCTGTTTGATATTGAGCTGACCCAGCTCTTTGCTCAGATTGTGATTTTCACAGCCTTCTTTTTGCCCTTTTTCGTCGCTTACGGATTGAGTGAGTACATCGGTTATCAGATCGGCAGAAAGGTCGTCAAGGGTAAGATGTATGTGGTCTATGCGCTTTATCTCTTTGGCGCTGCATTAGGGTATTTATTTGCAGAGTTCTTCTTTACCACGCTGGGTATCATCCCAATGATGATTATTCCATTCCTCTGTGTCGCACTTGTAACTTATCTACTGAAGACTAAATGGTCACCTTTGATCTTGGCTGAGTGCGTCTTGCTTGTCGCATTAGTATTCATACCACGAATGGACAGCGCTTTCTTAAAATTATACAAAGGAGATAGCTTTCAATCCACTCAATACTATGAGCAATATGGATATGAGATCATCCATCAGAAATGGGGGAAATATGGGCTCGTAGAGATCATGGAAGACAAGGGGGCCTCAGAAAACTTTGCGGGATTTTACAATGATATATTCCAGTGGGACTATGCACCGGAGTATGGCTATGAGAAACATGGAATGGGGATGATCCCAATTGATATCATCGCTAATGATGCTAAAATTGTAATTATCGGTTCTGGAGGTGGTCGGCAAGTACAGTATGCTAAAAAGACCAAGACCGATCTCGATATTTTAGCCATTGAATTAGAGCCGGGCGTACTGGACGCTGTACAGCATGATTTAGCGGAGCAGTTTAATGGCGTCTATAAGGGTCAGAACGTAAAGCTGATTAACGCCGAAGCCAGGGGTTATATGACGCGAACCGACGAGCATTTTGATCTTATCTACCTGCCGAGCGTAGGAGGCTACCCCCAAATGATGTTAGAGCCTGGCAATATGATTCGCACCATAGACGCTTTTGAAATTTTAGCCTCAAAACTGGCCAAAGATGGAATCCTGGCGGTCTGGTATCCCATAGGGCTCGATCCTAAGGAAATACTAACCGAGCAGTATATGCGTACGTTCGAAAGCGCTGGCATTGACCTTCATGTTGTAGCGTATCGTACCAATGAGGAGATCTTGGTTCTGGGATCTAAGAACGAAGCATCCCTGCCTACCTTAGCAGATGTGAGCAAGTTTTTCACATACGGATATGATCATAAGACCCCGCTTCTGCCCAATATCATGAATCGACCACAAGCAATCGATAAGACCTGGGAAGCTGACGAATTTAAACCCATCACGGATAATCAACCTTTCTTAGCGGGTAACGTACAGCACATTTTTTCATTGGGACAGGTAGGACGTCTGTTTCTTATGGTAGCGGGCTTGTTAGTCTTGTTCTCAGGATTGTTGATGTTTTTCTTGAGAGGAAAGGGTAAATCCAATATCCCAGGGAAGACTTTTAGCCAGACTCTATGGATCAGCTTATTAGTTGGAGCGAATTTTCTAATCGTTGAGCACTTTTTGATTTTGATGCTCTTTAAGAATACCTACGTATATCACAATGCCTTAGTGCTGGGAGCAATCGGTTTCTTAATCATAACTGGACTGGGGAGTACGTTCATCACGGCTAAGCGTAGACCATTACTTATGTTGATAGGTGGTGTTGGTATGGTTCTTCTTCTGATCTTGCACGACCAGCTGCCACTGTGGGCAAGTTTAGCGCTTATGGCGCCTGCCGCTTTTGTTACAGGGAGCTTTTTTCCTGTACTATTTGAAGCGGCGGCAAAAAAGCCACTGGTGGTTTTTGCTGCAGATGCTATTGGAGCTGCGCTCGGGTTGCTCATTTCCTTCTTTGTGCCTATT
>CAZDHV010000339.1:0-2802 GCA_964505335.1 uncultured Saprospiraceae bacterium | reverse complement strand
GGTTGAATCAATAAAGCCTCACACTTCTCCCCGAATATCTCGTCGATGATCTTTCCTTTGCCCAGACTCTTGTCGACATGTACACCCATGTCTTTTGCTGTTGCCCTCATTTCATCCTCGCTCATCTGTGATATGTCGACTCCTGTAAATTCTTCTATAGCGCCATACATGGTATATCGCTTCCATGGTCGCTGAAAGTTGATCACATTATCGCCAACCTGGACTTCTGTTGATCCTGTCACATCAATGGCGACCTTTTCAATCATTTCTTCAACCAAGTTCATCATCCATTCGTAATCCTTGTAAGCTACGTACAGCTCTATTTGCGTAAACTCTGGATTGTGAAAACGGCTCATGCCTTCATTCCTAAAGTCCTTAGAAAACTCATACACACCATCAAATCCGCCCACGATCAATCTCTTGAGATAGAGCTCATTAGCTATACGCATATAGAGCGTCATATCTAAGGTGTTATGATGAGTTTTAAATGGCCTGGCTGCCGCTCCTCCATAGAGTGGTTGTAGTATAGGCGTCTCAACTTCTAGATATCCGCGCTCATTAAGAAATGATCGAATGCTATTATACATCTTAGTCCGCTTAATAAAAGTCTCCTTCACGCCTGGATTAACTACAAGATCTGCATATCGCTGGCGATACCTAAACTCAGGATCGGTAACAGCATCATGAACTTTTCCATCAGCGTCAGTCTTGACAATAGGTAGGGGTTTAAGAGATTTGCTCAGCACAGTCAATTCCTTCACATGGATAGTGACTTCGCCAGTTCTTGTGTGAAATACAAATCCTTTTATTCCTATAAAATCACCGATATCGAGCAATTTCTTAAACACCGTATTATACAAGGTTTTATCCTCCTCTGGGCATATATCATCCCGACTTACGTATGCTTGTATACGTCCGGAACTATCTTGCAGTTCTGCGAATGAGGCCTTACCCATAATTCGCTTCATCATCAATCGTCCAGCGATACTTACTTCCTGATAATCATCCTTGTTATCCTCTGTAAATGAGTCTTTTATATCAGTAGCATAATGACTGATATGATACTCTGATCCAGGGTAAGGATCTATCCCGACATCGATGATTTTTTGAAGATTTTCTCGCCTTATGACTTCCTGCTCACTTAACTGCATTATCAACAATTTGCCATAAAATTAGCGTATTATTTCACTTATTTTTCGAATAGCATCATGCTTTGCATCAATCAGTGAGATCTTACATAGGGGGGAAACGTCGGTTAATTGTCATATGTGTAACGCATGATCTCACAGACAATGAACAATTTAAAATTTCTTCTCCTAGCCGTTTTATGCTTCTTAGCTATTTCGGCATTCTCCCAAACCTTTGAAACCATCGATCGAATAGATTGGTCTACGCAAACAGGCCTTGATGGTACGACTTCAACAGGGATTACATGGGATGCCACTGGCAATGAAAATAACGATTGCGATGGCGATGGTTTTTTTGGTATTCAGAACGATGCCTTTGTTATTAATGCCTGGGAGGGTAGCTGTGGATGCCCCTGTGGGCCTAATGATCCAAGTGCCAACTGTGGACAAAATGATAGTGAAATAGAGCTTCGTGTACCACCTGGTCTCTTAACAGCATATTGTAGCGTAAGAGTTCAAATTCCAATTCAAAGTTCAGGTACATTAGAATGTGGCACTAATGATGATATGACCTCTGATGATATTGATTTAGGAGGATGTCTTGAGCCAGGGACAGATTTCATGGAAATTGTCTTTACCGTCTTTAATGGGGATGGTTCAACGGAAATGAGAGCTATAGAAGTCTGCGGAGACTTTAATGGTCTAATCGAGGAAACATTTGATGATGCCGCTTTTGTAGACATCACTATTCGTGTTGGAAATCAAGAAGTTGATGAATTTTATGAGTTAGGAGATATCGAATTTTCAGGTGTGGAGCGTGATCTTGCATCGGTAAGTATCTTTCTTGCCAATCATGATAATGGATTTATCTGTGAGAACTCTTCTCGACCGCTTATTTTGAACACGAACGTAATCGACCCAGATGAATTTGATTTCGTGTGGTCTGGACCAAATAACTTTATTTCAACAGATGCCGAAGTGAGGTTTAATCCAGGTGATCTTGACCCAAGCAGACAAGGACTATATACACTACAATTAACAGATTCTAATGGATGTATGCTTGAAGAATCTATCGATATATTTATACTTCCGGCAACTAATTCAACCTGTACTTCGACACCAGAATTTTCATTTATTACCATACAATGTTCAGATGTAGATCTTCCATTAGTATCTGATAATGGAATACCAGGTACTTGGAGTCCAAGCGCGGATTTGGATCAGTTCGCTGGTCAAACTGTAGAATTTACCTTTATCCCTGATGATCCGGCAGTGAGTACCGTAGAAATAGTCCTTGAAGTTGATGATGTCAGTAGATTAAACAACTTTGCAGTACAACCGGACCCCATTCCAGTATTCTGTAATGCATCCTCGGAACGATTTGACTTTATTGACATATTTCAAATGAATTTAGATCTACGTCTTAGTGTTAATGGGGAGGATGATGTGTTTTTCTTTATAGATAATAATGAGGTAGTACAGGATGTAGAATCTCAGATGCGATCAATCTCCCTTCAGGGCTTGAGGGCATCTCAGCGTACTTTCTTTATAGAGGCACGTAGTCCTTGTGGTGAGCTTGGTTCTATGACATTCGACTTCCTGATCGTAGATGCTACAGAACCCGTAACTATAGATACAACCCTCTGTGAAGGTGATGTCTTTGAGTTTATGGGTA
>CAZDHV010000338.1:0-2843 GCA_964505335.1 uncultured Saprospiraceae bacterium | reverse complement strand
GAGTATAGCTACCACAATTTACTAAACCGCCATCAATTGATCCTGGATCAAAATCTGATGGGCACGGGATACTACATTGTTCACTTGACACTACAACGGCACCTATTCCAAAAGAATCACCATCTTGATCCGGAGAACATATCTCAAAAAAGATTCGATCTTCATTAGCTGGTACCACGATGGTAGCAGTATACAATGATGCCTCTGGTCCATTAGTCTGATCTGCTCTCCTATCAGAGACAGTATTTCCACCAGATGAAACAGAGAATTCAACAAATCTGTCAGTACCGTTATCTTTTTCATGTATCGGAATGCTAATCACGAACTCTCGATCATTCAATTCTGAACCAACATTCAGACTAAATCCAAGACAATCGTCTCCATTAGCACTTGGTCCATCCAACTCTCGATCAAACTGAACTAAGAAACTTGCACTGTTTTCCAGAAAGCTCTCTACGCTTAGTGTCATGCTTACCACATCACTACAACCATTGAGGTCTGCTACGGTAACCGAAGTCAGCGGTTGTGTGAATGTAGCCCTATAGATACGCTCTCTCTCATTTCCTCCTGGATCAGTGATGTCCGTGCCTGTCGCAGTAAGAGTTTGGCCTCCATTTGAGGTTAGTTCTATTGTGTTGGGCAATCCGCTTGGGCATTCATTAGTCGTCAGCCATACTTCAGCATAACCTCGGCTGAATCCATCGATAACTGGGATATTAATACGATTAGCTGTCGGCCCTTGAACACCTTGTATAAAAGTCTGGATAACCGCGTCTTGTCCACATAAATTCGAGTTGACTACCTCGCCATCTTGAGCTGTGAGCTGCGAAAAAGAAAATGACAGTAAAAGCATAAATAGTGGTGCTATTAACTGTCTGAAGTTGCGAAAACGTAGAGTTTGATTCATCGCTGAGATGTTTAAATTAAATTGTAAAAGGTGCTAAGAGAAACTGCCCATATGGAAAGTATCCCACGTAAAAGTTTGGTGTTAGAAATAAAAAAGTTGGAAACTATAGTAAACGTGTCTTGAATAGACTTGACAGGATTGAGGACAAACGCAGCATAGGCCCTACCGCGCATATATGAGCGCAGAAAGCCTTCGGTACTAGTTATCATTAATTTAGTCAGTTTTACCAAGTTTTATCATAAAACGATGGAAATCAACTGGTTAGACTGGGGAGAAGCCTATTGGGTACATAGGTTCTGTAATATTAGACAGATTTATATGCGGAAGCCACTACTTTGGGGTAGAAAAAGTGACAGATATATTACACTTTGAAGCAAATTACCCATTAATTGGTATTATATATATCATAATATATTTTAATACAGTAGATGGTTTTGCTCATATAAAACAGAAAAAGGACTACCCGAAAAGTTATTCAAGGTAGTCCTAAATTAATATCTAAAACGTCGTCTTAATTTTAATCTCTTCTCACTTCAGAGAAGATTCCATTATTGTCTAAGAATAGACCTTTGTCCTGAACATTAACGTCACCGCTTAAATCAAAATCTCTTAAGAAATAACTACTGTTGAGGCCGTCATCAATCAACCATGCACGCAGGTCATTTGAGTTTATATCTACAGCGTCTTCAGAGCCTGATTGCTGATCGCCATTAGCGGCAAACATTGCAAAGACACCTCTTTCGATTTCCTTCTGACCTACTCCAATAGAAAGTACTCCTCGGTAAGAGTTACGACTACGGAAGTCGTAATTAATCTCCCCATTAATTACTGGCAATGGAACGTCAGACATCACCAACAAGTGGTTTCTATGCTCAATTACTATGAAATAATCTAAGGATAGATCGAGGTTACAGCATTCGAATTCGTCTATGAATTGGATAGAGCCATCATTGTGTAATAATGCTGCTCTCTCACATACTGCAGACTCTGCTGAAACGTCAGTTCTCAAGCTTACTAACACCCAATCAGTGACTGTTCTCGGATAGTTACCATTATTATTAGTAACTGGTCCCTGTTGGTTAAATGCAGCTCCTTCAGTCCCATTATAGAACCAAGGTGACTGATTGTATGGCTGTCCTGCCGCCGTAGCTACACCAAAGAATGTCGTCGGTGACTGACCAGGCAAGTATCCTAATCTATTCAAGTCCGTCGTCATCAAAGAGGCATCGCTATCATAAGCACCTTCTAAGAATACGCCTGTATTAATTGTTACACAACCTGCAGCATCTAAGATCAGCTGAACTTCTTCAAAGTCCTCATCATCTTCACTTTGATCTCCATCATCATTATCTGGTGTAGAGTCTGGATCAAAGGTGAAGCTCTCAACGATCTGAGCAACATTTCTATAGTCGCACTCACGATCTGCGAAGTGAACCACTGTTGCGTCGAATGTCAAGGTTACAGACTCATTAACGGCTATCTCATCGATGAACCAGAATAATCTGTTTCTCGTAAGGGAACCATCATCAGAGATATTACTGATTGTGCCGTAGCCATCAGGTAATATATCCTCGACTCCAACTCCAAATGCTGGATCAGGACCATTGTTAGTGATTGTAATACTGAACTGCACGTCATCATTAGGAGATACTTGATTCTGATCAACTTCTTTGATCAATTCAAGATCTGATGTTGTACCAACATTGAACACCACTGTCGATTCATCATCTTCACGAGGTCCGGCTGTACGATCCATATTGTTTGGTTCTGAATCAATATCTGATTGATCCATTTCTGTGACTTCTGCGAAGTTAGCTACTACCTGACCATCTGCGCTTCCTGATACGGTCGCATCAAATGACAATACAAGCTCCTCTCCTACTGGAACGAACAAGTCAGACCATACAATTCTATCACCAAGGAATAATCCATTCCC
>CAZDHV010000337.1:0-2859 GCA_964505335.1 uncultured Saprospiraceae bacterium | reverse complement strand
ATGCCGCCACCGATCACCATGACCTTACTCGGAGGAACACCTGGTACACCACCTAAGAGGACACCTTTTCCTCCCATTGGTTTTTCGAGATATTTTGCACCTTCTTGAATAGACATTCTACCCGCAACTTCAGACATCGGTATCAATAAGGGTAGGCTGCCATCGGAATCTTGCACCGTCTCATAGGCGATGCAAATTGCCTTGCTCTTAATCATTGCATCCAATAATGGGCGATGTGAGGCAAAATGAAAATAGGTATACAGGATCTGTCCTTCACGCACGAGATCGTATTCAGATTCGATAGGCTCTTTTACTTTAATGATCATGTCTGCTTCAGCATAGACTTCTTCGATGGTTTCTCTCAGTTCTGCACCAGCGGTGACATAATCTTGATCACTAAATCCACTTCCAATACCTGCGCTTTTCTGCACGATGACGGGATGACCGTATCGCTTCATAGCCTGCACGCCAGCAGGAGTCATAGCTACTCTGTTTTCGTTGTTCTTAATTTCCTTTGGTACGCCGACTATCATATGCTTGATTCAATTTCTTGGTTTAATTAATGGTTTGATTCATCAAGGATAAAGTTATAATAACTTGTATTTAATCCAAAATGAGTTAAAACTGTTTATATCTGTTCTTCATTTATTAGTTCTTTTTTTATTTATAAAATAGTCTTACGCCCGATTTAGTTGTCTGTTCATCAATAAAAGAGACCTTTGCAACTCTACCAGAAGTGTACCATGAGCAGCCCTATCGAAAAGCTATATACGAAACAGTTCATACTGCTCTGTACAAGCTTTGCCTTGTTTGGTGGAAGCTTCAATATGATCATACCTGAGCTGCCGGCTTTCTTGACCGCAATGGGAGGCGAGGACTACAAGGGGTTCATCATTTCGCTATTCACCTTAACAGCGGGGCTTTCGAGGCCTATCAGTGGTAAGTTGGCGGATCATATCGGGAGGATGCCTGTGATTGCGGTGGGGGCAATAGTCTGTATCATTTGTAGCTGTTTATATCCATTGTTATCTGCCGTATCCATGTTCTTGATGTTGAGATTAATGCATGGTTTTTCGACGGGTTTTACGCCTACGGCGATATCAGCGTATGTGGCAGATATAGCTCCAATAGCTAGACGAGGGGAGGCGATGGGTATCATTGGGGTGAGTATCAATATTGGATCATCGATGACGCCACCGATAGGGAGTTGGATAGCCAATGAGTTTTCCTTGAATACCATGTTTTTTGCCAGTTCATTTACGGCGTTAATATCAGTATTGTTGGTGATGCGTATGCGAGAGACACTACCCAACCCCCAGCGGGTACAGTGGAACCATTTCAGACTAAAGCGTAGTGAGATTATAGACCCTGTTTCACTGGTGCCAGCAATCATTGCTGGGCTTACCTATTTTGGCTTGGGCGCATTATTGACTATAGTAGCAGATCAAGCTGATTATTTTGGGATGCATAATAAGGGTCTATTCTTTACGAGCTTTACCCTGTGCTCCGTAATGTCACGCCTCGTAGCTGGACAGGTATCAGATCGGTATGGTCGCAGGCTGGTGATCAGCGTGGCCATGGTGTTGATAGCCATATCCTATGTGATCTTAGGGACCGCGGATTCCGCCACTGACATACTTGTTGCAACTGGAGCAATAGGATTTTCTATTGGAGTAGCGGCGCCATCGATCTTCGCTTGGGTGATCGATCGCTCTGACGATTCGCGTCGAGGTACGGCGATGGCTACGGTTTATTTGTTCTTAGAATTTTTTATTGGAGGGGGAGCGCTGTTCTCTGCATTCGTCTATGATAATGACCCCGCCAACTTTGGCAGGGTATTCTATATGATCGCTATGATCACGCTTTTATCACTGGTGTTTTTACAGTTGGCCGAGCGGAATAAGGAGGCAGAACAGCATCAGAAGTCCTAATTCCCTTAATGAATTACTCCCATTCGGCGTAACCTCAAATTTGCACGCTGGCCATCATAGGATTATGAGAGAAAGGAAGGGTTCAAAAAATAAAAAAGCCCTCCTGAGAGGGCTTTATGCATCAACCAAAAAATAAATCCTATTACTCTTAAGACGCAGTATGATCGTAGAGGTCACTGAATACTGGCAGTACTGTAAGCTGGTTGTCATTGAAGTAATCTTAGCAATTAGGATTGATGACTGGTAAATTGAGAGCCAGACCTCCTTCTGATGTTTCTTTGTACTTAGAGTTCATATCCATGGCAGTTTGCCACATCGTCTTTATGGCCGCATCGAGTGACACTTTGCTGTTGCAGGGGTCGCTCTCAAGCGCTAAGTTGGCGGCAGTAATGGCTTTCATGGCACCCATGGTATTTCGCTCGATGCACGGTACTTGTACGAGCCCATTAACGGGATCGCAGGTGAGCCCAAGGTGATGCTCCATAGCGATCTCTGCAGCCATGAGGCATTGTTGTGGTGTTCCTCCCAGCACTTCGGTGAGACCTCCGGCAGCCATAGCTGAAGATACGCCGATCTCTGCTTGGCATCCTCCGACGGCGGCAGAGATAGTTGCTCCTTTTTTGAATAGACATCCGATTTCACCAGCTGTAAACAGATAGTTTCTAATCGATTCCTTACCAGTGTATTTGCAGAACAGATAGTAGTACATCAGAACAGTAGGTACGACGCCGGCTGCACCGTTAGTAGGAGAGGTGACCACACGTCCCATGTCGGCATTTTCTTCATTGACGGCAAGGGCAAAACAGCTGATCCACTTGTTCACACAGTTAAAGGTCTTCTCGACTTTTTTTACTTGACTCAACCAGTCCTGGCGGCTTTCGAATGAATCGACCTTCAACAAGTTTTTGCAGAGTCGAGAGGCTCTCCT